>CAMRBW010000021.1 GCA_947040555.1 uncultured Oceanospirillales bacterium | reverse complement strand
GCCGACCCTCTGCTTGTAAGGCAGATGCTCTCCCAGCTGAGCTAATCACCCAAATGCTTTTAAAGTGGCGGACCGGACGGGACTCGAACCCGCGACCCCCGGCGTGACAGGCCGGTATTCTAACCAACTGAACTACCGGTCCGCATATTCGCAACACGACTTAACTGATCAATCCTGCCTATTTCAGACCACTAAAATTTCAGATTCCTAAAATCTCAGATCGCTAAAATGTGGTGGGTGATGACGGGATCGAACCGCCGACCCTCTGCTTGTAAGGCAGATGCTCTCCCAGCTGAGCTAATCACCCAGAATCTTTCAGCTCCGCAAATTAAAAATAATTTACAGATGTCGTTGAGACGGCGCGCATTATAAGCAGCTTAACCCCCTTTTCGCAACAGAAATATCTCTTTTACTTCCAGGTAGTTACGGCGCATCTTTCGAAACTGAAAATAAAAAACCATTGTCGTCCATAACGAAGCGGGTATGGTACTCAGATAGCGAGCCTGCCAAACTAGCCAAATAACGAAAGCCAAATTAGCTCAACCATAATCCTCACAAAACACTCCGGAGCCTACGCTGATGTGGTTCAAAAACCTTATTCTTTACCGATTCAATCAGAATATTGATCTTTCCGTACACACTCTGGAAGAGAGCCTGAACCAGTCCCCCTTTCGTCCGTGCGGAAAAACTGAGCTGTCCACCTACGGCTGGGTCTCTCCGGTTCCCTCTAGTGAAACCCTTGTCCATGCCAGCGGACGCTTCCTGACCTTCGCCGCAAAAAAAGAAGAGCGCCTTCTGCCCACCAGCGTTATTCGTGATGCCGTTAAAGAGAAGGTTGAAGAGATAGAAGCCGAACAGGGCCGACGGGTGTTCAAAAAAGAGAAAGATCAGATCAAAGATGAGCTGACCCTCTCCCTGCTACCCCGTGCGTTTACCCGCTCTCAGGTGATTCGGGCTTATATAGATACACGGGATGGCTGGCTGATTGTTGATGCCAGCAGTTTCCGCAAAGCCGAGGAGCTGACCAGCGTTCTGCGCGGCAATCTGGGTTCACTGCCCGTCGTACCCCCTATGCTGAAACATTCCCCCGCCAGCACCATGACCGCCTGGCTCGAGCATCACGATACCACCATGCCCCGTTTGATCACTCTGGGTGACGAATGTGAACTGAAAGACCTCGGCGAAGAGGCCGGCTCCATCCGCTGCAAACATCAGGATCTGCTGGCCGACGAGATTCTCAGCCATATCAGTACCGGTATGCAGGTGAGCAAGCTGGCTCTGCACTGGAACGAAGCCATCTCCTGCGTGCTGGGCGATGATTTGATTATTCGTCGGCTTAAATTTACTGAGGCTCTGCTGGAACAGTCCGAAGCCGTCCATTTGGAAGATGACGCCAGCCGTTTTGATGCGGACTTTACCCTGATGAGCGGTACGCTGGCCGAGTTCCTGAAAGAGCTGATTGAAGCGCTCGGCGGAGAAGATGACAAAGTTCAGGAGCGGCAGACCACGGCTATCATCGAGTCTGCGGAGGAAGAGGCGCCCTTTTAAAAGCCTTTCACCACAGAGGCACAGAGAACACAGAGGAAAGACAAAGCCCTTATTAAAAAGCTTTTCTCTGTGTCTCTGTGTCTCTGTGGTGAAAATTCTTTAATCTTTTTCGAGTATTACAAACGCTTGTGCATACTCTTTTTCGTCACTCAGACTGATATGCAGCCGCGTTATGCCTTTCTCATGCTGAAGTGCCAATGCGGCACCATAGAAAGTCAGCTCCGGCGCTCCCGATACCAAATTGCTCACTTCAATATCCTGAAACGAGACTTTGCCAATACCCGTCCCAAGCGCTTTGGAAGCAGCCTCTTTGGCAGCAAAGCGGGTCGCCAGATAGGCTATCGAGAATTTCCGGTGCTGAAAAACTGCGTGCTCTTTCGCTGTCAGCACTCGCCGGGCAAAGCGCTCTCCTGAACGCTGCCATGCGGCCTCAATTCTGGGGATAGAGACAATATCCGTTCCTATACCAACAATCATGCGATTCTGAATAACTCCCGACTACGGAGGGGGCGCTCGCCCAGCAGCGGCTTGAAAGCCTGTCGCATAAGCGCTTTAGCGGGAAGAAGATCGCTGTCTTCGATGACTTCATCCGCCAGCGCCTGCAGCATAGCGCCAGAAAAAACCGTTCCAGGAAAAACCGTTCCGGTTGCTTCTATTTCTGGCAGAGGCCAAAAACCATTGGCCGGATCATAACAGTACCAACCGTCCAAATTCATGGGATCACCACTGCCAGCGGTAAAGCTTAGAGGCAGGCCGTAACCAAGAGCATCGAGCAGACGCTTCTCAAATAGCCGGAGAGATCGTTCAAGGTGGGTATCAGCTGCCAGATTCTCCAGCAGCCAGACATAGAGCGCAGTAACACCGTCAACGGGCTCCCAGGGTTGCAGCAGACGCTGTAGCAACTCATTCACATAGAGCCCGCTGAACAGCCGGGTGCCAGAAAGAGAGAGCACACGACACTGTTCAAGGGATTTAAGGGTTTTCAGCTCGCTCTTGCCACTCCAGCTTACCAGTAGTTCGGCAAACGGCTGAAGCAGCCGACCGCGGCGAGGACGGCCATTTTTGGCCGCCGTCCCGCGGGCACCGTTGACCACAACTGCGATCCGACCATGGGACTGAGTCAGCAGATCGACAAGCAGACTGCTTTCCCGATAAGGTCGCGTATGGAGGACCCAGGCTGGCTGTAACTCAACGGTACGGCTCTGCATTACACCAGATCGTTATAACCGAGGCTGGCAAGGGCGCGTTCGTCATCGGACCAGCCGGTGCGGACTTTCACCCACAGGCTGAGCATGACCTTGCTGTCGAACAGCTTTTCCATATCCAGACGGGCATCGTGACCGATGGTCTTGAGGCGTGAGCCTTTGTCACCAATGACGATCTTCTTCTGCCCGGCACGCTCAACCAGAAGCAGGGCGCCGATATGAAGAACACCTTCAATATCCTTGAACTCTTCGATCTCAACGGTGATCTGGTAAGGCAGTTCATCGCCCAGCTGACGCATCACCTTCTCTCGCACCAGCTCGGCCGCCAGGAAGCGGGAGCTGCGATCCGTGATCTGGTCATCACCATAGAAATGGATGCTTTCCGGCAGATAGCTGTTAACCAGTCGTTCAAGACGATCAACGTTATGACCATTGCGGGCCGCCAACGGCACGATATGGGCAAAATCCATCTTGCGCGACAGCTCATCCAGCCAGAGGATCAACTGCTCTTTTTCATTCAGGCGGTCAATCTTGTTCACCACCAGAATAACCGGAGCTTTGGCCTGGCGGAGTTTCCCCAGTACCATTTCATCTTCTTCTGTCCAGCGCACCCGGTCGACCAGAAAGACAATCACATCCACATCCGCCAGGGAAGACGATGCCGCCCGGTTCATGTAGCGGTTAATCGCCTTCTCGCCCCCCAGATGCATGCCCGGCGTATCGACGTAGATCGCCTGCATATCACCTTCGGTTTTGATGCCGTGAATCTGGTGACGGGTAGTCTGGGGTTTACGGGATGTAATACTGAGCTTCTGACCCAGAATACGGTTCAACAACGTGGACTTGCCCACATTCGGACGACCTACAATCGCCACATAACCACAACGACCTTGAGATACAGCCTGTTCAATCATTCCTTACCCTCCACGCCTATCGCTATCAGAGCCCGGCTGGCAGACTGCTGCTCAGCAATACGGCGACTACTTCCCTCACCCTCAGAAGCCTTTATGCCATCAATATGACAAGAGACCTTGAAAGTTTGGGCATGGGCCTTACCTTCAATACTGAGCAACTCATATTCTGGCAACTTCTGTTGCCGAGACTGCAGGTACTCCTGCAGGCGGGTTTTGGGATCTTTGTTGTTCTGATCCGTTGCGGATAACGCAATCAGGCGGGTAGAAAACCACGCCTGCACCCGCTCTCGACAGGCATCCATTCCGGTATCCAGATAGATAGCTCCCAGAAGCGCTTCGACAACATCCGCTAAAATGGACTCCCTTCGGAAACCACCGCTTTTTAGTTCACCGGAACCGAGCAACAAAAAGTCGCCCAGTTCAAATTCGCGCGCCAGCTCTGCCAGAGTCCGACCACGAACCATCAGAGCGCGCAGACGACTTAACTGCCCTTCACGCGCATCGGGAAAGCGCTGATAGAGGTCTTCTGCAATCAGAAAATTGACGATGGAATCTCCAAGAAACTCCAGTCGCTCGTTGTTGTTTCCGCCATAACTGCGGTGTGTTAACGCCAGAACGGCAAGCTCGGGATCTTTAAACGTATACCCAAGCTTGCGTTCCAGCTTATCTAACGAAGATTTCACTACTGTCGGATTTTCCAGCTGTTCTCAAAAGTCATCACGAGATCAATATTGAAGACCAGATCAACGCGACGTTCGTAATTTACATCAACCGTCAGGAATGAATTATTCCTGTTCACCTTGATGTTCTCCTCCGGGATATCGCGGATACTGTTAATAAGGAAACCTTTCTGTATCCTCCCTTCCACCTCCCTCGGACTGGCTTCGCGAACATCAGGATAATTATCCAAAGATTCCAGAATCGAGCCGACGGCGTGGTCGTCGAGGTAAATAGGGATAAGCTTGAAGGCTATCCACAAGGTACACAGAAGGAGTGAAATCATACTCAGTACATACACACCGGAAGAGCCACCCTGCGTCCTGGACGAGATTTTTTTTACAGACCCCATAAACAGTTTTCAACACCCCTGATTGAGTTGGACAAGCAAAATTTATTATTGAACACCACCATTGTTACGGAAATTGGGAATTTCTGTCCAGCTTGGCCAATGCATCCAGATGTAAACCGCTTTACCAACCACATTATTGTCCGGCACAAAACCCCAGAAACGGCTGTCGTTACTGCGATCACGATTATCACCCATCACAAAGTATTCACCTTCGGGGACAATCCATTCACCTTCAGCCCGGCGGTTGGGAATCATCATGTCTTTGCGAATCTCGTGGGTCACATCGCCAATGCTTTCATCGTAAATACGGTAGACCGGACGTAAACCAATATGGGCATCAAAATCATCCATACGCTCGCCAACAAAACTCTCAGGGATCTTATCCCCGTTGACATAGAGTGTTTTATTGACATACGTGATCTTGTCTCCCGGAACCCCGATCACCCGCTTGATGAAATTAATGTTTGGATTGGCTGGCTCCTTGAAGACCATCACATCGCCGCGCTGAGGGTCATTGACCGACAGAACTTTGGTGCCAATCACGGGCAGACGCAGACCATAAGTGTATTTATTCACCAGAATAAAGTCACCGATCTCCAGCGTCGGCAGCATGGAGCCAGACGGAATCTGGAAAGGCTCATACAGGAAAGAGCGCAACACCAAAACCAGCAAAAGCACCGGGAACACTGAGCGGGATGTTTCCACCACCGCCGACTCGCGCTCCAGACTCTCCAACGTTTCCGGAATCGGTGCTTTCACACTACTGCGGTAGTTCTCTGCTGCCTTTGCACGCCTTGGAGCCAATATCAGCCGATCAAGAAGTGCGATCAATCCAGTGGCAAAAACAGCCGTAACAAGGATCAAAGGAAAGTTTAAATCCATCACGTTGGGGGAGCCCTTTTTCAGTCTCAGTCCGTGACCCGGACAGCAGCCAGATGACGCTGCCCGGAGTTAACTTGTTTATTTATCAATCTTCAGAACGGCAAGGAATGCATCCTGAGGAATTTCTACATGTCCGACCTGCTTCATCCGCTTTTTACCGGCTTTCTGCTTCTCCAGCAGCTTGCGCTTACGAGAGATGTCACCACCATAACACTTGGCCGTTACGTTTTTGCGCAGCGCCTTCACCGTAGTCCGGGCGACAATCTGACCACCAAGGGTGGCCTGAATCGCCACATCGAACATCTGACGAGGGATGATCTCTTTCATTTTTTCCGTCAGGGCACGACCACGACCATGGGAATTATCACGGTGCAGGATCAGTGCCAGAGCATCGACCTTCTCACCGTTAATCAGAATATCCATTTTCACCATGTTGGCCGTTTCGAACCGATCAAAACTATAGTCGAGCGAGGCAAAACCGCGACTCACTGATTTCAGACGGTCAAAAAAGTCCAACACAACTTCGCTCATTGGCAGATCATAGGTCAAAGAGACCTGACCACCAGTAAACTGCATATCTTTCTGAATTCCGCGTTTGTCTACACACAAACTGATAACGTTACCGAGGTAGGCCTGAGGCACAAGGATATTGGCCCGAACGATAGGCTCGCGCACCTGATCGATACCGGCAGGATCCGGCAGGCGAGACGGGTTATCGATCTCAATCACATCGCCGTTTTTCAGGACAACCTGATAGATTACTGTCGGGGCCGTGGTGATCAGATCAAGATCGTATTCACGCTCCAGACGCTCCTGAATGATCTCCATGTGCAGCATACCGAGGAAGCCGCAGCGGAAACCAAAGCCCAGTGCATCACTGGATTCCGGCTCGAAGAACAGGGAGGCGTCGTTCAGGCTGAGTTTATTCAGCGCATCACGGAAATCTTCAAAGTCATCGGAGCTGACCGGGAACAGACCGGCATATACCTGAGGCTTTACCTTCTGGAAACCGGGCAGTGTCGGTACATCCGGGGTCTTGGCCTTGGTCAGGGTATCGCCGACCGGCGCGCCGTGGATGTTCTTGATACCCGCGACCACATAACCGACTTCACCGGCACGCAAAACACCGGTCGAGGTCCGTTTGGGGGTAAAGATGCCAACGTCATCTACCTGATGGGTGTCGCGGGTGGACTTCACCAGCATCTTATCGCCCTTGCGCAGTTCGCCATTGACGACCCGTACCAGAGAGACAATACCCAGATAGTTGTCGAACCAGGAATCGATAATCAACGCCTGCAAATCACCATCACGGTCACCTTCCGGTGACGGAATGGCGACGATCAGACGTTCCAGGACATCCTCAATACCCAGACCGCTCTTGGCTGAACAGCGTACCGCATCTGATGCGTCAATGCCGATAATCTCTTCGATCTCAAGGGCAACACGCTCTGGCTCGGCCTGAGGCAGATCCATTTTGTTCAGAACCGGCATAACTTCCAGACCTTGCTCAATCGCGGTGTAGCAGTTGGCGACCGACTGGGCTTCAACGCCCTGAGCCGCATCAACCACCAGCAGCGCGCCTTCACAGGCCGACAGGGATCGGGAGACTTCGTAGGAGAAGTCAACGTGTCCGGGCGTATCAATAAAGTTCAATTGATAAATTTCACCATCTTTGGCGGTGTAGTTCAGAGTGACACTCTGCGCCTTGATGGTAATGCCACGCTCACGCTCCAACTCCATGGAATCCAGAACCTGGTTCTGCATTTCACGTTCACTCAGCCCTTCACAGTGCTGAATAAAGCGGTCGGCCAGCGTGGATTTCCCATGGTCAATATGGGCAATGATGGAAAAGTTTCGAATATTTTTCAGGTTGCTCACCGTCAGTCACTCAGCGCCAGTTACGCACAACAGCCAGCGCAATCTCCGGTTTATCTGCTTGATACAGACCAACACGCATAGCAATGTGCGAGTCGGCAATGTGTTTGATTAAACGGCAAGTCTACCGCATTTGCTGTGAGCCTGCTATTCACCACCCACAGAACACGTACAATTCATAAAATAAACCGCTATACGCAGGAAATACCGCCCATCCCGAACGGTGAAAGTCGGGGCTCGGGGCGAATCATCGGAACCTGAAAATGAAAGACCGGGGCGATTGTCTGTGCAGATACCATCCTGAATGGAGCGAGTTCTCTTCCCAAATAATGCCGGTGTTGCTGATGGCGCACCTGATAACCGGACATTTCCTGAGCCTTTTGTCGCTTACCAGGTGCCCGACTTTTATCATGCTTCCGAGTGCTTAATCTGGACATGAATCAGATTGAGTCCTGAACATTCCACCCGGAATCCGACTCTGAGCCCAACCAGGAGCCGAACCAGGAGCCGAACCAGGAGCCCGATTGGAAATCATCGGAATCCTTATCAGACAGCTTGCCGACGGCCAGTGTAATAACCTTCTGATCGCCATCGCGTACCAGTTCAATATCGACGACATACTTATCGACCGACACGTGGCCCACGGCGATAATCAGGTCACTGGCGGACTCGATCTCGCAACCATTAAATCGAGTGATTATATCTCCCTTCTGCAGCCCTCCCTTCTCTCCTGGAGTATCAGGAAAAACCTTATTCAGCAAGGCGCCATGTGGATAATCAAGGTCAAATAATTCACCAGAATCATCATGTACATCATCAGCAATCACGCCCAGCCAGCCACGGGAGACATGGCCGTTCTTTTTCAGCTGATTGACCACATCCATGGCGTCATCAATCGGAATAGAAAAAGAGATCCCCGTACGGTAGCCAGAATAGGTATAGACCAGGGAGTTTATGCCAATAACCTTTCCCTTCATGTCCAGTAGAGGACCACCAGAATTACCGGGATTGATCTGTGTATCGGTTTGGATAAACTGCATATAACGCTCCCCACCCGGCATCCTGCGATTCAGACCAGAGATAATACCTTTGGTGACAGAACCATCAAGTCCATGGGGCGAACCGATGGCAAACACCTTCTGACCAAGCATGAGTCCGTCTGTTGACTCACCCATTTCTACCACCGGCAGGAGGTTTTCTGCCTCCACCTTCAGCAGAGCCACATCGGCCAGCTTATCGGAACCAATCAGCTCGGCACGGTACACCCTGCCGTTATTCAGACGAACTATGATCTTGCCCCCACAATCAACCACATGCTGATTGGTCACCACACAACCATCCTTGTCAATAATGAAACCGGAACCGCTCCGAGCACGGGGGTTACTATCGACTTGCGGCAGAAAGCACTTGATATTAACGATGGCTGGATGGACCTGTTTCACCAGATTGGATACACGCGTCGATAGGGGCTCATTTGCCGTCACCGGCGGGCTGACGAGCATAGGTAAACTCCCCACCGCCGACAGATAAAGTGCGAAAAACAGCATCTTTTTGTTAAATTCGTTATTTTTCATACTTTTACCTCGTTTTTGTTTACCAAGGATTACACATCAGCTAGAAATGCTTTACATCCTCGTGGCAAGTAGTGGCAAGTAGGACATCCAGCAGACAGGAAAGTTCAAAACCGTCATGCTGAACCCAAACCTTCCGTCGTGCGGACGGTGAATCATGCATAAGCCCTGATTACGCACCAGCCAGAAATTATTGATCGATAATAGAACTTACTCATTGATGGCACCCACGAATTTTGGCCACAAGTGATCCCTGCCCTTTATAGAATTCTCAATAAAAGTGCCTGCAACCCCGTTGAAAAGTTCACGCTGGTGTTAACAAATGCTCGTGAGCGCCTGTTTTATCTGCATTTTCTGAAGATGAACGAATCCGGGAAGCGCAGCGAATATATGGTTTTTTTATCGTCTTCAGGTTCGTTATGCATCTGTACCAGAAATCTCTTCGTTACAAAGACGGGGGTTACAAAGGCAGGCTTCGACTCTCGGGCAAGTACTTCGGACACTTGCACGCATCGGTAAGTGTCTGAGGCGTTGAAAAACAACAACCACAAAAAAACGGAGTGGCTTCATAGCCACTCCGTTCCATTCCGGCACGCCATTATTCACTCAGGCGGAAGGTAATAAAACCCGGTATTCCTTTGCGAATAAGACGCATGGAGATGGTTTTATCGACCGGAAGAGCGGCCGTCACTTTTGGGTAATCTTTGGTGTAGGTAATATCTTGCTGGTTAATGTGGCTGATCATCAATCGGAATCGCAAAAGAGAGCCCCCTAAAGCCGCCGGAATGGGTATAAATCCGGGAGTTTATGCCAACAACCTCTCCTTCCCTATTTAGCAGAGGGCTACCAGAACCACCGGGATTGATCGGTACATCGGTTTGGGTATCGACGATGGTTGGAGATATCTTCTCCGCCAGAGTGGAGAAATCCGGCAGCTTTGGCTCATTTGCCATTACCGGCGGGCTGACTGCGACAGAAAGACTTCCTGCTACAACCAGTCAAAGCGCGAAAAACAGCGTCTTTTTGTTAAATCCATCGTCATTCATTTCTGTGATTTTTCGTATTTGTCCATCAAGCAGTCTTGTCAAAATATCAGGCATCCTCCGGAGCAGATAAAGGCAGATGCCAATGTAGAACAACGGGCTCATAAAGCCCTTTCTGGATACGCTTAATCCACCAGCTTACCCCAAGAAAACCGAAAACAAGACCCGCCAGGGACAGCATGATAACAACCACTTCAGTCTGCTCTACCATGGTTCCCGCTATCCCCCCCAGCAACATAAACAGCAGCGGAACAAGATAGACCAGCACTGAGGCTGAGAGTAGCGCCTGACCAGGCAGAGCAATGGTGACCTCATCACCAACCTGCAAAGGGTAGTGACTAGAGGCTTGTATGTAGGCATGGCTACGGGAAGGCATCAGACGATTCATCAGGCCATGCCCGCAAGCATTATTAGCCTGACACCTCCCGCAACTGCTTTTCCGGAGGGTTTCTACCCATACAGAGGTCGGATCAACTTTCACAACCCGTCCCCGTTCTTCAATCATGGCGCTCATTAATGGAGCCTATTACAAACCGTAGATGCTATTGAAAATTACGAATCTATTCAGAAGCTTGAGATTTTACCGACACTGCGACCCGTTCTGCCACCCCCAATGGAATTTCACCAATGACCGTGACGTTATAATAATCCTCACCATCACGGAACAGGTGGGAGACTGCCGAGGTCGCACCGTTCTGTTCGGAGGCCGAACCGTGCATACGGGATTGATCCTTCTCCACAAAAACGGAGAATGTGGCCAGACCGTCACTAAACAGCAGACTGTCGGCCTTCTGCTGTGATACGGGGCTGTCTGTCTGACTGATGCCTGCCAGCTTAAACCCGGAAGGAACCCAGCCCGTATCCCAGCTCAGATGTGCCAATCCCGACTGCACTGACTGATCCGATGATTTCTGGAAAGCCTGTTGCCAGACGACCTCACGGGAAGGCATCAGCAACTCGGCAGAAATCTTGTCCGGCATGGATATCCCAACATATTGAAGGCGCTCGAGAATGACACCCTTTTCATCTATAAGATCGGAGCGCAACAACAGCGCTGTCTCCCGATCAATCCAGATCGCGTAACCATAACGATGACTATCTCTGGGCTGAATATCTATGCGTAAAGCCTCACGGCCAGCCACGCGATCATCGCTCCCGAACAATAGCCGGTAGGAGTGACGCAAATCATCCTGATAGTTGGCAAGACGATCCACCAAACCGTTTACCCCCTCCGTACGATAACGACTGACATCACCATCAGGACGGATGAACGCCAGCTGGTCACCATAACGGACGATCTCCCGATAAGGACCATTCTGATAAATCAGTCGCTCTCGAAGTTTGCCCTCTTCGAAGGTATGAAAAATACGCATGGCCATCTGACCAGAAGCACTCTCATAAATAAACAGCCCTTTATAAGTGGTCGAGGCTGAAGCTGTCACCATTCGGGACAACCAGTCCGCGGGGGTGGCTGCTGGTTTAGCAGCGGAGGTGGCTGCTGGTTTAGCCAAAGAACCCTCAGCAAAGAAGCCTGAGCACAACAGACAGGCACCAACAAAAACCACTCTATGGATTATCTGTTTCAAACCGTTCCCCAATACCCAGAGTTTTCCTTTACTCATTGCACTTGATCTCCAGCACGCAGCATCCCGTCAACTCACTCGTCTCAAAGCACATGCCATGAGGGTTAACGAGGCATCATCTCAAAACTGGTGGCCCGAACAAACGGTATGACATTACCGCCATAAGCTGAAGACTGTTCCGCATGCTCTAGCATATAAGCACGAAAACGTACCTGTGCGACCTGGTCGACATAGCCACGAGCTCGACTTATCTGTTCCGGTGTCAGGCGGCCCTGCTCAGAGCCAAAACCGGCCTGTAATCCGCGTACGCCAAACATATCCGTTGATGGCAGATAGTCAGAAGGCACGGTCTCTTCTGCGGGAGATACCGCAGCAACGTCCCCAAAGTGGCTGTCATCACCACGGTTGGCAAGCTGCCAGAACTGCACACCAAGCACAGTTGCGACCGCTACGGAAGCAGCGACTGCCATACGCCCAAGCGCAGACCACCACTCAGGTTTTGTGCTCTTTCCTGCCTCATCGTTCTGAGGCAAAGGCTCATCGGCAATGGCATCACGAATCGATCCCGAAAGGTCGATATCGGAAAATGGAGTCTGCTCATCACGGATCGCAGCACCAATACGCTGATAACTCAAAACCATTTGACGAAACTCTGGATCATCTAGATGATCCAGAACCCGATGCATTTCGAGCTCATTCGCTTCACCATCCAACAGCGCAGAAAGAGATTCCCGCAAATGGATCTGACTGTTGTCTGGTTCAGGGCTGGTATCACTCATAGGACACCTCACTGGCTTTTGTAAGTTTCATTAACCTACTTTATTTAACAAGGGACGAATAACCTGATCAATCGCCTCTCTTGCCCGAAAAATACGCGAACGAACAGTGCCCACAGGACAGTCCATAATCTCGGCAATTTGTTCGTAGCTCAAACCCTCAAACTCCCGCAGCGTGACTGCGGTTTTCAATTCATTAGGAAGGTTTTTGATAGCACCATAAATGGCCTCCTCAATCTGATTTTTTTGAAGATTATTCTCAGGCGTATCCAGATCCCTCATCGGTGACGCGCCGTAATAATTCTCCGCCTCATAGATATCCACATCGGTATCCGGTGGTCGACGACCTTTGGACACCAGATAATTTTTTGCGGTATTGATGGCAATCCGGTAGAGCCAGGTATAAAAAGCGCTATCCCCCCGGAAACGCTCCATCGCGCGGAAGGCTTTGATAAAAGCCTCCTGTGTTACATCCTGAACTTCCTGAAAATCATGGATATAACTGCCAACAAGACCGAGAATCTTATGCTGATATTTGATGACAAGAAGGTCGAAGGCTCTCTTATCCCCCTTGCGCACCCTTTCTACCAGCTGCAGATCGGTTTCAGGTGCATCTGACATAGAGTCCCCTCAACATTTTTGACCAGATGTAGAGCCTAGGCCAAAACGCTTCTGTTCCGATCTAACAGTTAGGACAGCCAGGCTGACAAAAAGTTCCATCGTTCGGTATATTTCCCAAAATAATACAATCTGCATGCTGAAAACTGACCTGCGCCGGTAACCACAACGAGAAAAACAGAATGCATAAAAATTAGGTTATGAGGCATTTCTTGTTCTGCTTTTTTTTGTCCCGCAAGGGCTACTGGCATTTTGAAGCGCCAGCAGCCCCTAAGTTCACTCTAGCAAAATATTACGTAACACTCTGTTACTGTAGAACAATAAAATCTGAAGTACCCAGCTCAGATTTTGCTGTCCATCAGCTCCAGCATTTTGAGTGTGATACCGGCTGAGTTATTCGCGGTTAATGTTTTCATCTCCTCGTAATCCAGAGTGGCTGACCCATCGGCCTTGTCAGAAATTGTACGAATTACCACCAGAGGCTTACCATACATAAACGCAACCTGAGCGACAGCAGCACCTTCCATCTCTACCGCCATCGCCTTGAACTCTTTGTACATTTTTTGTACAGCCTGTTTATCAGCCACAAACTGATCACCTGTCACAATAACACCAAGGTTTACCTTGTCCTTGCCAACAACGCCTCTGGCAGCGGTCGTCGCTGTATCGATCAGCGCCTTATCGGCGTAAAAGTTCCGGTCATCAAAGCCGTCCATTTGCCCAGGTTTGTTGCCAAAAGCGGTCAGATCGACATCATGCTGTACCAGCGCCGTTGATATCACCACATCACTTGGCTCCAGCTCAGGATCGACTGCACCGGCAATACCGGTAAAGATCAGAGAATCGACATCAAATTCGCGAATGAGTTCCGAAGTGGTGACGGCGGCATTGACTTTGCCAACACCGGAACGGGTAACAACAACATTTTTACCGCGCATGATACCTGTGTAATAGGTATGGCCACGCAGTTTCGTCTCTTTACGATTGGTAATTTCCGGCAGCAATTTTTCTATTTCTACATCCATAGCACCAATAACGGCGATGGTCTCAAAGGTCGAGGAAGAGGCCGACGCACACACAGAGAACGCCACCATTGCCGTCGCCAGCAGAAGATTTTTTTTGAACATATCCCGTTCTTTCCGTTTGTTTTTTCTATTAAGGGTGCTATTTACGCGGAAATGAAGCCCCCCGTTTCCATTGTTTGTGGGGGGCAGCATTTCCCGCTCATGACTGTCAAACAAGCGGGCGGGATAGTAAATTTGGAACGGAGTTCTGCCTATACGTACTCATGGCTGTGTGGGAAAAAGGCTTATCGGCACGCCGGGCGGCAGAAGATGGAGACTCTCCCACATTTCACAACCTCCCCACGGGAGTGATTCCTGACACCAGTGCTGCAAAGCTCAAATAGCCATACCACCATCATTCCCGCCTTCGCGGGAGTGACGACAATGATATGGCTATGGGTTTTCACGCTGTACGGCACTAGTGAAACGGGATATGGCCGATTTTCCAGGCAAACTCTGTTGTATAAGCAGTGGGAAATAACTGCGAACGCCAGCAGAATATAAATTCTACAGACGCTCGCCTTCACTCTTTCTTCGACTATTTGACCAAAAGGACGGCTTTTTTTATGCTTGATTCGCAACCACTTTGGAACAGGTACAAATAAAAATTTGTAGCTGTCCGGAAGGTTTTAATCTAACTCATTGTTTTTCTTATCAAAATCGTGTTCGTGGAACTCATACCACATCACGTTAATAATGCCGAAAGAGCAGGCCAGCAGCACGCCCAAAATCCATGCAAAGTACCACATGCGTTAACTCCTTTTAGTACAGGGAATGGGTGTTTGTTTCGATATGCTGACTGTCCACCTTGCCCCACATCTTATAGAAACACCAAGTCGTGTAACCAAGAATGAGAGGGACAAACACCATAGCTACGAAGGTCATGATGCCGAGGGTAAGCTCACTGGATGTCGCATCCCATACGGTCAGACTGACGTTCGGGTTGGTGCTGGACGGCAGAATGAACGGAAACAGGGAGAAACCTGCCGTCATGATAATACCGGCGTTGGACAGCGAGCTGCACAGGAAGCCCAGAGCAGGTATTCTACCGTTAAGATAAACGACACTACCCGCACCAGTAAAACCGAGCACCGGTGCCAGAATCATCCATGAATAGATGCCGAAGTTGCTCAGCCAGGCACCCGCCTCACCGAAGGCCACAGTCTTGTTCATCGGGTTGGCGCTACCAGCCATATCGATGACACTGGTGATCACATAACCGGGCATCTGGGTCAGACAGAGACCACCAAGAGCGAAGGTCACCAGTACCACAATTCCCATAATACGAGCGACACCTGCCGCACGAATCTGAACACTTCCCGCTGTACGCAGGTTGAGCCAGCTGGCACCCTGCATCAGAATCATGCTCAGGCTGACGATGCCACATAGAATGCCGAACGGGTTCAGCAGGCTAAAGAAATTAGCCTGGAAGGAGGTGCGCAGGTAGTTATCCATATCAAAGCCGTAGCCCTGGAACAGATTACCGAACGCCACGCCGAAGATCAGGGCCGGTACCAGACCGCTGATGACCAGAGCGATATCACACCACTTCTTCTGGGCATCGTCCACCTTGGCACGGTATTCAAACGCAAGAGGTCGCAGCATCAGTGCAAGCAATACCAGCATCATCGCCCAATAGAAACCGCTGAACGCGGTCGCATAAACAATCGGCCAGGCCGCAAAGATGGCGCCACCGGCGGTGATAAACCAGACCTGATTGCCATCCCAGTGGGGCGCAACAGCATTGATGATGACACGACGCTCGGTGTTGTTCTGGCCGATAAGGGTCAGCAGCCCGGCGGAGCCGAGGTCATAACCACCGGTGATGGAGAAGCCAATCAGCAGTACGCCGATCAGCATCCACCACGTTATTTTCAACAGCTCATAGTTTGTAAAGAGTTCGATCATGGCAATCTCCGTCAAACGTCCATTAATGGGTGCTCATGGCGGTTTCGCCAATCTTCTGTTGTTCGAAGTGGTAGCGACCAGTGTGCAGGCTACTTGGCCCCATTTTGGCGTACTTCACCATCAGGTAGACTTCAATAACCGCAAATATGGCGTAGAACACGGTGAAGCCGGCAATACTCATATACAGGTCGGTGACGGTGAGGCTGGAGGCGGACATCCAGGTCGGCAGCATACCGGCCACAGTCCATGGCTGACGGCCATACTCCGCAACAAACCAGCCCGCTTCTGAGGCGATCCATGGCAGTGGCAGACAGAACAGTACCAGCCACAGGAAGCGTGGGCTCTGGTGTTCAATACGACGGGCGGTCAGGTAGAACGCAGAGATGAATACCAGCAGCATGATCATGCCGCAGCCAACCATGATGCGGAAGGAGAAGAACAGTGGCAGAACGTTAGGAACGGTGTCCAGAGCGGCCTTTTTAATTTGCTCGTCGGTCGCATCAATAACGTCGTCAGTGTAACGCTTGAGCAGCAGACCATAGCCCAGAGTACCCTGCACAGACAGGAAGGCTTCACGTTTTTCCGGGGTGTCGTTACCGGCCCTCAACTCTTCCAGCAGGCGGTAGGCGTCCATACCATCACGGATGCGACCTTCGTTACGAATAATTTGATCTTTGATACCCATCACTTCTTCTGTGAAGGAGCGGGTGGCGATCAAGCCCATAATCCAGGGAATCTTTACCGCATAGTCGGTCTCCATGTTTTCTTGATCGGGGAGACCAATCACGGTAAACGGCGCGGGTGCAGGGTAGGTGTCCCACTCCGCTTCGATTGCCGCCAGCTTCATCTCCTGTACGTCACCGAGCTGGTAGCCGGATTCATCACCCAGAAGGATAGTGGAGAGGATGGCAGCCAGACCGAAACCGGAAGCAACGGCAAAGGAGCGACGGGCAAAGCCGATATCGCGGCCTTTCAGCAGATAGTAAGCACTGATAGACAGTACAAACATAGCACCTGTCGTGTAGCCAGCGGCAACGGTGTGAACGAATTTCACCTGAGCCACAGGGTTGAAGAAGACTTCACCGAAACTGGTCATCTCCATACGCATGGTTTCAAAGTTGAACTCGGCACCAACAGGGTTCTGCATCCAGGCGTTGGCCACCAGAATCCACAGGGCGGAGAAGTTAGAGCCTATGGCAACCAGCCAGGTACAGGCAAGGTGCTGTACACGGGTCATACGGTCCCAGCCGAAGAAGAACATGCCGACGAAGGTGGATTCCAGGAAGAAGGCCATCAGACCTTCAATGGCCAGAGGCGCTCCGAAAATATCACCCACGTAATGGGAGTAATAAGACCAGTTGGTACCAAACTGGAACTCCATGGTGAGACCGGTGGCCACACCCAGGGCAAAGTTAATACCAAACAGCTTGCCCCAGAATTTGGTCATATCCTTATAGACCTGTTTGCCGGTCATCACATAGACCGACTCCATGATGGCGAGCATAAAGCTCAACCCCAAAGTAAGGGGCACAAACAAAAAGTGATACAAGGCCGTCAGTGCGAACTGAAGCCTCGATAGATCGACCACATAATCTGAAATCATAGGCGTGTATCCAAAGACAGAGGGCAACACTCGCTCACAGTCATGCTTTCTTGAGAGCCGACTGTAAAGTAGCACCGCACAGGAACAGGAGGGGGCCTATTATAGTGAGATGAAAAATTTATCTCGACTGCTATATATCATAAAAAGGCTCTCGGCAAGCTGTGCTTATAGGGAGTGAGGTATAACGTTGGCTAATGGCTGAAGGAATGATTGCTTGTGCGAAAAAAAAGTCGCAAAACCAGCGCCTGGGCCGGGAGTGGGCCTTGCCAGGCATCAAAAAAGCAATGCCCGATTCGGTCTGCTAAAGAGGGACGGGCTGCCCAAACCCCTCCCTTCATAGTCTTTGATCATGTACAGAAAAAGAAACACTGAAAGGCATAAAAATCTGCCTCCCTGCCAACCGTTTTGACAGCAGACTACTGGAGCAAATCCAGTGTACGCCTTGCGTTGTACTCAGTAGTTTCCCAATAACGAATAACCTCAGGCAGTTCAAGAGTTGAGCTGGTATTGCAGTGGCCCGGAGACTGTGGTGTTTCGTGCTGGGCTATAAACTCAAGCCGGTTCCGGCTGGCGTTATAGTTATTGACGAGAAAATCAATAGTTGCCTGACTCAGGGGAACACGATAGTAACGGATCAGATTCTGCGCCAATTTCTCCGCCATATCGGCCAGATCAACCTCGATAGCATTGGCCATTGCCTGGCCGAGTGCCGCTTTAGTCATCGGACTCATACCCGGCTCCAGAGGTGCCATGGTGGAAAGTGGAGAGTTATCAATGGCACGCTGGATTTCCGGGTCATGGAGATGAATCAAGGGTTCCAGCATCAGCACCACTTCAATCGCCAGCTCTCTTGCCCGGATAATAGTCAGCACCTTCTCACTGACTTTACTGCCACGGCTGTATCGTCGAATGCGGTTCTCTTTCAACCACTGACTGAGCTCATGGGCAAAGGTAATTTTGTCTTCATCACTGAGTGCAACAGTCTGTTCAGAGACCACCAATCCCCGTTTAAGATTTTCGCCACCCCGCTGCTGCCACTGCTTGCTGCGTTGCTGCCAGACCTTCAAGGCCCGGTTAAAATGACGACCTTCTCGCCCCTCCCGTTGCCAGGCAGAATGGGCCGCACGATAGAGTTCCAGAGCCTTGACCAGTTGGGTCAGGCGCATTTGCAGCCCGGATAGATTGCGCCCGGTGAGATTGACCTGACGTCGACAGTCGTTCACCTCCTCAGCCAGACGGTTGATGCCTTCTATGCTGGCATCCAGCAATATACGCATACTCAGCCCCTGGGATGAGGCGATACTATCCTCGGTCGGGAAGACATAATCGATATAGGCAGCCAGTGCCCGCAGACGGCTGTAGACCCTGGCGCGAGCCAGACGATAATCGTTGCGACAGTGTTCCATCCGGTCGATGGCCTTGGTCAAATTCCAGTCGCCACCTTTATACTCGACCTTCAGGTAGGTGATGCTGCGGCCACACATCAACTCGAAACAGAGAGCCAACAGGTGCTCGACATCGGGCAGGGTGATCAGCTCTTCGTTCTCTTCTTCGATCGCGGCCAGTATCCGTTCCAGAAACAGTGGCTCCCTGGACTGACCTTGTCGTATATCAGGCGCCAGCCCCTTGAGACGCGCAGCCATAGCGGCAGAAATGCGTGGGTGGGTCTGGCGCAGTTCGGCCACATACTCATCCGCCATTTCAGCGGTAGCCTGTACCAGATCATTCATACGATTGTAGAGACCGGCACGGCGATACAGCTCGATGCGCTCTGCACTCTTGGCCAGTTCATGGCTGCCGGTAAGGTCTTCGATGGCGCAGGCGATCCACTCAGGGCCAAGATCAAATTTACGCAGCAGAATACCTGCGGATTCTATACGACGGTTGTCCGGACCAAGGTTAGCCAGACGCAGATCTCGTACCATATAGATAATTTCTGGCAAACGGTCGACCACCTCCAGCAGGGCACGGGCATCCTTCGACTCCCGATGACCATGGGTGGTGTTATAGATAATTTTGGTAAGGATACCCAGCAGACCAGCGATGACAGAGTAAACCAAAAAGTAGGTCGCCCGCTCCAGATCCATGGGCTGACCGTAACCAATCCATGTGGCCATGGTGACGGTTAGCAGCGTAACCGGACCGGCTGTCCAGGCCAGCATCATCAAGGTGACAGCCCATGGTTCTTTGTGGGGAGCACTGGCGATTTTTTCCAGAACGCGTTGACCACGAGTATCCAGCTCAAGCTGACTATCGTGTTGCTGACTCTGGTTCAAACCTTTTCGAAAAGGAAGTGGCCACATAATTCTACATTCTGCGGAACAGCATTAAAGCTATCTGCTGCTCAGGGTGAAAGAGTAGTCCGGTTGGCGACAGGCTATTTTACGGCAGGCTATTTTACGACAGCTTTCTGCGGAAAATCCATTGGCACAGAGTCGTATTTTCCGTGAATCGCTGTTGGTATCACTGCTGGCATCAAGAACCATGATCTCTTTTTGGTACACACGCCCAAAAGAACGCCCTCGGCGGCAAACCGGGCACCAGCAGTCGTTGACGTATTCCCAGAGATAGAGAACGGCATGGCGATACAATCCGATGCGTGTGACATATTTCGGGGGGGAATGGACGAACTTTTATGGTTTGCTGACAATATGGTCACGCTTAACATCAACCAGAGTCCTGTCGTCTGGATAGCTCTTCTCCATATAGCTTCTGCCAATCAAGACGGGATAATCAAAGTGGCTGCGATCGGTAAGAGTGAACAGAGTTTCTCCCTGCCGGTTGCCCAGGGCAATCGGCAGGGAGACCACGGGACGGCACTGGGACTTCTGCCCATGTCGTTTGATCTGTACATAAGAGATAACCGGCAGACACAGTTTTTTACACACACCGGATACCCGCTCCTTTACCTGAAAACTGACCCAGCTTTCACCATCCCTGATAAATTCTTCAATATTGCGGGCATCCAAAGAGGAGAGACCGGCTCCGGTATCGACTCTGGCTTTCAGATCCAGAGCGAGAGCTGGCAGCGTCACTGTCTCTACGCAGCCAAAGATGATGATATTCTGATGAGCGGATACCCCATGGGGTAACTGCTCATATTTTACTGGCAAAACGGCGTTTCCAATATTTTCATCAGCGGTTTTACTGGGCTGTAGAGGAGGTAATATCACATTTGCCAGATAAATATGAGCACTTACCCCATGGGCAACCTGCAGCAATGCCGTTGCCAGCAGGAGGCCTCTCGCAAGAACCTTTCCACCTATGAACCTATCCCTTAACCTCTTCGTCGATCTGAAGACCAAGCTGTCGAAAAGCCGCATACCTGAATGAACCATTCCGAAAAATAGAGGCTGTAAAGGCTAGCACGACTGAAGCACAAGAAGGCTTAAACGTTCACGTTTTTTGTGCGGTTATGGTTACCGCGGAGATTACCTCTGTATTTTCAGGATGGCGGTGTGTAAACGGCCAGCGAATCCGCCGCGCCCAGACCACTGTGAACACCACCTTCCGAAACAGAAGCCGGTTTGCTGCGGATCAGATAGCCGGCGTATCCCCCCTCATCAGTGGCAGGTTGCCCATCGATATGTACCGTAAATATGCCGATCTCGCTGATAAGGTCCTCAACAATCATTGGGTGTCCTTTACGTACCAGCAGCGCGGGGCGGGGGCGATGGGCTGGATGCAGGCGCCGCATCAGCGACCAGGCGCTGAACTCTTCCGGCTCCAGACTCTCCAGCCGAGGCTGGATGTCCTGATTGAATACGCAGTGCCCCCCACCTTCACCCTGATTTTTCAGAACCCAGTTATCCGCATCCTGTCTTTCAAACCACTCAGCAGAATCGGCACCGACCGGATACATCTCCCCAAGAAATGTCTTCACAATTTCAGCGTCTGTCAGCGACAGGCCGAAACGGGCGAGAGCGGAGGCTTCCATGGTGGTCAAGATCATCTGAACCCGTTTGCAGGTCGCCAGTTGCTGGCCGACAGTGGCATTGATAGCAACCCGGTGTTTCTCCATAAAGGCTCTGGTCTGGATCAGGGTTTCACAGCAATCCGGTTCAACCAGATCTTCGGCCAAATAGTCCTGATGCTGGTAACCGGCACGCAGATAAATGCAATCAACACCACCATGCCCGACCAGCAACAGACGACCATCGTCACCACTGCTCAGCTGCTCATGCAGCTCACGGAATGTTCTGCGCTGGGTGCGGATACCAAGAGCTTGCAACCCTTGCTCGAGCAGGTGCTGGTCAAAGACATTGTCCTCGTTTTCCTGCACCACCATGATAAAGAGTGGCTGTTCACTGTCGTTGAACTCGCCGTGAATTTGTCTGGCGGCACAGGCAATGGCAGCGGACAGCTGTTTAATAGCGGGGTTTTCGATCAGCTCCAGATCACAAACAGGCGACCAGTGCTGGAAAACCTCGGGCCATTGTTGCTGCATATAGCCGTGCAACTCATGGGCTCGCTGTCCGAAGGGCCCCATGCCTGCGGCGATGCCATTGAATTCGATAATGCGTGGCCCCCGCTCTGCGTCGTCCATAAAGTCAGAACGCATAAATAGCATGGATAGACGTCGCTCTGGTTCTGTCCCGTTATGAATCTGTTGGTGCAGCTTAACCAGTTGTGCAAAAAAGGCATCCGCATCAGCGATAGGTGCCATAATCCGCTGAATAAAATTGTAATCTTCAGACACAGCATGAAGCAGTTTACCAAACAGCGGTACAGCCTGCTTTAGCTTCTGGAAACGCTCCCGGTCAATTAACGTAGGTGCAAGACTAAATGCACAGTGTATTGCGGCTCCCGACGCTGTTTTCAGAGCAAAACCATGGAGCAGCGCCCATTCGATGGCATCTTGAAGGGCAGAGTGATGAGTGTGTGGAATCTCGGACATCGGTTTCGAGTTCATACATTAAAAGTGGTAACGGAAGTTTAAACACTTTCCAGACTATTTGATGTATATGTGAATATACTTAACGCGGAATTTTAAGTAATCGCCAGCTTTCAGCAACACTTTTGTTTATTGCTAACCATGATTAAAGTTGGATGACTCATCCGCATTACTCCCATTAACTACTGGGCGTTTTTCAAAGAAATCTACACAATGCTGAATGTCATTTACTAGCAAATCAGCTAAATCCCGGCTAAATCCATGACGCACCAAAATACGCATAATGACTAAATCTTCACGATTTGCCGGCATTGCGTAAGCTGCGATCTGCCAACCTCTTGAACGAATCCGGTCAGATAAGTCATAGAGATTAAAGCCAGGATTCACATCTTTTTTTAATGACCAGCTAAGTGCAGGAATACCACCATAACCGTCGTATATAATTTTAAATATGCCTATCTTATCGATTTTTTTCGCAAGATATCGAGCGGAGTTATAACACGCCTGGTGAATTTTCCGATAGCCTTCACGGCCAAGACGCAAGAAGTTGTAGTACTGTGCCACAACCTGTCCGCCCGGACGTGAGAAATTAAGCGCAAAGGTCGGCATATTGCCACCAAGGTAGTTAACATTAAAGATTAAATCTTTGTGCAAAACGGTTGCATCACGCCATATTACCCAACCAACCCCAAGGGGAGATAAGCCAAACTTATGTCCGGAAGCATTGATAGACTTCACTCTTGGTAAGCGAAAATCCCATTCCAGATCCGGGTCGCAAAATGGCGCAAGAAAGCCTCCACTCGCACCATCAACATGGATGGGAATATCCAGACCGGTTTCTTGTTGTAATCTATCTAATGCTTTATGCACTGCTTTAACGGGTTCATATTGGCAGGTAAAGGTCACCCCCAACGTTGGGACGACACCTATAGTATTTTCATCACAACGCTTTATAACCTCTTCTGGCGTCATGATGAGCCTGTCCCCTTCCATTGGGATTTCACGCAGCTCTACATCCCAATACCGGGCAAATTTATGCCAACACACCTGTACCGGCCCACAGATGAGATTTGGTTTGTCGGTGGGTTTGCCCTGTTGCTTCATTTTTTCCCGCCAGGCCCACTTGAGTGCCATGCCACCAAGCATTGCCGCTTCACTTGATCCTGTTGTTGAACACCCCATGGGGTTATCCGCATCTGGCGCATGCCATAAGTCCGCCAGCATATGAACACAACGGGACTCTATTCCAGCCGTTTGCGGATACTCATCTTTATCAATCATATTCTTATCGATACATTCATCCATGAGCTTGTGTACTTCATCTTCGACCCATGTCTGGCAAAACGTAGCGAGATTTTGGCGAGAGTTACCATCCAGCATTAGCTCATCATGAACCACTTGATAAGCATGGATTGCCAGTTGCTCTTTGTTGGGTATTTTGTACTTCGGCATCACAATAAAAAGATCTTTTGACGAATAAATATCATCAAGAATGGAGTCGAGAACCGTGGATTTCTCATGAAGTGGCATGGTTACTCCTTGATTTCCATACATAAGGGGATGTGCCAACTAGCAGTGCTGAAAGCGTACAGAGCGCTGCAAGCGTATAAAACATTAGCACATTGTCGTCAATTTGCTTTTTACCATGGAAATACAGCCCCTATGCCCACCGCTCGGGATGGGCAGCCCTTCCCACTTATGGTTATTTGATGCTCCAGGCCTGCCGGGAAAGCCCGTGGTATTTTGGTATGAAGGCCCACATGTGCTTAACCCGCAGGAAACTTATGAGTAAGGATATATCGGAGGCTATGTATTGTGCTTTTGGGGGATCTCTGATTTCAATCATTTCGCAAGAATAATTCACATGAAGGGAGCTTAACCTCGACCCCTAAATCAATGGAGAAAGAGCCGCAAAAATAACAACACTAGATCATAAGCTTTTTTCCGAATGGATAGAGTAAAGAGACTCTATTGGTGGTAGTAAAAATCGATTACGAGCATCTCACATGCTTCACAATGATTCGAATCATGAAGGCGGCCTCAGTATAAAATCCTGAGGCCGTATAATTAATATCAGCGCCCAAGCATTAACCAGGCCAGTGATGTCGTAGAAATCAATAACCACATTCCAACGCCGAACAACAGAGGTTTCGGACCGGCAGATCTGAGCTTCTTCATAGATATGCTGCAGCCAATCAGGAATAAACAAACGACAAGGGTCTGTTTGGCGAAGGCAAAAATGCCTTGGTAAACCAGATCAAACTGTGGAAAAAAGTCACTAATCGCAATAGCAGCACAGTACCAGAGGATAAACCATGGGATCGTTATCTTGCTGGAGCCCTCCTCTTTAGCCCCTCTGGAAAAAATGACCGCACTAAGCAGAGCGACAGGGATAATCCAGAGCGCCCGGGCAAGTTTAAGCGTGGTTGCAGTCGTCAGTGCCTGCTCGCCGTAGGCACCAGCCGCACCAACAACGGAAGAGGTATCGTGAATGGCAATAGCCGCCCATGTGCCGAAGGTCTGTTGATCCAGACCCAGAGCGTGTCCGATCAGGGGAAAGATAAACAGGGCGATGGAGTTCAAGACAAATACCGTAACCAGGGACAAACCAATCTGGTCGTCTTTCGCTTTTATTGCCGGTGCTATGGCGGCAATGGCACTGCCTCCGCAAATGGCCGTACCGGCGGAAATCAAGTAACCCGTTACGGTATCAAGCTTTATTACCCTGGTGATGATCCAACCAAGTGTCAACGTACCCACAATACTGGCAATAATCAGGCCAATGCCATTAGAGGTGACTGCCAGCGCCTGCTCAAATTGGATACCAAAACCCAGACCAATAATGGAATAAGAGAGTAACTGTCTGGTAAACGTTGCTAACGACAGACGCTCCGGGACCAGCCCCAGGCTCGCAAGCATAAATCCTATGACGAGAGCGACCGGTGACGAAACAAAAGGCGTGAGGCAAACAATCAACGCCAGCCAAAAAGGCAAATCTTTAATTTTCAAGGTTATCACAGCCATCAGTTAGTGAAACACCGTAGTATATATCAACAACCTTTCTCCTTACTTTTGACCTCAAGCATTAAATTGTGGATTGTGGATTTCGTGGACCATCATAATCATCTTCACTTGCGGACGCTTAGCCACTAATATCCAGAAACTATCTTAATGATGGGAAATTGGTTTTTACCAAAGTAGATATTTTTGGTTACAACCTCACCGCCTGACAACTTCTTTTTGAATGTTACCGGATTCTGGCTGAAGCAGTTGGCATGAATGGCTACCAGGTGTTTTTCTGTTAGAAACCTTTGACCTGAAGAGGTATTTTTTATTGTCATTAGAGAATATCTATCCCCAGCTTCAGAACTCATAACGTTATAGTCCAGAATTTCGAAGCTATTCTTCTCTGGCTCCACTAGATTTTCTTCGCAATAAACGGACTTATTTTTAAATGAGGCATCGTCTACATGAACAATAGTATCTGAATACCTTCCATCAGCATTTACTGTATTAATCCAGCAAAAACCAGACATAACCACACTCATTAAAATAGAGAGCCTTGTTTTCATAATTATACTTCCACAACCATACTTTCATTGACAGACAGACTTACAAACAGCCATACACGGGAAATGCCACGCAACCCGAGCCCACTGAAGCCTATATCTTTCATTTGAGCATGTCATCCCCCCTATGAGGCTATTATCCGGCACCTCCCAAAGCCCTTCCTGCGCTTGTGGAGACCACCTGCTGGTGATCACCTGCTATCGTTGTTATATTCGTTCGATAGAGTCATTACTGGTGACATAACTCTATCTTTATCTGCCAATCTGCTTATCTTTTATTTATTGTCTTTGCATAACATTAACGAAAGGATTACCCCGTGGTCGATCTTATAAACTTTCTTACTGATCCCGACTATTGGACATGGACAGCACTTATTCTCGGTCTTTTGGTCGGCAGCTTCCTGAATGTAGTTATCTATCGTATGCCGGTTATGATGGAACGGGAGTGGAAAAAAGAGTGTCGCCTATTGCTCGACCCAGAGGCTGAGACTGAAAAACAGGAACGTTTTAATCTTATTGTCCCGGCGTCCCGTTGTCCCAAGTGCAAGCGTGGCATTCGTCCATGGGAGAACATTCCAGTCATCAGTTATCTACTTCTGCGCGGCAAGTGTGCAGGCTGCAAAAACCCGATCTCTATCCGCTATCCGATTATTGAATTGGCTTCCGGCTTACTGGCCCTGTTAAGTGCGATCGTATACGGACCTGGTATTACATCATTTCTGGTCTGCATCCTGTGTTGGATGTTGCTGGTCATGACCATGATCGATATCGACCACCAGCTGCTACCAGACAACCTGACTCTGCCGCTGATGTGGCTCGGTCTGCTGGCCAATACCAGCGGCCTCTTCACCACCCTGGAAGACGCGGTGTTTGGGGCGATGGCTGGCTACCTGTCACTCTGGTCTGTGTACTGGCTCTTCAAACTTGTGACTGGCAAAGAGGGCATGGGCTATGGTGATTTCAAGCTTCTCGCCGCTCTCGGTGCCTGGATGGGGTGGCAGTTCCTGCCGCTGATTATTCTGCTCTCCTCACTGGTCGGTGCCATTCTCGGTATCGCCATGACGGTGATTCGCGGCCGGGACAAAAATATTCCAATCCCTTTCGGCCCCTATCTGGCGATGGCCGGTCTGGTCGCCCTGTTTTTCGGTGATCCGCTGATCCAGAGTTATCTGCGGATGACCGTGGTCGGTTATTAACTTACCGCTAAAACACACCTGTAAAAAGGGCTGCCTCTTTTCATTGCAGGCAGCCCTTTTTCTTTTTCCCTTTTACGACACCCTTTACGACACCCTTTACGATAACCTGTCAATCTAGCCAGCATCGGGAAATTTCTCTGTAGGCATCTATACGACGGTCCCGAAAAAACGGCCAGTTGCGTCTAACCTGTTCACTACGACCAAGATCCAGTGTAACCAACAGATTTTCCTCACTATCGATACCGGCTCTGGCCAGAATTTCCCCCTGCGCCCCGGCAATAAAACTCTGTCCCCAAAAGCGAATACCGGCAGCGCCCGACATAGGCGACACCTCAAAACCCGTTCTGTTGGCGACCATAACCGGCAAGCCATTCGCAACAGCATGGCTGCGCTGAATGATCTCCCAACTGCTATGCTGGCGCTGCTTCTCCTCGGAATCATCCTGATCATCCCAACCGATCGCTGTCGGATAGAGCAGAATATCGGCACCCGCCATTGCCATCAGTCGGGCGGCTTCCGGATACCATTGATCCCAGCAGATCAGCACGCCCAGTTTACCGATGCTGGTTGCAATCGGAGTAAAACCGGTGTCGCCGGGGGAAAAGTAAAATTTCTCGTAATAACCGGGGTCATCAGGAATATGCATCTTCCTGTACTTGCCCACCATACCTCTATCCCGGTCAAAGACGACGGCGGTGTTGTGATGCAATCCGGGAGCTCTTTTTTCAAACAAAGAAACCACCAGCACGATATTAAGTCGGCGAGCCAGAGCCTCAAAAAAAACAGTTGCCTCTCCAGGGATGGTTTCGGCAAAATCAAAATTAGCTGCGTTTTCCTCCTGACAAAAATAGAGAGTACTGTGCAACTCTTGCAGCAGCACCAATTCGGCCCCCTGCTCGGCCAGCACCGCAACCTGCTCAGCGCTGAGCAGCCAGTTTTCCTGCCTGTTATTGCCAGAAACAGCCTGCTGAACTAACCCGATTTTTACTGTTCTTCTTTCCATCTTCTTTCCATACAAGCCTAAATTTCTATAAAACCTAAACATCAAAGGCTGTTTGAAGCTCGACAATACCCCGATCAAACAATCTGACCACTTGTGGTTTTAAAGTCCCCACCGGTATCTGCATGGTGATGCAGTGCAAACTGCCATATTGCACAGGAAGCACCCGGCAATTGACAGGGACAATTCGAGAGTGCGGATAAGCCCGCATCATAACAGCAATCGCTTCACCGTCTTCCGGTTCGTCATACACAGGCAGCAGGATTTGCCCGTTATTAATAAGAAAGTTGGCGTAGGAAGCGGGCAGACGCTCGCCACCGTTATCTCTCACATCGGGCAGCGGCAATTCAAACACAGTATGGTCAGGAAATGCCTGTCTCAGCTCCTCTGCCATATAACGGAGAGGCAGATAGTGTTCATCTGTCGTGCGATTGTAACAACTCTGACAGACAATGCCCCGGTTCGGGGTAAAGCGTGCCAAAGTATCAATATGACCATCGGTATCGTCCCCATGGAGATAACCGTTTTCAAGAATGGTGACAGTGGTCGCTCCCAGTTCGCGAATAAACAGCTCTCTATAGTCCGAGAGGGAACATTGACCATTGCGTTGGGGGTTAAGCAGACATTGGGCTGTCGTTAATAGGTGACCATCACTGTCTATCTCAAGAGCCCCGCCTTCACACGCCCAATCAATGGAGTGCAGGGTTTGGTTTAGCAGTGGTGCCAATACCTCTCGATTGATCGCATTATCTCTGGCGGCAGCAAATTTTTTACCCCAGCCATTAAAAATAAACTCAATCCCTTGGCAGCCCTTACTATTTATTAAGGTGAGAAAGCCGTAGTCCCGCACCCAGGTATCATTAAAATCTGCCGGAACAAGCAACAATGACTCGATACCACCATGGGAAGCGGACAACGCCCGAAAACGAATAATCTCCGATGGACGAATCAACAGAATCACCCCACAGCCACAACCATTAATCGCGACTATTAATTCGAGGTAGACGGTCTGTACCTGATCAAGCCAATGGTGCCAGTCGGTGTTGGCATCGGGCCATGCCAGCAACACCGCATCCTGATGATACCACTCGGGTAAAAGACGTCTTCGTTTCGGCAACAGCTTCGTCTCCGTTTGAGTTGGGTATACCGGCAACCCGTTAGATGCATCAGGCTCAACGGCGAACCCGGCTGCGGTGAATCCACAGCAGAAACAGCAAACCGTAGATCAATACACTAAACCCCAACCCATTTCCAGGCTTCAGGAACCGAGAACATCCTCAAGTTCTGCTTTCCAGATGGCCATGGCCAGAGCCGGTTTGCGCAGGATTTTCGGGGTTGGAATCCACTTGTGTTTGATGCGGGAGAAGACGTCAAAGCGTTCAGCGTTACCCGCCATGGCTTCTGCCACCACACGACCGGCGATATTGGTCAGCGAGACGCCGTGACCAGTGTAGCCGTGGGCCGTGTAGATATCATTGCCCAGATGTTCAATCTGAGGCATATATTCACGGGTGACGGCGAACAACCCCCCCCAATGGTGCTCCATCTTAACGTCGCCTAACTGTGGGAACACCTTCAGCATACGCTGACGCACCCGCTCTTGAGAGTCTTTGTATTCGCCATTGAACGGGTGGTTCACGCCGCCAAACAGAATACGACCATCCGCGGTAGGGCGAAAATAATCCAGACTGTTGTTCAGGTCCGACATCGCCATATTGTTAGTAATCGGCTGTCGGTCACCCAGCTGCTCAGTGACGCCGATATAGGAGACCACCGGTAAGGTCTTGCTCTCCGCTTTCCGGTGCAGTCCGTCGAGGTAGGCATTACAGGCCAGCAGAACCTGCTTCGCCTTCACACACCCTTGTTCAGTGTGGATTTGGTTCGGGTTGCCTTTGACCAGTTTGGTTGCACGGCTTTGTTCGAATACTTTTACACCCAGCTCCATCGCGGCACGAGCGAGACCCAAGGTGTAGTTGAGCGGGTGCATATGGGCGCTGTTGGCATCAAACAGACCACCGATATAGCGTGAAGATGTGGTGACCTCGCGAATCTTGTCACTGTCCCACCAGGTGACACTGTTGTAGTCGTACCGTGACTCCATCAGCTCCTGATACGCCCGTAACTCTTCTTCATGGCTGGGTTTGATCGCCAATTCGATATAATTCTGCTGAAAATCACAGTCGATATTGAACTCACTGATGCGTTCACGGACGACATCCAGGGATTCACAGGAGAGATCCCACAGCTGACGTCCCCATTCAGGCCCGAAGGTCTCATCAAGCTCGTGCAGACCGAGGCAGTAGCCAACCAGACACATACCGCCATTGCGGCCGGACGCCCCCCAGGAAAGACGACCAGATTCAAGTACCACCACATCAAAACCGCGTTTACGCAGTTCGATCGCAGCATTAAAGCCGGTCATGCCACCACCGATGATGCAGACATCGGCAGTGATATCACCCGTCAAGACGGGCTGCTGTGGCAGAACATTTCCTGTCGCCTGGTAATAAGAGTCAATATATTCGCTGGTTTGGTTCATTCTGGTTGTCCTGTTCATTCTGCTGTTCATTCTGGTTGCCCCACAGAGATGCTCTATGAATATGGATGGGGGCTGAACCCGAAAAGTGGCAGATTATCTGACTGTTATCTGGCGCTGGCAAGCTTGCTGGAATGAGAATTTGACGGTGTAGCCATCTGACTGGTAAAAGAAGCAGAGTCTTATCCTCAGACATTAGGCATCATCACTTGGCAGCAGCGAACTTACACCATCAATGTCAATTATCAAATTTGAAATAAGAGCGACAGGCCGCATCATAAGATGGGTCGAATCTAAAGGTTTTGGTTTTATCGAACCGGATAATGGCAAAGATGAAATATTTGTTCATATCAGTGACTCTAAATCCAGACTTTCGACCGAGACCATAGACAAGGAAGTGACTTACAAGGTGTCAAAAGATTCCGAAGGCAGAAAGTGTGCTGTCGATGTCTGGCTGATCAGAGAATGGGAGAGACAGAAGGGCCCACAACCCAATATCATCAGTTTGTCTTTGGTGGGTGTTTTCCTCTGTTTTGTCAGTACTGCGGCGCTTTTGAACAAATATCCTGCTGAAGTGCTGTATGTAATTATTGCTTTAAGCCTGCTCTCCCTCTACCTGTATGCCAAGGACAAAACGGCGGCACGGATGGGGTTTTGGCGTACCAGTGAGAATACACTGCATCTGGTTTCTATTCTCGGAGGCTGGCCCGGAGCCACTGTCGCTCGTATCCTGTTCAGCCACAAGACCTCGAAGCAACCCTTCACGGCAATATTCTGGTGTACGGTTGTCGTCCATTGCGGCTTTGTTATCTGGACATTTACCAATAGCGGTGAGTACTTTATTTACACCCATATTATGGATTTTAAAGATAACGTGAGGCAAATAGTCGATCTGTTTTCTTTCTGAATGCAAAAATCCTGCTCTTTTGGAGCAGGATTTTTAGTGACGATAAAAATGGCGGGGATGTCGAATTTACCACTTCATAACAAAACTCAACATTTGGAAGTCTAAACCATCGTTATTGGGGTGAAGGCTGGCATTGGAGTAGTGGAACCAGCCATAAGCGATTTCATAGTCATGCTGGTCGCCAAACTGAAAACCGACCATAAGGCGACCCTCGAACTGAGTATGGCCACCCATCCGGAGGGGAGAACGTGATTCCTTCTCCAAATTCTTTTTGGATTGGTAGCTGACACCTACGCCGAAGTCCACAAATGGCACAATAGCATTGTCGGTCTTGGGTGATAGCCGAAAGACCGGTGTCAAACTCACCTGCCAGGCCTTTTTCGCGCCGTCGGAAGTGGGTTGATCTTCGCGGGAAAGGCGACTTTTCCACTGGCTGTAACCCAGATCAAAATAGCCATCCAACCTCCAGTTACGACTATTGAGCAGATCCGCATCCCAGTCCCAGCGCACAGCGGCCCGAAAATTGCTCAACTCGGATCTTTTGTTAAGGCCATCTCCGCCAGTCAGGCTGATACCATCCGGCTTCCTATCAAGACTGTAAGCCTTGAATGGTGTAGTACACAAAAGTACAGCGCCAAAAATTGCAGACCATCTCTTCATTTTCATTGCCAGCTCCCTTGGCGTTATCTCATGTTACACCAAAGTTATCGCCCAAAGGGAAGCGCAGTGAAGCAGGGTCTATAATCCAGTGTTCTTTCTATAGTCAGGCGGGAAGGAAATAGAAATAATGCAACACTATCGAAGAAAATGGTCTGTTATCGGGATAGCGGTTTTGGTCACTGTTCTTTCTCTGGTTCATTCCGTGTTTGGAGAAGAGCCTGTTCATCAGGAAGAACCCGTCTTGACAAGCACGTCCCAGGGACTGAACCATGCACCCATTAAGTACCCGGACGATCGTAATCGAATATTTTTTGATCCAGAACCCAGTATCAGCGGGCATCCGGAAATAAAAACGAGTTACCACGTACTTACCAGTGAAATGGTTATTCAGGAAATTCAAGCTCTTGAGCATCGTCTTGATCTGTTGCAACAACAGGATCTGTTATCATCGTCTACCAGAATCGTAGCGGGTGCCGTACTGACGACTATTGTCTATGGCCTATTGCACGCAGAGATCATCTGGATGTTTCATCCTCGCTTTTATTCAGAGACCTTTCCCTTAATACGAGGGGCTTCTGCACAGATAAACGCTGTCCTGAATGGTCTGTTTTACAGTATTGTGCCTGGTTTCGCCATAGGGGAACTTATGCTCATAGCGAATACCATTGGCTATTACCCACACCTTGATCCTATGCAAATGGTTACTCCAGCAGCAATCGCTACTGTGGTTGCGCTGGGCTTGTCGTTACTGGGAGCTCAGATGAATCCTGTTTACAATCTTATATTGGAAGGTAATTTTGGAGGTAAGTTGTATTGGGCTGCTCATGATTCGCTGCCGATTGTAGCGATGTCTCTTTTTAGGTACATACTTTCCAAAAGAGCAGGTCTTCATGCCAAAGTATTACATCTGAAAAAACAGCTGATACAGAGAAGAAAAGCGCTTCCGGATACTATGCCACAAGCGGAAGTTGCGGAACTTGCGGAATTTGCGGAATTTGCGGAATTTGCGCAAAAATATCCTGATGGAGAGAAGCCGGGAATAACAGGAAAGAGAAAAAGGACGCCCAAAGATTGATCTCACAAATTGTAGCTGTCCTTGATTAGCCATCTGATAGGCATTCCCACGGAGGACTGTGGGAACGAGGTGGTTGCGGCCGGTATGGAGATAAGCGTTTAGCGGGACTAGAAATAATAGTGAAGACCGATGGTCAGAGCGTGACTCTTGGGTGTACTTTCTACATCGACATCAGGGTCGAAGTCTACATCCTTATACTTCGTGTAACGGTACTCAAAACGCAGCCGGATGGGGGACTCATTTTTAAACTCAAACCCGAGTCCCAAAGCAGTTCCTCTGACTTTGTCATCGCCTTTTCCCCCCGAAGAGGCCTTCCCTTCAATCTTTGCCTTGTTAATACCGGCCAGACCAAAGAAGGTGACGTTTTCGTAGGCATCTACGTTCAACCGCAGGTTGGCACCATACTCTTTATTGAATTCAATTGTTCTTGTTGAAGAACTGCTCTTGTATTCGATTTGAGCATCGTGCTTTGCATACTCAGCTTCCATACCGAGTGATATGCTATCCCCCATAGGGAAAAAATACCCCAGATAACCACCATAAATGGCTCCTGTTGTACCCGTACCATTTACGCTTACCGTGCCAACTTCCAGCTTGCTGTTGAGACTCTCCCCTCCAAGCCTTACCCCCACATAGAAACCATCATCAGAGGCATTGGCAGTCTGAGAAATAGCAAGAGTTGTCATCAAGGCAAAGATTGCTCTGTTGTTCATGGTTGATCCTTGATTGTTTATCACTTTATGTAGAACCACAGTTATCGAACAAAACGGTATTAACCTTAGACCACACTCACAATCCAGCCGAGAGCCGAAGATAAACCCTCAACTTCCGGAATGGTTCTTTCGGGACAGCATCATGGAAAATCACCAGGCTCATACGACGCCACGGAACATCCGCCTTCTTCACCGGTTGAAATCGCAAAATGGTCAGGAACGGAATGATCAGGCGCTCACCCTTGAGTGAACAAGGTATCCATGTACCGTTCCGCAGTTGGAGTTTCCATTCATCATTAAACAGTCGTAAAGCGGAGACTGACGCGGCGGTTCTGGCTGTGACCGTACGACGGCAGTGAATCAAAGAGAGTGCCAAAAGAGGCCACAATAGCAGTGTGAGCCAGCCGCCCCCGGAGAAGAGAGGCGCAACACCGGCGATAGCATGCACAACCAGAGTCAGTCGCCACCCGCTGGCAGACTGACCCAGGAGGATATCAATGGATAGGGGGCTGTGATCTGGCACGTTCGATGATCATGGTGACCATATTCGCCAGATGCTCGTCCTGGGGAATCTCTTGTCTCATAAACCAGACGAAGAGATCAGCATCTTCACAGGCGAGTAGCGCGGTATAGGACACCCTCTGTTCGCTACTCAGCGAGGGATAAACCTCTTGGGTAAAGGGAATCAGAAGCACATCCAGCTCCAGCATGCCCCGACGACTATGCCAGGACAGCCGGTTCATCTCTTCCCGGGTTGGTTTTTCTTGTAGGGTCTCAGCGGACATCAGTCATTCCTGAACAGTAGCGCAATCCGAATCATTATAGGGAGCCCCGTTCTGTTCACAAGGACTCTGATCACAAAAGCACAGCAAAACAATTTCCTGTTCACCGAATGGCAGGCTGGGAAGCTCAGCACAAAATCCACTATCATGGCACCATCTGCCAACAGGGACATTGAGCTTCCACATGACCAGTCAAGAATGGCTCAGCTGGCTTGAAAGCCAGAATATCACCGTGACCAACGGTTTAATTACACGTCCACAGCCGAATGCAAGTGCAAAGAGCGATGTCAGCATGACTCTGCTCGGGCATGAACGGCTACTCACTTTTAGCGGCACAGATAATCGCAAGTTTCTGCAAGGACAGGTAACCTGTGATGTCGTCAAACTGCCTGAAGGAGAGGTGGTTTTAGGGGCCTGCTGTACCCCCAAAGGGCGCATGGTTGCCAACTTTCGAATAGTGGCTCAAGGCGATGATCTAATAGCCGTATTACCCGCTGATCAGAGTGATTATCTAAAGACTCATCTGAGCAAATACGCTGCCTTCTTCCGCACCGTTGCGATCACCGACACCACGGACCGGTGGCTTCGCATCGGCCTGAGCGGATCCGGTGCCGCTGAAGTGATTACCCATCTGACAGAAGCGGAATCTGCACGCGAAGCAGACAAGATTCTGCCATGGTCACAAGGGCTTGTGGTTCCCGTCGCTGCAGACCGTTTTGAACTCTGGCTGAATCCAGACGCGGCTCAAACCGTATGGCAGGAACTCGCTGCGCAGGCAGCGATTGTAGCCACCAGCCACTGGCAGCTGGAAGATATTCAACAGGGTATCGCCTGGGTGACGGAAGCCTCCCGTGAGAGCTGGATTCCACAGCATCTGAATTGGCAGGCGCTGAATGGTATCTCTTTCAAAAAAGGCTGCTACACGGGACAGGAGATTGTCGCCCGTATGAAGTATCTGGGCAAACTGAAAAGCCACCTCTACCGCTTCACCGCAGAACAGGAGCAAGCGCCGGCCATCGGTACAGGTGTACTCAATGGCAGCGGTAAGAAAATTGGTGACGTCGTCGTGGCACTCTCTGCCGGTTCCAGCACCGTAGAAATTCTGGCCGTTGTACGCAAGGACGATGCAGAAAATGGATCGCTGGTGCTAGCCGAACAGAACATAGCTTTAACGCGCCAGCCTCTTCCCTATACAGTTGAAGACTAAACAGCGTGGAAGACCAGGCAGCGTGGAAGATTGCAACCGGCCTGATAATCAGGCTGGTTGTTCCTGAGCTTCAACCACATCCCTGCTATTCAAGATCAAGAGCTTCAAGATCATCAAGAGCTTCAAGAGCCAGCTCATAATCGAAGTTGAGGAGATGGTTATGAACAACATGAAGCCATTGCGCGCCCTCTCCCTGAGCGATACAGGCCGCCAGCCTCTCAAATGTCTGCTGAGCCTGACTATCGCTATTTTGCAGCTGAAGGCGCAGAGTGCTGAGCAGCTCGGTGGATGAACCGTAGGCATCGATGCCGACATTCGGTTCATTGGCACTATTTCTCTCCAGAACAGGGAGCGCTTTCAATCCCGCCATAACGCTCTGTAGCTCTGCGTCCAGCAGGCTCATGGTTTTTCTCAGTTCTTCCCATTCCGAAGCATTAACCTGCTTCCTGATCAGGTGTGCAAGATGTTCCAGCTGCTCGGCTCCCAGTGTTCCTGCCACCCCTTTGAGGTTATGGGCGAGAAAACACAACTGATCCATATCCCCCTGCTGCAGGTAGGTATTCAACAATGAAAAACAGTTGTGATAATCCTTATGGAATCGATGTAAAAGATCACGATACAGACTCTGATCACCCTGCAGGCGATTGAGAGCCTGCACCGCATTGATTCCGGGAAGTGTTTCCATATCATGACTCTCCCTTGTTTCCGCAAAATCCCTGTTTTCGAAGGGCAGATAACGGGATAACAACGCCACCAGCTGGTCCGGCACCAGGGGCTTGGAAATATAATCATCCATCCCTGCGCTCAGGCACCGGGCACGATCCTCTGCCATCGCGTGTGCCGTCATCGCGACTACCGGTAACTGGTCATATTCTGGTTTGGTGCGAATGTGTCTGACAGCCGTATAGCCATCCATCTCCGGCATCTGAATATCCATAAATGCCAGATCAAAGCTCTCTCTGGCCAGACAATCCAGTGCCTCCTGTCCATTAAAAGCACAGACCACGAAAGCGCCAAGTCGCTGCAGAAGCGCAACAGCCACCTCGCGATTGACCTCATTATCTTCCACCAACAAAATACGGTTATGTCCCTCCACCAGCATAGGAAGAGTGTTCGACCGTTTCTCCTCTGCCTGAACACTGCCACTCTGGACCGTTCCAAGAGTGATATCAAACACAAACCGACTACCCTGTTCCGGCACAGAATAGACCTGAATATTCCCTTTCATCAGTGCCACCAGTTTCTTGCAGATGGCCAATCCCAAACCGGTGCCACCAAAGCGTCGCGTTGTGGAGCTGTCGATCTGGGAGAAGGATTCAAACAGCATGGGCAACTTGGCAACATCGATGCCGATACCGGTATCCTCAACAGCGAAGGAGAGCCACACCTGCTGCTGATCACAGGAGGCCATGGTGACACTCACCCGTACCTCTCCCTCTTGAGTAAACTTGATCGCATTATGGGCAAGGTTGAGCAGTATCTGCCCCAGACGGAGGGAGTCACCCTCAAGGAGTTCGGGAATATTTTCATCGTAAGCTATGTGAAAGCCGACCCCCTTGCTCTCCGCCTGGATAGATACCATATCATTCAGATTATCCAGCACCCTGGACAGACTGAACGGAGCACATTCCAGCTCGAGACGCCCCGCCTCAACCTTTGAGAAATCAAGAATATCATTGATGATTCCAAGCAAGGTCTCAGCGGCGTTGCGCACCTTGGAAACATACCCCTTCTGCTCCAGAGAGAGCTCTGTATCCAGCGCCAGATGACTCATGCCAATGATGGCGTTCATGGGGGTTCTGATCTCATGGCTCATATTGGCGAGAAACTCGCTTTTCGCCGCGCTCGCCTTGTCAGCCTCCTCCTTCGCTGACCGCAGAGCCTCCTCCTGAGCCTTGCGCTCGGCAATATTACGGCAGGAGGCAAACATATAGCCCTCGCCTTCGTACTCCATATAGTTGGCGGTGATTTCAACCGGATAACATTTGCCATCTCGGGTTATACGATACGCCTCATACGTGTAAACACCTTGCTTCATCAGTTCTGACCAAACGGATTTCCACCCCTGCTCATCCATATCAGGATTGATGTCCACGATTTTCAAAGACAACAACTCCTCACGGGAGTAACCAAGCGCACGGGCAGCTGACTCATTGGCGTATTTGTGGGAACCATTCTGCCGCAGCCAGTGAATCTGGTCGCCGCTTCGGTCCAGGGAGAATCGCGCCATAGAGAGCTCTCTCTCCCAGGCGCGCTGCTCAGTAATATCGATGATGGTTCCTATAGCCCTGAGCGCATAACCCTCACAATCTCTGCCGATCACCTTGCCCTGCATACGAAACGTGACATAACCACCACTCCGACACCGAAGCCGAAGCATATGTTCAAAGGTCTCGGAATCACTCAGGAAGACCTGGCTCAGATAGTGGGTTGTCTGTCTTTTGTCGTCCGGATGAATCAGGCGGCGAAAAGCGACCTCTGTTTTCACACAATCTTCGATCCCCCCCCCGAGAATAACCTGCAGATGGGGGCTGAAATAGATACGACCCGTGGCAAAATCCCAGTCCCACAAACCATTCGAGGCAGCATCAATGGCCAGCTGGTGACGTTCCTCGCTGGCACGCAGAGCATCCTCGGCATGTTTTCTCGACTGACTGATGGCAATCAGCTCAGCGGCTCTCTTCAACAGCAGAGTATCTTCCGTATTCCATCCGTGGGTGCGACGACCAATCTGTCCCAGAAAGCCAACGGCCTGCCCTTCGAGGATCATGGGCACACAGATCAGGGACTCAGCCGAAAACCATGCTATCAACTCATACAGTTCCCGATATCTGTCTGGGTCAATCTCACTCAGCACGAATTGACAACTCTCTTCCGGCAACGTCCGCCCGATAGGGAAGCCATCGACGTAATTCAGTCTTTTGATACGACTGACCAGATCACTGTTTTTCACCTCTGCTTCCAGCCAAACAAGCCGACTGCTCCCCTCTCCGACCAGTACAACCCAGCTACATATTCCGCCATGAAAAGAGTTCAGAATCTGTAACGTCTCCTGAACAGCCACATCCAGTGGCCGATCAACAAAGCGCTGGGTAACAGCACTGAGCAATTTTACGGTTTCACTCTTTTTCCTGAGCATAGCTTCCACATGCTGCCGCTCACGAACCTCTCTTGACAAGCGAATGTTGAAGTAGACAAAAATGATCAACAGCATGATAACGACGCCCAACGTCACCAGAACCGTCTTGCCCACCTGGGACCAGACAGCAGGCACCTTGATCCATTGCTCCTGAATAGTTCTGCTCTCTTCCGGCGAAATTGCCATGATGGCCTTGTTCAACAGAGCGTGCAGCTCCGGCTCCCCATCAGAGGTCGCAAAACGCAGATTGAGCATAATGCCCGTATCACCCAGCATGCGCAGATTGGTAATTTTCAACAAATCGATAAGGTAAGTGGCTGTTGTCAGGTTGACAATAAAGACATCCCCGCCCCCTATAGAAACCAGATTCATCCCATCGATGGCGCATCCGATCTCAATATGGACGGCCTGTGGCGCCTGACTCTTGATGCGGTCCCGGTTGGGAGAGTTTATCATTGTGATAATTTTGGCCGTCATCAAATCATTCATAGAATTGATGTCGTCGGCAGTGTTACGCACCAGCACAATATTGGGGATATTCATGATGATCCTTGAAAATGACAGCCCTGCACCGAGCTCAAAACGCTCATGCATTAGCCAGGGAGCCAGATCGACTTCACCATTTCGCAACATTTCTCGGGACTGATCCCGATTCTCGGTCCATTCATAGGAGAAGCGCGCCCCAAGAGTCGCTTCAATCTTCTTCAGGTAATCAATGAAAATCCCGGTTGGCTGACCATCAGAGTCTGAAAATGCCCAAGGAGGACGACCTCTTTCGAGGGCAATCTTTATGACGGGATGAGTGTCCAGCCACTGCTGCTCTGATGGGGTAAGGGAGAGCGAATCAGCTTTTTGGAAAAAGTTCAGGCGAAAACCTTCCCCTCTCGGGATCGCACCGTCCCGGGCGGGAAGATTCTGAATACCGAAAATGACTAACAAAAGGGAGCAATATAAGGACAGCCACCCCCCTAAAGAGCGACTCTGTCGTTTCACACTGGCCATGATTTTTTAGTTGTTAAAATTAAGCCGCGAGTATATCTAAAGACAGAGTCCCCTTAATACACATCCAATAAAAAATAGTTGGTCACATATCAGCTAATGGATGGCAATCCTCCGGCCAGGGCGAGATAAAATATTCCCGTACCAGATCACAGGAAATATCCGCCATCGAAGCCGGCTGCCACATCGCCTGGCTGCCTCGCTCCAGCAGCAGTGCCCGTACTCCCTCCGCAAAATTCGGGCTATTCAGACAACGCACCGCAATATTCAACTCCATGCGGAACACATCTGCCAATGAAAGATGCCTGGCTCGCCTGAGCTGTTCACCCACAATGGCTGCGGTGACCGGGCATCCTTTTGCCAAAGATGTCGCGGCTCTTTGCCACCACTCTCCCTCCTGCGCTCTTATCGCCTCGAGAATCTGCTCTGGCCTCTCGGCGTCAGTCACCTGCTGTATAAGGTCGAAGTTCTCCCTGATAGCAGACACGGGCGCATCAATGGCCTGTTCACGCTCAGCCTGGCGCAACAGATTATCTAAAACGTGGCAATCTTCCTCCCCGTTACCGAGCCAGTGCTGGGTTTGCATAGCACTGATGATATCGGGCAAGGTGCCATCGCCTAAAAAGCGATCAGCAAGCCCGCAGAACAGTGCATCCGACGCATTCAGCCGCGTACCGGTCAGTCCAAGGAACAGCCCTGTTCGACCCGGCATGCGGCCCAGAATCCAGCTGCCGCCCACATCCGGGAAAAGACCAATGGCGATTTCCGGCATAGCCAGCTTGGAAGAGAGGGTGACAATACGATGGGATGCTCCCGCCATCAGCCCGATGCCCCCACCCATAACGATACCTGCGCCCCAGCACAGCACGGGCTTGCCATAGGTGTGGATCAGATAGTCCAGCCGGTACTCATGGGAAAAAAACTGTTCACCGAAAGAATTTACCTCACCCTTGCTCTCCAACACCAATGTGTGCAGTTTGCGAATATCACCACCGGCACAAAATGCTTTTTCTCCCTGACCATCAAGAATAACCGCAACAACACGTTTATCTTCCTGCCACATCGTAAGCTGACGGAAGAGAGCGTCTATCATCTCCAACGTCAGCGCATTCAGGCTGGCAGGAGCATTCAGACGTGCATGGCCAACAATATGGCCTGACGCTGTTGCATACTCCTGGCACTTTATTTCCTGGCACT
>CAMRBW010000020.1 GCA_947040555.1 uncultured Oceanospirillales bacterium | reverse complement strand
GAGTTCAGACGTGTGCTCTTCCGATCTAAGGCAGTAGGCCATTGCGGTACCTAGTTTGCTGTCTATTGAGACCAGAGCGGAGACGATATCAGAGACTGCGGAACCGACATCGGCCTTACCAAACAGGTAGCCCAGAGCCGCAAAAAATTGAGACAGGATAACCGCCCAACCAATGGTGTCGATCTGTCGTCTGCCTTCGTGGAGACTGTCTGTTACACGACCACGGGTAAGTATGATGGCGACAATCCAGGCCATGAGTAATGATCCTGAAATTGTGGGATTGTATTTTTTTTGATTGCACTCAGATAGGAGTATCTTTACGGAAATCCGGGATCCACATTCGGGGCAGGTCTTTCTTTCTAATGATCATCGTCGTTGGTTATTATGTAATGGGAAAACAAAATGAAAGACCTAATAGACCCTGTTTTTTGCTTGTCCTCTACTCGCTTATAACAACTCAAAGTTAAAAAAAATTTTTTGATCTGAATAAGTATTTCAGATGCCTTCAGAATCGTATTTTGGTCATCTAATGTGTGTATTAACCGCTAAAATATCATTAGTACGGATCGGTTTGGGCGAGAGGTGTCAAATATGAAACAGCATCACTATCTTTTTAACTCACTTGATGAATTACAGTCTGCCTGTTACGACCTTGAGCAGTTGGGTATTCAGCATGGACACTTGCTTGTGGCCAGCAGCAGCCCCCTTTCGCTAGAGAAGAGAGGCCTGAATAGCGTTGCTTTGTTTGGCGATAGCGATATTGTTCATTCAGGATTGAGAGGCTTGCTATTTGGTGTTTTAGCCTCTGTGGCTTCCGGTACGGCTGTGTGGTTCTTCTTTGGAACCCATCAGTGGGGTGTGGTCATTGCCGGTTTTGTTGCCCTGATTGCTTTGGGTTTCTGCACATGGATAGGAGGATTGGTTGGTGTCAGTCACGATAACTGGCGGCTCTCCCCCTATCATGACCAGCTGGAACAGGGGAAGTCTCTGTTGCTGGTTGAGGTGGTTCCCGATCAGGAGCAGCCAGTGACGCGACTGATGACATCTCTGCATCGGCAGGGTGTCCATACCGGTGAATCTTCTTCGTTTGAGTCTCCCTTTGCCGGAGACTGGAATCTGCATCTGAAGACGTTCAGGTAGATCCTGTGATTTTCCGTCTGAGTCTGTTCTGGCTAGACAAAACCCGGATTGTTTATTTCTGTATCGCAGTCTTACTGTACCGGTACATCAAGTTAGGCTCGCTGACGATGTAGATATCCCCTTTGTCATCCATGGTGATTCCTTCAGCTTGTGGTACGCTGTCGTTCAGCTCCCAGCCCAGACTCAGAGTGCTCACGACCTCACCGGCTCTATTGATCTCGGTAACGCGGGCAGATTCATCGCTGAGTACCAGCAGATTCCCTGTGCGACTGTCCAGATGCAGACCAGAGGCATCGCTGTTACCCTTGCTTGCTGCCTGGTTCATCTTTTCGTCGACGTTGATTTCGATTCTGTTGGTCTCGGTCGAGTCTGCGAAGCCCTTGATATGGTAGAGGGTGATCGGATCCCGTTCCTTGATGACCCAAATGCTCCGGTTATCGGGCTGCCAGGCGATGCCCTCAAAACCTTTGTTATTGCCGGTGCCGATGCCTATCTGAAGCAGAGGAAGATTGTCGCTGTTAATGACCTTGGTTTCGGGAGTGATGGTGACTTTTAAAACATGGTGTTTGCGTTCATCTGCGATCAGGTAGTTTTCACCACCCATCCAGGTAATGCCTTCCACATCCTCAAATCCGTTCAGTGTAATGGCGCGCAGTAACTGCCCATCGCGGCTGAGTTCAACGGCCCGGGCCGGTCTGTTGATGACCGCAAACAGGGTTTTGCTGTTATCGTTCCAGGTCAGGCCGGACAACTCGCTGATGCCTTGAATGACCATTGGGTCTTGAGCACGGCTGTAGTTGTTGAGCCAGATAGAGGTGTCCTTCTCGGCCTGGGATGTTGTCAGATCTGTGAATTGCTGGGCGACGGCATCGTCAATGTGAGTAGCGTTAACCATCAAAGCGGCAGTACAGAATGCGGCAGCAGTGAGAAATTGCTTCCGGTAGGGGCTGGTTCGCACTCTCTCTTTGATGGTCCGTATCTTTTCCAAAGCGGGTCGTTTCCGGTTCATGGTCGAGGGCATTCTGGTTCCGTCATCGGGATGAAAAACGGCAGACAGTATGGAGAGATCAATGAAGTAATCCTATATAAGTTTGCCGAAGTTCATGGGTTAAATGCGCAATGAGCGCGACGTCAGTACGTATAAATAATGCTTACGAAAGGCGGCGCTTGAAATCCTGATAATCAAACTCCCTAATAATGCGCAGCTGATCGGTTTTGGAATTCCATACCGCAATAGCAGGTAGCGCGATGCCATTAAAGGTGTTTGTTTTCACCATAGTATAATGAGCCATATCATCAAATATCAGTCTCTGACCGATGCGGAGAGGCTGGTCGAAACTGTAATCCCCTATCACATCACCGGCCAGACAGCTCTGGCCGCCCAGACGATAACAGTGCGCCTTCTCCTTCGGCTCTCCCGAGCCAAAAATATCAGCCCGGTAAGGGGCCTCCAGAATGTCCGGTATATGGCAGGTGGCGGAGGTATCGAGGATCGCAAGATCCATGGCGTTTCGCGTGATGTCCAGTACTTCGCTGACCAGAACCCCCGTACAAATAGCCACAGCCTCCCCCGGCTCCAGATAGACCTGAAGCTGATACCGCTCCTGAAACGCCTTGATGCGGGCGATTAGAGCCTCTCTGTTATAGCTGGGCATGGTGATGTGGTGTCCGCCCCCAAAATTAATCCATTTGAGCGTGTGCAGGGTTTTGCCCAGTTTTTGCTCAATCACAGAGAGGGTGCGATCCAGGGGTTCGAAACCTTGTTCACACAGTGAGTGAAAGTGGAGCCCGGAGATGCCTTCCATTTGGGTCTCATCAAATGCACTGATCGGGATTCCCAGCCGAGAGCAGGGGGCACAGGGGTCGTAAAGAGGGACTGTGCCTTCGGAATGCCCGGGATTGATGCGAAGACCAAAGGTCAGCTCCGGACGATCGACTGTTGCGGCCTGCGCAAGGGGCTGAAAACGGTGCCACTGGCTGAAGGAGTTGAACACGACATGGTGAGAGATCGCCAGAATCTCCCGCAGCTCACTCTCTTTGTAGGCGGCTGAATAGGTATGCAGCTCGCCGTTAAACTCTTCATGTGCCAGACGGGCTTCGTGTAAACCACTGGCACAGGTGCCGGACAGGTAACGGCTGATCAGTGGTGACAAGGCGAACAGGGAGAAAGCCTTCAGTGCCAGCAGCACTTTGGCCCCCGACTCGCTCTGAAGGTGAGCGAGTATTTTCAGGTTGTTTTCAAGAGCGACCTCATCCGCCACAAAGCAGGGAGAGGGCACTCGACGGGTATCGAAATCCAGAAAAGTCCGGCTATTAATCATTTAGCGTCACTGTCCAGGGTAGGCCGTAGCGGTTCATATCCTCCATAAACGGATCAGGGTCAAACTGCTCCATATTCCACACCCCCGGCTTTAGCCACTGACCTTCAATCATCAGTTTGGCCCCGATCATCGCCGGTACGCCGGTGGTGTAGGAGATCGCCTGGGACTGTACCTCCTGGTAGCAATCCTGGTGATCCTTGACCTGATAGATATATACAGACCGCTCCTGACCATCTTTGGTTCCCTGAACAACACAACCGATACAGGTCTTGCCGTTGGTAAGTGGCCCAAGCGAGGCCGGATCGGGCAGCAGATGCTTCAGGAATTGCACCGGAACAATCTCGGTGCCATTGAAATTGACCGGCTTGATACTGGTCATACCGACATTACCGAGTACCTCCAGATGCTTCAGGTAACTGTCACTGAAACTCATCCAGAACTGGGCCTTTTTCAGGGTGGGATAATGTCTGGTCAGGGACTCCAGCTCCTCATGGTACATTCGGTAGATAGTGAAATCCCCAATACCGTCCGGACAGCTGAACCTCCGTTTCAATGACATGGCAGGCGTAGTCACAAATGCGTTGTTTTCCCAGTGCTGGCAGACGGCGGTCACCTCCCGGATATTGATCTCCGGATTGAAGTTGGTGGCGAAAGGGTGGCCATGATCACCGCCATTGACATCGATAATATCCAGCGCATGAATGGCATCGAAAAAGTGTTTGGCGGTGTAGGCGGTAAATACGTTGGTGGCACCGGGATCAAAGCCGGAACCCAGCAGCGCCATCAGCCCCGCTTGCTGGAATCTCTCCTGATAGGCCCACTGCCATTTATACTCGAATCTGGCCGTCTCCAGTGGCTCGTAGTTGGCGGTGTCGAGGTAGTGGACGCCGGTCTCTAAACAGGCTTCCATGATGGTGAGATCCTGATAGGGCAGGGCGACGTTTATCACCAGCCAGGGTTTTACCCGGTTCATCAGTGCCACCAGTTCCGCTACGTTGTCCGCGTCAACCTGAGCGGTTTCAATCGTGCGATCCAATTGGGCGGCAATGGTCTTGCACTTCTCTTCGTTACGGCTGGCCAGCACAATATGGCTGAATACTTCTGGCAGTCTGGCACACTTGTGGGTAACGACCTGACCCACACCACCGGCACCAATAATCAGGACTGTAGCCATGGTAATCCTCGCTGTTGTTGTTAACGACAGAAATTAACGTTCGTAATAGGTGTAGCCCTGCATGCTGGCATTGAACGTAGCCATCATCTGTTGTCTTTCCGAGGCGCTGATTCGTCCTTCCTTGACCGCCTGCTCAGCGGTGTCCCGGAATCGTTTTTGCATTTCAATCGGTTGGTACTCTACGTAGCTCAGGACATCGGCGACGGAATCTCCGTGTATCTCCTTGACCACATCGTAGCTGCCATCACGGTTCAGGCGCACACTGACCACATGGGTATCCCCGAACAGGTTGTGCAGATCCCCAAGAATTTCCTGATAGGCACCCACCAGAAAGACACCAAGATAGTACTCCTCACTCTCTCTGGGCGGGTGCAGAGGCAGGGTGGTTGAGGTGCCCCCCCAGGGATCGATAAAGTTGTCGATCTTGCCATCGCAGTCACAGGTGATATCCGCAAGCACCGCTTGCCGGGTAGGCTCCTCGTTCAGGCGATGAATGGGCATAATCGGGAACAGCTGATTAATAGCCCAGATATCCGGCAGGGATTGGAACAGGCTGAAATTGCCGTAATAGATGTCGGCGAGAGAGGCTTTCAAACCTTCCAGGTCGGCGGGCACTCGCTCTAATGTGTCCAGTATTGCGACAATGCGCTGCATGATGTCCAGAAACAGATTTTCGGCAATAGAGCGCGTGCGAAGGTTGATCTGACCACGTTTGAATTGCTCGCGAAGTTCGGTCCGGTAAAAGTGTGCATCGTTGTAACACTCCTGGATGCGCTGGGGGTTGAGGTAGTCGAAGATTTCCACCATGGGAGCCAGCTCAGGATACAACGCGGGATAACGTGCGGCCTCGCCGGTTATGGCGGCGGGTTCAAAGGTGGTGACGTTCAGCACATTGAACAACAGCACCGAGGAGTAGGCGACGGTTGCCCGTCCCGACTCAGTGACAATCACCGGGTGCTCGATGTCGTAACTGTCGAAGGTGGTTTTCAGGGTATCGACAATCCCTTCACAGTACTCTTCCAGACCGTAATTCCGGCTCTGGGCGTCGTTCAGCCGGGCACCGGTATAGTCGATAGCCAGTCCGCCTCCCAGGTCGATATGGGTCATGGTAGCGCCTTCGTTGAGCAGGTCAGCGTAGTAGCGGCACGCCTCAACAACACCGCTGCGAATATCACAAATATTGGGAATCTGCGAGCCCAGATGACAGTGCAGCAGTTGCAGGCAGTGGAGCATGCCCTCCGCTTTTAGCAGATCGACCGCACTGATCAGCTGAGTGCTGGTAAGCCCGAAAACGCTGCGGTCGCCGCTGGTGGAGTTCCAGTATCCGCTGACGGAGCTGGTCATCTTTATCCGGACCCCGATCAGTGGTTCAATCCCGAATGTCCGGCTGCGCTCGATAATAATAGGCAGTTCGGTCGGGGTCTCCACAACAAAGAAGCAGGTAAAGCCAAGTTTGATGGCATGAAAGCCCAGTTCAATAAATCCGGGATCCTTATAGCCGTTGCAGATAATCATGCTGCCCGGTGCTTTCAGCGTGGCGAGAGCGGTGATCAGTTCCGGTTTGCTGCCGACTTCAAAGCCGTGTTGATAACGGCTGCCAAAATCGGCGATCTCTTCGGTCACCTGAGCCTGTTGGTTGACCTTGATCGGGTAGACACCCCGGTAGCGATTGTTGTAGCCACACGTGGCGATGGCGGCTCGAAAGGCTTCATTCAGGCGACTTAACTGGGCATCAAGAATATTCTCGATACGCAGCAGTATCGGCATGTTCAGCCCCCTCTCCGTCATACCCTGCACAATATCGAGCAGAGCAACCTCGGTATCCTGTGTTTTGGCGGTGACATTGCCATGAGCATTCAAACCAAAATAGCCGTTAGCCCAACGGTGAATCCCGTATAATTCGGCCGCTTGTTCAATACGCCATGCTTCCAACAGCGAAACCCTCGGTTTTGGTGGTATGGCTGTTGAACATAGTTCAATTGTCATGTTCGTCTACTTGGGCGTTTTTTTATGACCATTGCGCCGGTTGGCTGATCATTTTTGACCCTCCTGACGAATTTTTAGATACAGATAATCAAGATCGTTAAGTCGTGCCTGAACGAAAACCAAAACCCTTGGAATCTCTAGCCTGTAGGGCATAATAGGCAGTGATTTTTTTCAAGAAACGTAGTTTTTGAATGCGCCGACCACTTGAACCACAAAAACAGCTCTGTGAGGTAGATATTTCAGCTATCCGCCTGGACGAGCCGTTCCCGTGACGATATCCCACGCTTACTGCGGGGATTGCAATACATATACCTGGCACCCTCCCTGAGAGATGAAGTGTTCAGCATTCTGGAAAGCATGATTCCGGACACTGTTAATCGTAATACTGGTCGACCCGGCATGGATCTCCGGCGCGTTCTGGTGCTGGGCACTTCGGTTTCACTTTGCATTACCGTGTCATGGTCAAAAGAACAGACGACAAGGTAACAGTATTGATGGCAGAGGAAGCCCTTAAGCGTTTTCCTCAGTTACGGCAGGTCAGCTATGACAAGGAAAAGAACTCGTGGGGGAGACCTGTGCCCGGAAAACAGGAAAATAGTCCTGATGAGGCCCGTTCATGAAAAGCAAGGATATCCACATTTTGTTGGCCGTGAGCAGGTAATTTGGCATGAGCAGGTAAATGTATGGATGTCCCTTTTTTGCCTGCAAATGCCAAACATGTTCACCGATCGCCTGCACTAAGTTATATGACGCTATTCATACGGTCAGCGTCAGATTTAACACCCTTCAGGCTGATCCTCCAATGTTTCCCGATTAGGTATTTCTGCGGAATTTCCTGTCTCCGAAAGAATTTCGCTATACATCTGAGCGGCTGCCCGATGGAAGCGTTCAGAACTATTAGACAGTTCACGAAGGTAAAGACCGATGCTGTTCTGGATGCGTCCATAATTCCTTGCCAACCCTGCCAGCAGACGAAGTCGTTCGACTTCATCATGGCGAAGATCTCTACCCCGGGTGATTCCGTCAATATTCATCAGAAACTGATCCAGCCTGGCCGTACTAACAGAACCGAATTGAGTCATGTCACGATTAAAAGAATCGTCGTCTTCTATAGCGATACCATAGGATTCGTACGGGTTGGTATTTTGACCAAACTGGAGGGCATAGCTTCGACCAAATGCTGTGTTGGCAACACTATCTATCGCTAAAGACCTGTGTCTGAGCGCCTGATCGATGAGGTACAGCTGAAACGCCCCCTGGCTACCACGCCCGGGAGCATATCCCATCTGCGTCAACATATTACGGATTTGTCCAAGATAGTAACTGTTGTCTGTCTGATATAGCAGTCTGAAGAGATCGGCAAGAATCCCGCCGGTTAAGCCATAATCCGTGATAACGTCATTCAAAACGCCGTATCTTTCATGATAAATGTGTGGCAAGGCATTATTGGGTTCTGGCGCGCGTGGGCCCCTGTCGGGTTTTTTACACAAATAATCCGCTCTGAACGCACCCGCATTGGGCACCGGTGATTTCATGGCAATAAGTTTCTGACTCTCACTACCACTGCATTTTTTAAGTCTGGCAAACCCTGTTGAGCCACTCGTTTCATCGCTGAAGTCAATACATTGCTTTGTTTTTACCGACTGCAAGCGGTTGCTGGACACTTTCCACCTGAACTTGTCATCCGAGGTGCTATTGAAAGAGGAGTTGTGCTCTATAAACAGGTAACCATACAGATCGCCGGCACGGAGACACCAGCGATTGTCGTAAATACTGCAGAAAATATAGTATCCATCGTCGTCTTTTAATGCCTGAAAGAAATTGTGATAGGGGCGGCCGGCTACAGCTTTACCACATTTCTGGCTGTAGAAAACCTTATCAGAACTGACGGTATGGGGCGCAGAAAGACAGGTGCCCTTAGACTCATTGTAAAATGCAAAGATCCCGCTCCCGGTGTCTACCTGAAACTTCTGATCATCCGCAGTATCATTTTTCGTCCAAAAAATCAGCTTTGAACCGGCTTTATCGCTACTGCCTGAAATAGCAACATGTTTGGCAGTGAGACCATCCATAAACATATCTCCCCAGCGATCAGGTAGAAAAGCATCATCGGTAAAAATCAGTTGCTGATCCAACCGGTCTTTGGGATTGCACGCTAAAAGGCCAAGTCTGTCTCCATTGCTCGTGGAAAGGTAACCCCGGTCTGCGTTTTCAACACAAATTTCTGAGTTGGCAAACGGCGACAGCACTGTGGCGGTATGGCCTGGCTTGTATTCAAAACCATCAAAAATCCAGTATTGATCCAGCCACATATTGGTCTGTTCCGAAGGCCATGTAATTAATGCTTTGTTGGAACCGACTTTTTCAGTATCAATGGCAACATAGTCACCTTTGGCCTTGTTCTTAATCCTGGCGACACTCGGTGTTTCCACTTTCCAGTTCTGGTCATTTGCATGGTTATCGCACTTCTGGAGAATGACTTTTGACTCTCTGGCATTGGCAGAGCCTTCAATGGCAAGACAATAGGATCGACTCGCTGATACTCTTATCTGGCTGGAGTGGCTGTTATAAATAAACCGTTGGCTCAGATCTTCTGCATCACACCGCTTGAAAACAATAGGCTCACCATTTTTATAATCCGCTGACTTAACAGCCAGACAGAATTCATAATTGGACGCACTCTGGAGCTGACCAGCAGTGGTGTAGTAAAAAAACTGGGTAAAAGGATATTGGCTGTTTCTTGCATCCCCGCTCCCTGACAGGTAGCAAACCGTTGTCCTTGCTTCTGCATTGTCACGGATAAAATCATGGTGCTCCGAATAGGAAGCCGCGAGACAGCCCTTGGAAGCGAAATTATAAATTGCGTAAGCACGTCCATCCCCCTGCTGGTTTAGAAGAAAACTCACTGGGTGCAACGGCTTATTTTCTTCTTTGTCAAGCAGGGGCTCGGGAAGACCGTTGACATGGTCATTATTCCCGGGGCTCGAGGCAGGGGAAAACATCGCCTCCTGAAAGAACATTATCGTCTGCAAGGAAATCTCCCTGTTGGTCACGCTTCCCATAGTGGAAGGTGACCCTTTTGCTGTGTTTATACAGACACAAAACAGGGATGCGACAACTGCATGACAAAACATTTTGTGGTTCACGATCATGCTCTCCTTGGGCAGCAAAGCATTAGAGGCGCAGATGAAGGGGATTTATAGTAGGGGGGAGGTAGAGCTTAGCCGATCCATATTTTCATCAACGGTCGTATTTTTTTGCAAAACCCAAAATGAATCTGTGATTATGGAATATAGCTGATGCTGAGAAAGAGCCCTTTTTTATTTGTTCGGCGGGTCGAAGGGGCCTGAGCATTCCACAATGGATTGGCTGCGGCGGTCTCCAGTTGACGGGTAACCTGGGAGATGAATTCGGGCACATTATCGGGAACTTCTGTTGAACCGGGAGCCCTTGTTGGTACAACTATCGGTGAAAATGTTGTATTACCATAGGGCATTGAAGGTAGGAGAGATCAGTCAGCGATTCAAGCTTATCCCGAAATACCGGGCAGCAGGGAGGTTTTACTGCCCTCATGGCTGCACGGGACGATAGATGATTCAATGGATTACCGGGCTTTCAGAACCTGACCATTAATAGGATGGCTGTCCTGACCCATCAGGTAGAGATAGACCGGCATGATCTCTTCCGGGGTGGGCAGGGTGTCTGGATTTTCTGCGGGGTAGGCGCTGGCGCGCATGGTGGTTTGGGTGGCGCCAGGGTTGATGGCGTTGGAGCGTACTCGACTTAACCCATCCTCTTCATCAGCCAACACCTGCATCAGACCTTCGGTAGCAAACTTGGAGACACTGTAGGCCCCCCAGTGTGCCCGGCCTTTGTTGCCGACACCGGAGCTGGTGAAGACGACGGAGGCATCACTGGACTCCCTCAGAAGAGGCAGCAGGGCGCGGGTGAGCATAAACGGAGCATTGACGTTTACCTGCATGACCTGTTGCCAGGTCTCCGGGTCGTACTGATGCAGCGGGCCGAGTCGGCCAAGCAGACCGGCGTTGTGCAGCAGGCCATCCAACCGACCAAACTCCCGGGTGATAATCTCTGCCACGGTATCGTAATCGTGGGGAACGGCAACCTCCAGGTTCAGGGGAATGATGGCCGGTTGAGGGTAACCGGCAGACTCAATCTCGTCGTAAACCTGTTCCAGCTTCTCGGTGGTGCGTCCGAGCAGAACCACCGTTGCGCCATACTGTGCGTAAGTGATAGCCGCCGTCCGCCCGATGCCGTCACCGGCACCGGTGACCAGAATAACGCGATTTTCAAGCAGACCTTCAGGTGCCTGATATTCAAACATGGTCATTATCCTTATATCTGTCATTTTTACGCAGGTCGTGACCGGATTGTGGTTATGGGTGATCAGGCAATAGCCAGTCACACTCGTCCAGCCATTCCAGCAGTTCCAAGGGGGAGCTGATAGTGTAGTCGGCACGCCACTGCTCGGGATTTTCGTCTCTTGGAATAAATCCGTAAAGGGCGGCAATGGTGATCATTCCAGCGGCATGGCCTGCCTGAATATCCCGTTCATGGTCACCGGCATAGAGGCAGGCCTCGGGTGTACAGTTCAGAATGTCGGCGGCCAGCCAGAGTGCATCCGGTTCCGGTTTGGCCTTGCTGACATCGTCAGGACAGACCAATACACTGCAGCGTTCCGTTAATTTCAGCTGAGCCAGCATGGGTTCGGCGAGGTGGCGGGGTTTGTTGGTGACGATGCCCCAGGGGATGTCGCTGGCTTCAATGGCGGCCAGCACATCTTCCATATCATCAAACAGTTTTGCGGAGCTATCCCGGTCTGCGAGACGGGTATGATTTTTATAGAGGGTCAGAAAACGCTGCTTTTGCCGCTCAAAACCCCCATCGCTGGGTTGCAGACCGTAACCAAGAGTGATCATGCCCGGAGAGCCGTTGGAAACGTGGGAGCGAATAATGTCGGCGGGTATTGGAGGACGGTTATCCTCGATGAGCATAGCGTTAAGTATATGAACAAAGTCGTCTGATGTGTCGATCAGGGTTCCGTCCAGATCGAAAAGTATCGCCTGAATCGTGCGACTTCGAGAGTCTTCCATTGGTGTATACCATTCCGTCAATGCAGAAGTCAGTTGGCACAGGAGGCAGAGCTTCTGTGAAAGTTATTATTCCGATATGTTGAAGGCAAAGGGATGATTAGTCCAGTGTCGTATAAGTTTTAGTTTTTGGGGCTGGAGAGGGGTACTCACCAGCCATCTGCTATTCAAGGCGATATCTCCGATTCGCCGTCAGGTCTGAGCACAATGGAGGCTGTACATCCCGGTTGATGGATATTATTTTCCAGAGAAAACTGCCAGCCATATTTACGACAGATGTCATTGACTATCAGAAGTCCGATACCGTATCCCCGATAATCAGAGGCCTTATTATCAAGACCACAACCGCTGTCGATCACCTTCAGGCTGTTGCTGTCGGCATGCACAATCACACTACCCTCGGTGGTACAGGCCATCGCATTACGGATCAGGTTAGACAACAAAATCCTGACAACCGCCTCCGGTGCCGGCACAGCAGGCTCCTGAACAAGGGTGATATGGGTGGTAACTGCCTTGCCCCGTAGTAACTGTTGGTGATCGCTAACAACCTGTTCAAGCAGTTCTTTGCTGATGGGAAGGGGCACAATGGTGTCGTGACTCTCTTTCCGTGCAAGACTCAGCAATGTTTCGATAACGTCGTTCATCTCCTCGGTGGCTTTGATAAGCCGCTGCTTCTGCCGCTCGATAAACACGGGATCAGTAGAAACATCAAGCAACCCCGCCACACCTCGTGCAACGGTTAAGGGGGTACGCAGCTCATGGCTGGCATAGCTGGTGAATGAACGTTCACGTTCGATCAACTGTTCCAGTCTCTGGCGGTAATCATTCAGGCTGCCCACAAGCTGCTGGATCTCTCTGGGAGCCTGATCTGGCACGGTCAGCAGAGTCAGGTCATCCGTTGTACTATTATGGAGTTGCCTGCTCAGTAATTGCAGGGGCAGGGTAAGACGACGGGCAACAACAATAATGGCAAAACAGGCCATCACAAATAGCGCAATCATCAACGTAGTATAACCAGATACCCACAACATACCCTCCGCATCGGATACCTCCAGCAGTGTAACGTTCTCAATAATATAAAATGTATCCTCTGGTGCAATGGATCTGTCTTTTATGGCCAGAACCATAAATTCATCTTCTTGTTGCCCGTAAAATATCTCCTGCACTCCCAGCCAGTCAGGATCGATATGCTGACGTATGTTCTCCGGCAACCGGTCATATCCCTTGTAGGCCGTTGTCAACAGATCTATAGCGAGAACACCGACTGTATCCGCATGAAGTGCGAAACCGTGTAGAGCAATAGTGCGATAAAGATTAAGACGACGATGGCTGATGGCATCTTCGGTTGTCTTCATGGCAGAGATAAACACCAGCATCTGGCTCATCACGATCACCGATGCGATAAGGATAAAAACGACAGTGATCCGATATTGAAAGGTGTGTGCTTTCGAGTTATTCATTGCAATACAGCCGATAACCAATTTTATGAACAGTGATAATCAGGGCTTGATCAAAGGGTTTATCCACCTGATTACGTAGCTGGTAGATATGGTTGCGCAGTACATCGCCATCCGGCGGATTATCCTTCCACAGTTGGTAGCTGATCTCCTCACGGGTCACCGCGACGGGGGCTTTACTGACCAGCATTGCAAGAATGCGGAAGCAGGTTGGATTCAGCAGTATTTTTTGGCCTTCCCGTACCACTTTCCGTGTTCCCATATCCAGCTCCAGTGCCCCACACCGGATTTTTTGCTGGAAGTTCTCAGGCTTTGTGTGGCGTACCAGAGCTTCTATTCGGGCCTGTAGAATATTCAGATCAAAGGGTTTGATCACATAGTCATTGGCACCCTGAGCAAATCCGTTCAGCGTATCTTCTTTGGTGTCCCTGGCGGTCAGCATCAGAATAGGGATTGCTAAACCATGTCGGCGTAGTGCGGCACACACTTCCAGGCCATTCATTCCCGGCAGCATGACATCCAGAAGGATCAGGTCGTAGACATTTTCAAGGGCCAAATTCAGCCCCTGTCGTCCATCAGCGGCATAATCCAGTTCGTAGCCCAGCGCCTCAAAGTAATCATAAAGAATACCAGCAACATCCCGGCTATCTTCCACTAACAACAATCGCATAAACATACTCCCTATGCCCGTGTTCAAATTCGGTTAACTGTATCGCTGTTCAGGTGAAAAAAATGTAGTAGACATTTTTTTCACCCTTCGAAAGTTAAGATGTTCCCATCGAGCACATGATTTTGGAGAGCAGAATTTCGATCCTCAGCGCGACAGCTCCCGGTAGGCGATCCGAATCATACCTGCGAAATCGGACGACCCCTTCCGCCCCTGAAATCACGCTGCCGGAAGATGCGGTTCCCGCTTGAACTCGTGGCTGCTGAAGAGACTCAACAGGCATTGCGGAAAGAGAGATCCTGAAAACGGTGATCCCTCATTGCCGCGATCCCTTCTCAGCGATCCCTTCTGTTACTGTTGGAATATTTTTATGAGAGTTATAGTCCTGTCCTGTGTTTTTTTATTTTCATCTATTGCCGGAGCAAACAATTATATTGTTGCCCGACTCGCGCCGACAAAGAATGTTGTTGTTCGCAGTGAAGTCAGCGGGATAGTCAATTCATACACCTATGAGAATGGTGACGATGTCAGACAGGGAGAGGGTCTGCTCAGCCTGTCAGCAAAGGATTACTCCCTGAATGTCGATCTTTCTAAATACGAGATGGATGTCAGCACGAGTGAGCTTGAGGCCCAGGAAAAACAGCTGAAACGTTATCAATCCCTTTTCAATAAAAAGGGTGTTTCCGCCAGTGATCTGGAAAACCAGCTGCGTGTCACCAACATCAGCCGGGCGCAGTTGAATGTCAACAAAACCAAGTACAAAATCGCTCAAAGAACCTTGGGTAAATCGACGCCGGACGCCCCTTTTGATGGTGTTGTTATTGATCGTGGGATTGAGCTGGGACAGTTTGTTTCTGTTGGCGATCCCCTTTATACCATCGCCGACATGAGCCAGTTGAAAATCCGTTTTCATCTTCTTGAGATGGATTTCAACAAGTTTAAAAAAGGCGACACCCTGAAGGTGACGATCCCCTCCACCGGAAAATCCTACACAGGGATCGTTTCCGTACTTTCGCCAGCGATTCGGGAAAGCGAACCGGGTTTTGTGGTTGAAGTAACTTTGGATAATCACGATGCAGAGCTGAATCCCGGTCTGGCAAGCCATGTTTACTTTGGCGAGAGGGATGCAGAATGAACTATTTATTAGAGTTTTTATCCCTGCGAAAACTAGCTGTTAAAGTACTGACACTGCTTATTATCGGTATGGGTGCCTTTACCGCCTATAACTTGCCGCTGGCAGAAAAACCACGGTTTGATATGGGTGAAGGCACTATCCGGACGGCCTATCCTGGAGCGACAGCACAAGATATCGAAAGCAACGTCACCAGCAAGATTGAAAAAGAGTTGCTTTCCCTCTCGGGTATCAAGGAATTTATCTCGACATCAGAGACCGGTTTGTCGGTCATTGAGGTCGCTCTTGAAAGCAATGTTTCTGATCCGAATGTCGTTTATCAGGATATTCGGGATGCGCTCTCCCGTGTTGCTGATTTGCCGACCGGCGTTACCGATGGGCCGGCGTTTTCGTCCCAAAAATCTTACAGTCTCGATTTTATGGTGGTGGGTATCTCCGGCGATGTCGCCTATCCGGAGTTGCGGGCTAAAGCCAAAAATTTAGAGTTGGAACTGAGGGATATTGACGGAATCGGGGAAGTTCACACCATCGATCTGAGAGCCCCGGAGTTTCTTATCCAGCTGGAACCAAAATCGCTCAAGCGTTATGGGCTGACCATCAATGAAGTGTCGACAATTATCGCCGAACGCAATGCGCTTATCAGTGGCGGCCGGTTAGAGTATCTAAAAAATAACCCTGAGCTGGTAACCGCCGCAGAGCTGGACAGCCTTGAATCCCTGCGCGAGATGCTGGTCTCTTTTTCCCCAAAATTACAGCTGAAAGATATCGCCGGAGAGATCGAAAGTGGTTTTGAAAAGGGTGATGTCTACGGCTCAATCAATGGCAAAAAGAGCATTATTTTTGATCTGCGCACCAATGAGAATGGCGATGTCATCAGCACCTCAAAAGCGGTGAAAGCCTTGCTGGAAAGGAGGCAGCAGCTTTTAGGGGATAAATACACGCTGGCCATCGGCTCCGATCTTTCCGGAGATATTCAGGAAAAGGCAACGATTGTGCAGAGCAATGGCCTGTTTGGTCTGGCTTTGGTACTGATCACACTGGCGCTGTTCCTGAAAAAACGCATCGCCTTTTGGGTCGCGATATCTATCCCTGTCTGTATATTCGGAACACTGGCTCTGCTTCCGGCTTTCGGTCAGATTCTGGATGTTTTCACCATGTCGGCACTGATTCTGATTATCGGAATTATTGTGGATGATGCGGTGGTTGTCAGCGATAAAATTGTGGCTCTGGTTGAAAAGGGATATACCATTGAGCGTGCGGTCACTGAAGGGGTAAAAAGCGTTTTCCCTGCGGTTCTGGCCAGCATACTCTCGACCATGATCGCCTTTATTCCTCTGCTCTTTCTCCCTGGCAATAGCGGTAAGGTGATGTATGTGATTCCTCTCACCGTGATCATAGCCCTCTGCTTTTCGTTTCTGGACGCGCTGCTCTTTATACCTGCGCACCTGAAAGGCGTATTAAAAGATAACCAGTCGATAAAGCATAATAACTTAATTAAACTTGACGGTTTCCATGCGCTGATCGCCCTTGCGATCAGGAAGAGCAAAATCGTTTTGCCTTGTACGCTGGTCGTTTTTTTTGGACTGGCGCTGTTATCCTGGAACAGCCTGAGTTTTCTGTTCTTCCCGGTTGATGGAGCCTATCTGGTTGAGGTGGGTGCCGAAGCCGATCCGGAGCTGGATCTGGATGAAGTCTGGCAACAGACCCAGGCTCTGGAAGCGATCATCAAAGATACGCCGGAAGTCGCCTATTGGTATGGTGAAGTGGGTTCGCCGAACAGCTTTTGGGCTATAACGCTCACCCCGCCCAACAGCCGCACCCGCAAAGCGGAAGAGATCGTCGAAGAGTGGGAGACCAAAACTGAACAGATCAAGGGACTGGCTCAGATTGAGTTTGATATTGACGGCGGAGGTCCTCCAGTGGGTCGTCCGGTCGACTTGCGTGTCGTGGGTGGCACCGATGCCGGGCGTGACCAGTTGGCCAATGATCTTGTCGCCTTTCTGAAATCCCTTGAGGGGACGACCCGTGTCCGCCGTGATCTGAATGCGCCGGCACCGCAAGTGCAGGCGGCGCTACAATACGACTGGCTGAACTATTACGGTATCAGTGCCGCTCAGGTCGGTGATGTGATCAAGTACGCCATCGACGGTCAGCGGGTTACCCGTGTCTTTAATGGTGAGGAAGAGGTCCACTTCCGTGTCGCCCTGGAGGAGAATGATCGTTCGCTGGATGAGCTCGATGATATTTTTGTTCGGGCGAGTGACAACAAACTGATCCCGCTTCGGGAGCTGGTGCGGTGGGAGTTTACAGACTCCCAGGCCACGATCGACCACTTTAATGGTAAGCGGGTGATTCGTGTTTCATCCGGCCTGAATGCGACCGTTACTGATCCTGTTGCCGTGTTCGATAGCGTACAAACAGCGTTTGCGGACAAAAACTACGGGGGAGCCAGCATCATCGCGGCCGGTCAGATTCTGGAGACGCAAGAGGCACAAAATGGTTTTACCATAGCGATCATCTGCGCTCTTATCGGCATCTCGCTGCTGTTGATCTTCCTGTTTGACCGGTTTGTTGAGTCTCTGATCATCCTTACGGTGATACCGTTTGGCATCAGTGGCGCCCTGTTCATTTTATTCGTCCACAATCAGGTACTGAGCTTCTTCTCCATCATCGGCATAATCGCTCTGATCGGTATTATGGTGAACAACAGTCTGGTTCTGGTCTGGCACTTTATGGAGACAGAGAACCTGTGTAACAGGGACAATCTGGTGGAATTTGTTATTGAAGGAACCCAGAGTCGTGTACGTCCCATCATGCTGACCACCATCACAACGGTGGCGGGTCTTATTCCCCTTGCCTACGGTTTTGGCGGTTATGACAACTACATGTCGCCCATGGCGCTGGTGGTGGGCTGGGGATGTGTTATCTCCATGATTGTCACCCTGGCGGTGATTCCGTCGCTGTACCTGTGGGCCAAACGACTGCAGTTTAAATATGCGCCCGGAACGGCGGCTGGCGAGAAGGATGCTGGTAGTCTGTAAGGCGAGTATCAGGCATTGCCTTGCAGATAAGTCTCTGCAAGGCCGTGTGTGCTGGTGGATCAGATTAATTGTCCCTGGTCGTATGAATCATATAGTTCACACTTAAATCCCCTTCCTGCAACCAGTAGCGTTTAGTCAGAGGGTTGTAGAGCAAACCTGTTGAGTGGTTGATATTCAACCGGGCTAAACGACACCAGGCCGTCAGCTCGTGGGGGCGGATAAACTTTTTGAAGTCGTGGGTGCCTTTGGGCAACATGTTCAAAATGTACTCGGCACCCGCAATAGCAAACAGCCAGGCCTTTGGGTTGCGGTTGATGGTGGACAGGAATACATGCCCCCCCGGCTTTACCAGCTTTGCGCAAGCGGCAACCACCCGGGAGGGGTCAGGGACATGCTCCAGCATCTCCAGGCAGGTGACCACATCAAAGCTGGCGGGGTGTTCATCAGCAAACTGTTCAGCGGTGGTTTGTTGGTAATTGACCTCAATACCGGTTTCCAGAGCGTGGAGACGCGCTACCGCCAACGGCGCCGCACCCATATCAATACCGGTGACATGGGCTCCCCGGTGTGCCATCGATTCACTGAGAATGCCACCGCCACAGCCGATATCAATGACCGTTTTGCCGGCAAGCCCCGCACGTTGATCGATATAGTCGAGGCGCAGTGGGTTGATCTGGTGCAGGGGGCGGAATTCACTGTTCTGATCCCACCACCGGCTGGCCAGCGCCTCAAATTTGGCCACTTCTTCTTGATCAACGTTGTCATTTTTTTGTTCAGTCATAGTCGTATTCTTTGGATTTGGCCGACGTTCTGTTGGGTGAACCAGGATCAATTATATCTGAAAATTCACGGGAAAAGCCTGCTCGGGGATCCCCTTTGTTGACTGTACTGGCAATGAATGGCCTGAAGAATCTATTTTTTGGAAGATGTTGGCGGCAGGGTTAGGGAGTGCAGTCCTTGAAAATGACTGTCAGCAGTACGCTTGTTCGCAAAAATTGGGCCAGATGGGGAGGAGCTGATAACCTTGATCTTATCGTGGGTGCGGTTTTTCTCGGTGATGTTCTTGAACTGTTGATGATGAGGGTGCTTCAGCCACACGTCATTCCCTTGTCAGGTTTTTATTCTACGGGTGCTGCCAGCCTCCAGACTTGCACAGAGGTCATTTCCATCATTGGCCAACCAAACGGTGGCTGTAGAAGCTGTAATTGTTGTTGAACGTCCCAGTGAGGACAACTCCCCATGGAGCTGTTCGGCGAAAAAGCGGTCATTGTCGACAGATTTTGCGCATGCGCAGCCGCTCAGAGTGATGGACGGCGTCTGATTTTTCGGGCAGCCTTCCAGAGTGAACCACTGATCCAGTTTTTTCGCAAAGCTATAACCGCCTAACCCTGCCATAAGGGGGCCGTGGCCATAAATGATCAATTTGCTCCGTTTGGTCAGAGCTTTTCCCGTTAGAATTAGATGCTTCGTAAGGGAGTAATCCTCTGTGGTATTTTTTTTCCATAAGTAGAGATCAGCCTTATAGTAGGAATATAAGTGCATATTAGCCAGTGTTAACCGTTGCAGATCGTCCATGATGGCAATAATGGCAATATGGTCATAATCGATATCGGACGGCTGGCATATGACTGTTTGTGCAGGCCGTTTTTCAGCGCTTTCGATGGGCTGGTTCTTGTCGGGGGTTCTGTGCCTGAGGAGGTCGGAAAGGTCAATAACAAAAAGCCTGCGGAATTGGGGGATTTCGTACAACGAAAGGCTAAAAAGAGGGTGGCTGCCACTGATATTTCTTGGGTTGCTGGGTTCATTGAGTGTGAACGGGGGTGTGTAGATATTCTTAAAGGGTTGGGTCCCGATAAAAATTATCTCACCAGCCGATGTGGGTGTTTTTTCCGTTTTCGGGCGGATCGTGGGCTCCAGAACCTCCTGAAAATCGGTACAGCGATTTTCTGGGGTGATGTTCTCGACTCCATACATTTCTTGCCGGCCAGGGTTTAACCACACATCGCCACCTTGCCAGCGCTCCAGCGTAGAAACTTTTTTTTCAGGGTTATATTGCTCTTTGCCGCAGAGATCCTTGCCATCAGGACAAGTCCAGACGCTCTCGTTAGAAATGTAGATCTTTGGCTTGTACCCATTTTTTAGCAAGCCAAAATACAAGGTTTCGCCAAAAGTGAGCAGCTCGGAATGTCTTTTCACCTTGGTACTCATACCCAAAAGGATGATTGGTAGGGAATGGTTTTTTGGGTAACCGTTTTGGGTAAGCCAAAAAATAACGCTGTCCGCCAGAGCACGCCCCGTTATTGTATGGTTTTCGGAGACGGGAGCATCAATAATTAACGGGCCATAAAGGAAGAGTTTCTGATGGCTTTTGATCAGGTGATCCTGAGCAAACTCAAGCTTATTTTTATCCCACTTCCACAAGAAAAGATCAGCTGCTACAGGGAGTTGATCATACAAGGCAATAGCCCGACCCAATCCCGTTTCGTTATTCATGAGCGCAATAAGGACAACAGAGGGGCACTGGTTATGGGGGGAGTGGTGGGCAGGCTTTTGGGCGTAAAGAGTGCGTATTTTCTCCCTGTCGACTTTAACCAAGGCCCTTCTCACTTCTTTGTCGGTAATGATGAATGGCTGTAAGATTAATTGCGCATTCAGGCGAGATTCAAGAGATGCAGGTTGCTCCCGTCTGAACAGAATAAGTGTCGGATAGGATGTTTCCTATCTCCGGATCTGGCGTCAAAATAGGCATGTATCCCTCCACCCACACGTTAGCACTCCGATCCAAATTAATTGTCGGGTAACAAAATGCTTAACGCCTGGTCGAATAAAGAATGGCATGAAGAGCTACCTCGTCAAACAAATTGGAATGCTGTACCAGTAGAGGCATTGTAGCTTGCCTTGGCAGAAAAATGAGTCAGCGGGCTGAAATGCGGACTTGCCACTGGTGGGCTTTCTGTTTAATAAAGGCTTCATCAAGTGTCGTCAGGTGACGATTATCCATCAATAGACGACCATGACTCCAGACATGAGTGAACTGATTGCGCGTACAGGTGTAGACCAGCTGGGAAACCGGATTGTACATCGGCTGGTTCTCCAGCTCGTTCATGGCGATGGCGGCGATATCTGCTTTTTTCCCCACTTCCAGAGAGCCGGTTTCGGTCTCGATTCCCATGGCTCGGGCGCCATTGATGGTGGCGGCTTCCAGCGCCCCCCAGGCGCTCAGAACAGTGGCATCCTGAGCGACGGCTTTGGCAAGAAGTGAGGCGGTGCGCATCTCTCCCAGCATATCAAGGTCATTGTTACTGGCGCAGCCATCGGTACCGAGGGCGACGTTGACACCGGCCTGCTGCAGACGGGCAACCGGAGTAAAGCCACTGGCCAGTTTCAGGTTGGATTCCGGGCAATGTAAGACACTGCAGCCGTGCAAGGCGATCAGTTGGATCTCTCCCTCATTAAGTTGCGTCATGTGGGTACATTGCAGACGGGGAGAGAGTAGCCCCAGATCGCCCAAACGGTGCAGAGGGCGAATGCCGGTGGATTTCACCGCTTCGGTCACTTCCTGAGCACTCTCATGGATGTGCATCTGGATATTGATATCCAGCTGTTCCGACAGGGTGGCAATCTCTTTCAGAATCTCATCACTGACCGAGTAGGGCGCATGGGGGCCAAAGCCGACCATAATGGACTCCTGATTGCGGAACCTGTCGATCACCTCCAGCCCCTTATAGATGTAATGGGCGGCATCCTTTGCCCAGGCGGTCGGCAGATCCATGACCGGGAACATCAGTTGGCAGCTAACACCGGCTTCCAGAGCCGCCTGGCCCGCCGCATTGGGGAAAAAGTAGTTGTCACTGAAGGTGGTGGTGCCGCAGCGGATCATCTCGGCAATCGCGAGGCGGGTACCATCGTAGACAAAATCTTCATTCACAAAAGCCGTTTCTGTTGGCCAGATATGGTTTTTCAGCCAGTCCAGAACCGGTAGATCATCGGCCAATCCCCGCAACAAGGTCATCGCAGCATGGCCGTGGGTGTTGATGAATCCGGGAATCAGAGCGTGGTCGGTGAGGTGGAGAACATGAGCAGATTGCCATAACGTTTGAGCCTCTGCGGTGGGCAGGATAGCGGCTATGCGTCCTTCAATAATGGCCAGTGAGTGATTTTCCAGAACGGCGTGGCCACCATCAACCGGAAGTATCCAGCGAGCGTGGATCAGGGTGTCGGCGGTTCGGGAAGAAGAGGGGGGGGGGGTAGTGTTGGTCATATCGTTGTTTTCCTCGAATATGACCGGATTATACCTGAATTCATATTCTTTCAAGATCCGTTACATCAACAACAACTTTTACGAACAAATAATCATCCTTTATGTACGCATAGTTGCTATTGTCGAGCGCACTCAGGCTGGCAAATAAAGGGTAACCACTGGCAATATTCATCTCATGGGTGGGTTTTTTGAAGCTGCTGCTGGTTGGGTCCGGCTGGAAGGAGGAATCGGTAACATGCTTACGGTTGCCCTGGTCAAATAGCAAAAAGGTGACCTTCTGGCGGAAAGGCCAGTCGAGTATATTGCCGTAATTCCCCTTCATCACCACAAAAAATAAGGATAGATGGGTACCTTTGCCCATACCATCACCATTGAGGTAGATCCTGGTGCGCATTTTATAGCCATGGTAGCTGGTAAAAAATGCCGGACTGTAGAATGAGGTGGTTTTGCCTGAGATGGCATCCCTCCGCCTTCTGGCAAAGTCAGAAATTTTCCAGACCAGAATGCCGTTGTAAGCGGCGGACTCCAAACTCTGTATCCTCAACTCTTGCTCAGCCAGGGCAACATTTTTCACGGTTAGCATCTGGTCGTGGGCGTGTAGCTGTCGATCCTGCTGTTCGATGGTCTCTTGAAAGTGGCGGTTTTGCCGTTCAAGACCACTAATTTTTTCAGACTGTGCTTCCATTTGGTTATTGAAAACAGCGATGACCTCCTGGAGCGTTTCATTGCTTTTAGCGAGAGTTTTGCAATGTTCTTTTATTGGATCTATTAGTTTGTTCGCTGTCTCAATAATATTATTTGTAAGATTTCCCCTAAATTCAGGATCATTTTTTATCTTCTTGATTAACATTTTCTCAGTGGCTGCCGGTTGCTTTTTTAGTAGCTCTTCCATGTGCTGTTGTATTATATCATTAATGATTGCCGGGTCGTTGATTGTATATGTTAATGCTTCTATATCACCGTCTGAGGAGTGAGTTTTGGGGGCAGGCTGTTCGGTCTCTATGGGTGTTGCCATGCATTCCATAGCCATAGCCTTCCCTATCTCGCTAAAATATTTTCTTTTGCCTCTATCAAGGGCGTATAGTTCACCATTACAAATGGGGTCGGGGACCATGGCTTCCGGAAGTATTTTAAGGCATTCACAACAAAGGTTATGGGTATCGCGTGTTTTTGTTTTTGCAAAGATAGGAAGGTAACTTCTTGGGGCTTCTTGGTCCTTATTTTCATTTTTTTGGGAAAAACAGGTCATCAATTCATATTGGCAGGTTGAGCATTTTTTTGGTTTTCCAGATACTGCTGATATAACCTCAATGATTGGGTCGAATTCATTGGCTAATCTACTGATCCGGTTGCAGAGCCGCTGATAATTTGCTGACGAATCCTTGTTTTTGGAATCAGCATCCCCGGAAATACTGAGCTGGTCGAAGGCTGTCTCCAGACCTGCCTGCTGATGTTGAGCAGTTACCCAGCGGCCTGTTCCTTCAGGTGGTTTAGGTAGTTCAGGTGGGTTGTCTCGTGTTAGTGGACCAATAATGTTTGAAATATATGTGAAACACTCACGACAGATAGGACCCGGAAGCTTTGTATCAGAGAGAATCTTTTTTTTGATTTCCGGAGGAAGCATTAAATTACAAATGTAATAGGCTCCATCTTTCTCTGCTTTGCAGTAATCGCATGCCAAGGTTTTTTTCAGATTACTGCATTGTGTGTTTTTCGGTTTGGCACCACGGAACGGGTTCCTGGTATCATCACCAACCACTGACGGCAAGGAGGGATTGCTGCTGGCATCGGTAGCCAGATATCTTGGGTCAGACAGCTCAGTAGTTTTGGAATCCATGGCCGCCGTTGTAAGTATCTTCCTACCCGCTTTCATTTCCTAAATTCCGCTGCTGCTGGGTTCTAAGGCGGAAAATATTCGATTACGGATGTCCGAGTACTTATTGAGAAGTACTGACAGAACGCATAAAATCAGTATACGGACGTGTAACCTGTTTGAACTCATGGCCGGGTCTCCTCCAAAAGCTGCCAGTAAACGCAGCTGATTGCTGACCTGCAGTTTGATAATATTTCAAAGCCGGAAGGCAAGCGTAGTTCATGGAAACCGTTGCCACTCTGTTTTTTACGAACCGTTGCCACTCTGTTTTTTACGAAAGATGCGAATATTGTCCAGTTTTCGTCAGGTTCACTATCAAAAATTCTTATCGCAAGTGCGAGTTCGGTGTCGCGTCTTGAATCTTGATGATATGTAAAGTCTGCATTCAAGAAGAAAGACCTGACCCAAAAATTTGCTCAACAAAAACAGTAGCTGCTCAAAATTCTCTGGTAGATCGAAAGCCAGCTTTGTAACTGCTCAAAATTCGTAGGCAAAATCGGTCATTTTTCATCTAATACCCTTGACATTACTGGCCTGTAGCCAATTTTCATTCAAATTTGCCTACACTTTTTGAGCAGTTACCCAGCTTTCACACAGCCAAGTATTTCCGGAGGTGATGATTCCGAAAACGCAGATTTGCCAGTAAACAATGAGCCGTTACCAAAAACAAGGTGCTATTGTTCGGAAGCAGTCGCTGCACTGAACTCACGGGAGAGTACGATTTCATTATGGTCATTCCACGGAGTTACTGCTTGTGTATCGAAAGGGCCGCTACAGGAATAATATGCGCCTTTGCCTCTGGTTGATTTGGCCTCGGGTTCTTTCTTGGGCTTGAGCATAACGGTATGGCCTTCAGCGTTTTCGAAGATCACCCCTTTCAGAATGAAGGTCGGTGGTGCCTTTATGACAGCCTGGTGGTGAGCGTAATGAGTTGGATCGTCCTTAGAGTAGATCTGAGGAAAACACTTGTTCCCTTTTACTTTTCCATAGTTGGCCGACCTTTCAAAGTAGAAACGGCCATCCGTTGCGGATTTCACCTTGCTGGAGAAATCGAAGAATATATGCTGACTACCGGGCTTGTGCTTGTTTTCACAATCTACGACGAAGTAAGACTTGGTGATATCATTCGTGCCAAGTTTTTCCAGTACAAGATCACGAAATCCGTCAGGAAATATCAGTCTGACCTTGCAGCTTCGTGATCTACCTAAGCAGTTACTCGCACAGATTCTACCAGGCGAAGTTCTGATCATAGCGATTGACAACTCGACCTGGGCCCAGAACTTGTCATCATAAATGACATCGCAACCATAAGTAGTAACAGGCTGCACAAAACCAACGCCAAAGACTGTAGCAGCCTGCACAGAGCCAACGCCACAGATTGTGAATGACAGTAAACGCAGTAAAAGCATTACACAACAAGGGTAAGGTATACGTTTATGATACATAGCAATGTTCCCTGATCCGGAAGGTAGAAGTGAAAAAATAAACTGGTTTGTAAGGGGGAACCAAGTCTTTCGCTTCTTTCGCTGAAGTACTGTTGCAGAGTCAAGCTGGCAGAAAATGGAAAACCATGGTCACATATAACCGCGCCCCGCGATGCAAGGAAAAGTTTTCCATAATGACAAAAGAGTAATGCTTCCTCTCTCTTGATAAGGAGCCCTGTCCTGGGGTGAGGTCGCATTCGCCCTTGGTTCTGATGGAATTCGCTCACTCCCCGCTCATCAGGTCTTCGGCCTCTATGGATCCTGACCCTGAGCAGGTTTAAGGGAGTACAGGTCTTACCTTTTACGCCATCATTTGAATTGTCTCTTAATGGATTTCGGGGAGTTAGCCCAGTATTTCCTGGGGTGATGATTCCGAAAACACAGATTTGCCAGTAAAAAATGAGCAGTTACCAAAAACAGGGTGCTATTGTTCGGAAGTAGTCGCTGCACTGAACTTACTGGGGAGTACGATTTCATTCTGGTCATTCCACGGAATTACCGGTCGTGTATCGAAAGGGCCGCCACAGGAATAAAATAATTCGCTGGTTGATGTGGCCATGGGTTCTTCCTTGGGCCTGAGTATAAGGGACTGACCTTCAGCGTTTTTGAAGACCACCCCTTTCAGAATGAAGGTCGGTGGTGCCTCTACGAAGGTCTGGAGGGAACCGTAATTGTAGGTCAGGGGAAAACATCTTTTCCCTTTTATGTTGCCCGCGTTGGACGACCTTTCAAAGTAGGAGCGGCCATCCGTTGTCGATTTCACGTTGCTGAAGAAATCGAAGTATATGTACTGCCTACCGGGCAGGTGCCCGTTTTGACAATGTACGACGAAATAAGAATTGACGACATCCTTCTTGCCAAGTTGTTCCAGCACAAGATCACGAAATCCGTCAGGAAATGTCAGTTTGACCTTGCTGCCTCGTGATCTACCAAGGCAATTACCCGCACAGATTCTGCCAGGCGAAGTTCTGATCATAGCGATTGATAACTCGACCTGAGCCCAAAAATTGTCATCATAAATGACATCGATACCATAAGCAGCAATAGGCTGCACAGGGCGAATGCTAAAGACTGTAGCAGGCTGCACAGGGCGAATGCTAAAGATTGTAGCAGGCTGCACAGGGCGAACGCTAAAGATTGTAGCAGCCTGCACAGGGCGAACGCTAAAGACTGTAGCAGCCTGCGCAGAGCCAACGCCACAGATTGTGAATGACAGTAAACACAGTAAAAGCACTGCGCAACAAGGATAAGGTGTACGTTTATGATGCATAGCAATGCTCCCTGATCCGAGAGGTAGGAATGAGAAAAAAAACTGACCTGAAGGGGGGGCAAATCTTTGGCTTCTTTGGCTTCTTTCGCTGGAGTAATGTTGCAGAGTCAGACTAGCAGAAAATGGAAAAAGCACAGCAAAAGTAGAAAACCGTGGTCATATACAGCCCGCCCCGCGATGCCAGGAAAAGTTTTCCATAATGACGAGGTTCTTAACGGATTCCGGGAAGTTAGCCCAGTATTTCCTGGGGTGATGATTCCGAAAACACAGATTTGCCAGTAAAAAATGAGCAGTTACCAAAAACAGGATGTTATTGTTCGGAAGCAGTCGCTGCACTGAACTCACTGGGGAGTACGATGTCATTCTGGTCATTCCACGGAATTACCGGTTGTGTATCGAAAGGGCCGCCACAGGAATAAAATGAGTAGCTGGTTGATATGGCCCTGGGTTCTTTCTTGGGCTTGAGCATAAGGGTCTTACCTTTAGCGTTTTCGAAGATCACCCCTTTCAGAATGAAGGTCGGTGGTGCTACTACGAGATTCCGGGGGGAACCGTAATTACCGCCGATAGAGTAGGTCTGGGGAAAACACCTGTTCCCTTCTATTTCGCCATAGTTGGCCGCCCTTTCAAAGTATAAACGGCCATCCTTTGTCGATTTCACGATGGAAAAATCGAAGAATATATGCTGACTACCGGGCTTGTACCCGTTTTCACAATCTACGACGAAGTAAGACTTGGCGATATCATTCGTGCCAAGTTTTTCCAGTACAAGATCACGAAATCCGTCAGGAAATATCAGTTTGACCTTGCTACTTCGTGATCTACCAAAGCAGTTACTCGCACAGATTCTGCCAGGCGAAGTTCTGATCATAGCGACCGACAACTCGACCTTAGCCCAGAACTTGTCATCATAAATGACATCGATACCAGCAATAGGAATAGCCTGCACAGAGCCACCATCACAGGCAGCCTGCACAGAGCCAACGCCACAGAGTGTGAATGACAGTAAACACAGTAAAAGCACTGCGCAACAAGGATAAGGTGTACGTTTATGATGCATAGCAATGCTCCCTGATCCGAGAGGTAGGAATGAGAAAAAAAACTGACCTGAAGGGGGGGCAAATCTTTGGCTTCTTTGGCTTCTTTCGCTGGAGTAATGTTGCAGAGTCAGACTAGCAGAAAATGGAAAAAGCACAGCAAAAGTAGAAAACCGTGGTCATATACAGCCCGCCCCGCGATGCCAGGAAAAGTTTTCCATAATGACGAGGTTCTTAACGGATTCCGGGAAGTTAGCCCAGAATTTCCGGAGGTGATGATTTCGAAAATGTAGATTTGCCAGTAAAAAATGAGCAGTTACAGGTATTGCTATCTTAGAGCCAGATGGCGATTTATCGGAAGCGGATTTTGTCACCGCATCAGGAATTATTGATCCGTATATAGAGCGCATGGATAAACTGAAGGGCATCATAATACATGTCCGATCATTCCCCGGATGGGATTACTTTTCATCGTTAATAGCACATTTAAGATTTGTCCGAGAGCATCATAAGAAAGTATCGTGCATAGCCTTTGCAACAGACTCATCAATAGGGAGGGCTGCTGAGAGTATCGCGAGTCACTTCGTAAGTGCAGAAATCAAAAAATTAGAATTCGTTGAGTTAGAAACCTCGAGAAAATGGATACTAGATAGTGATATCCAGTAATTCACCTAACAAGCGCATAGACGGACCGTTTCACGTGCTATGCGAGTGAAACGGTCGCTGATGTGAGGCGTTAGGCTTACATAAAAAAAACAGAGCAACAAAAAATAGAATACGATATGAAATTTCTTGAACTAAAAATTCCACCCGTCCTATTAGTTTTGATTTTTGCGTTATTAATGTTTCTTATTTCGCAAGTCACAGAGAATATTGGTCTTGGTTTTGCATTACGGCTTTCAGGACTGCTGACGTTGGGAACTACGTCAGCATTTATTGCAATAGCGGGTGTTCTAAGATTTAAGAAGGCACAAACAACGGTCAACCCGAAAAGGCCAGAGTCAACATCAAGTCTTGTCCAGGATGGAATCTACAAATTCACACGTAATCCTATGTACTTGGGCTTTTCATTGTTATTGTTCGGCATTGGTTTATTTGTAGATAATTTTTATTCAATACTACTTGCCATCGGGCTTGGTTATGGAGCGAAACGTCAGCGTATGCGCGAAAAAACCGTGCTTCGTCCTATCCCAACTATGCGGTTGGTCGCTAGAATCCAACAGGTTGGCTGCTTGCATCAGGTATAGTAGCGACAACCTTTTCATTAAGGAGTAGAGATGAACGACCAAATCATGGCAACGTTACCGTTCATTAGCGAAGCCCAAATTGACGCCGTGCTCGACTGGGGGCCTCTGATGGACACCCTCGAACAGGCGATGAGCGATTTCTCTGCAGGGAATGTTGTGCAACCTGTTCGGCAATTTATACCGGTACCGGGACACGATGGCATCATCGCGGCGATGCCGGCTGTGGGTGAGGCGATGGCTGTTAAAGTCGTCACGATCTATCACGACAATGCGGGGACCGGCGTTCCTACTCACCAGGCTGTAATTCTTGTATTTGATAAAAACAATGGTTCCCCACTTGCGGTATTGGATGGACGCCTGATCACGGAAATGCGTACAGCGGCCGGTTCGGCCGCCGCCGTTCGGAAACTGGCAACCACCGACCGCGCGATTGTGACGATTATGGGTAATGGCGCCCAGGCCCGCGCCCATATCAAAGCGTTGGCTGAAGTGACGGACATCGAGGAGCTTCGGCTTTGGTCAAGGAACGAAGCACACGGAAGGGCATTGGCGGAGGAGGCTGGTGCGACATATTTTGCCAATGCCGAGCAGGCGGTTCGTGATGCCGATATTGTGGCTTGCACCACCGCCGCCAAGGAGCCCATTGTGCAAGGTGCCTGGCTCAAGACCGGTGCTTTCGTTACCGCTGTTGGGTGGAATACGATTGAGGGTCGAGAGCTCGATAATGCAGCAATGGCCAACACCGTAATTGTTGAGTCCTACGATGCGGCAAGGGATCAGGCTGGTAACATCCGAGGCTCCGATTGTGAAATATTCGCCGAGATGGGAGAGGTCTACACCGGCACCAAAGTCGTGCCCGAAGGGAGTACAGTCATTTATGATTCTGTTGGTATGGCCATCATGGATGTAGCAGTAGCAAAATTGGCTTATGACCTGATTGTAAGGTGATATAGCAAAATTTGGGGCAGATCTTGAATTGTGCATTAATTCAGAAAGAAAGACCTGCCCTCGTTTTTTTGTGTGGCCGGAGGTCTGGGATTGGAATTGCTGGCTTTTGAGTTTCTATGCGGTCTGCACAAGGTTAAATATAAAATTAATTTAAAGCCCAGAGTACAGAAAGCGATTGCATCGATTGAACAAGAAAAAACCGTAGCTCAAAATATTTTTAAATTATTAAAAACCCCCATATCAGTAGAGACAATGAGGAAACAGCTCAATGCTCAGGAGGTTGACCTTACAAGAGCAATGACCGCGTTGATTAAGAAAAATAAAATAAAGCGCTCTGCAAAAAGTAAGAAAAACTGGGTTCGTGCATAGCGCATGCGACAAATGCATGATGTTGGTCGCCAGACATCATAGAGTGCCTGCGACGCTCCTGCCCCCCGTTTGAACGCTTACATGAAAATCGACATTTGGGATCACTGCTGAACAAAAAAATGGGTATATCTATGCTGACACAGCGGGGGCGGGCTCCCATAAATTTGGTTAAAAAGTGGCTGTCCCTTTATTTTCAGTCCCTTTATTTGGCACCTTTTTTTTCAGAAAGGGACTGGAAAACTTCTTCGACACTCTGAGCTGCAAAGCCTCCCGGCAAGGGCGTTGGGCGACGGAGGGTATTTTGGTTGCCTTGATAAGCTTTCATCAGCTAGAAACCTGGATTATCCACAGTGACGGTGCCCCCGAAGAACGCATTATACGGATTTGGTTCCATGCTCGAAGCTGATAGTATGCAAGTGTTTACAAATTGAGCAGATATGCATGAACCGTCGTAAAAAAGGCAATCAGATTTTAAAGGCTCGCGTCAAAAAGGCTAAAGCCAAATTGTCCCCACAAAGTAAGCCTAAATACATCAGCAAAGCCGACCGAGCGAAATTAGCTGCCGAGTCCAGTCAAGAGGCAGTCTTGGTTTCTGAAAGCTGAGCTTAGTCTCTCAGCGGCTCATCTTAAAAAGGTCATCGTAAACCCTCGCCCAATCGGGCGGGGGCAGAGAATATCGGACACCCATATTTTTCTCCCATATTTTGCTCCCATATATGTTTCATATTTAGGGATGTCCTTTTTTATCTTCCTTTTTTATCTTTCTTTCGAAAATTGAACAAATTCGGCAAAAGATGATCAAATAAGTACTTGGCTACTCGTTTTTATCTCCGAATGTTCCCTGAAACTGGGGGCTGGAGCCGTAAATATTCGATTACGATTGTCCGAGTACTTAGTCATGGTTAAAAGCCGAACATATAGGATTTTTGGTAACAAGCTGGTTAGGCATGAGCGATTTGAGGGGTTCAATAAGGTTGAGAAGTCCATGAACCGCCTCTATTGCAAGCCGCCTGACGAATACGAAGCGGCCGTTTAGCTGTAGAAGGGCGTCCATTTTATTGGGGAGCTCAAATGCTTACGGTGTTCCGGGTTCGGGCGCTAGCCGACAAAAAATTTCAGCATTTGAATAAATTAATAGGTGATAGGAATGAATAAGACGATTCTTGAAATATATGCACTCTCAGTTTGTTTTTTTACTGTGGCCTGCTTTGTAATAACACTCGGATTGGTCACTTGGAATGTGGTGGAGTTAAATTCTCCAGAATTCACTATCAGCAATACGCAGTATGAGTGCCACCAAACAGATTCCGAGTTTAAAAAGTGTCTTTCACAACAATTCGAGTATAAAAGAGAAGATAAACCTGAAAAGTTGCCTGCAGGCAATAAACTCACAGAAAAACGTATCTCAGAATATAAGCAGATAATAAATGCAGAGCAACGGCAGGCACTTCAAGGTATAGCTCAAAAACTCATTATTTTGCTTATTGGCCTATTGTTGTTTCTTGCACATTGGGTGCTTGCTAAAAGGGCAAGATAAAGATCGATGGCAAGTCATTAGCACTAATCCAGCCTACAGCGTCAGATAGCGCTGGCGTGCGGCACTTATTGCTTGAATCCAGCGAGAAGGGAGAGGTTCTCTTACCAGATATTCCCAGATCTGAAGGTTAACGAAAAGACAGCAAAAGTAGGTGCCTTAAGCGAGGAGAGCAGGGCTGATGGGGGAGAGAGGCGACAACTGTCCTGTCACAGGGCGCTGGCACCTGAAGTTTCTGTGATCTTTTTTTTAGATAATTCTGCCCATGGAGAGCCTGAATCTGGTATCGTTGGCCGGAGTCAGCTGCATGTATTATCGTACGGGGCTGGGTTCAGGCAATAAGTGGAATCTACTGCTGTTGGATAGTCAAAAGTGTCACGCCTTTTGTTCAAAAATCCGCGCCTCTTAATGATCGCCAAAGAGCCGAGCATTACGGAAATAGACGAAAGCTTATCCTTAATGAATAATTCCCGATCGGAATATCTATGAAATTATTAATACGTAACTTGGATCGATTAACTACAGAAGAAGAGCTGAAAAATTTGTTTCAGCAATTCGGTGCAGTTCAATCTTGCGATTTGGTTATCGACCAAGAGAGTGGCGCATCTAAAGGCTTTGGTTTTGTTGAGATGCCAAAGTCAGGAGAGGCGAAAGCCGCCATCAAAAATCTAAATAACAAAACTATCGGTAGCAGTAAAATACGGGTTAAAAAGGCTGAAGATACGAATACATAACAAGTTTATCAGCCAACGCCAGTTTGTGGCTGGATAATCGAAAATGCGTTTTGCGTATGATTGTCGGTTATTATGATTGTTGGTTATCATGTTTGTTGGTTATAAAGGCATGTAGAAGTCTGGGCCTGAGCTGATACTTGCCAGTATTCAGATGTATGTAGCGTCAGATCAGGTCCTGACTTCTATGCGTGAGTGTTGAAGCCCACATCAAGTTATTGTTGTGTTAATCGAGTAGACGTTTGTTATCCTGTAGTCAGCATTAAGGCTCAAGATGATATCCCATTTCCCTGTTGCCGTTAACTTTGAGGAATAGAATGTCCCATGTTTAAACAAAACATCATTCAGCTATTTCTTGTGACATGTCTTTTTTTTTCACACTCAGTTTTTGCCGATATAGAAAAGGGTCGAGAGATAATCGGTCAGCTGCAAAATGCTATTTATAAAAAAGTGGCACTTAATGCAGAAGAGCTAGACAGCTATAGCCAAGAGTTCAAAGAATACTACCAGACGGACGTTCTTCCGCGATTAGAAAATATATCAAAAAACATAAGTGATGATGCCATTCGCTGGGTAGATATCGATTTTGATCAAAAGCCCGAGCTTGTATTTTGGACTGAAGGTTTATCGCCCTCCGCCTGGGGTGGAAAAGAGTATCTCTTTATAGTGAACACAAGCACAAGCACAAGCAACCAGGACAGGCCTAACCAGGACAGGCCTAACCAAAACAGGCCTGCCATTATTGAGTCTATTGATTTGGGCGATGTTTCCCGTGGTATCAAAGGGTATCAATATGTTAATTTCTGGGCTGAACCTAATAGAAATCGCGGCTACAACGACTTCTTAAGGGTTGTATTTAGCTATGCTATCTTCGGGGCAAGTGGCAGCACATTTAAAAATATTGAAATTGGATGGAATCGCTATGAAAACAAAGTATTCACAAAGCTTTTCACCACCGCCTTCCCATTCTCTCCGCTCCCCCCACCCTCTCCGCCTGCCATAGAGAAAGAGCATTAATGGATTCATTAGCCCCCGCAACGCCCTGAGTAGAGACATTTTACCCCGGTTGCTACCAAATTCAGTCTGACGCAATCGGCACAAGGGCAATTCCGTTACCGGCATTTAATGGTATATTGCGAAAATTATTTATCAGGAATGGCTAGCGATGAAAAGATGTCTATTCGTCCCATTTATGTTGTTTTTGGCGGGTTGTACTGTGAGTGAGAGGGAGACCAGCAGCGATGATGCCGTTGATGCCAAAGAGGTGATGGAGGTCACGGTAGCGCCACAGAAAGTGGATTGTCATGGCGTGGCTCCGATGAAGTGTCTGGTGGTTGATGGCTCGTTATTTTATAACACCATCCAGGGTTTCGACTTTGTTGAGGGCTATGAATACACGCTGAAAATCAAACGGACACAACGGTTTACCGAGAGCAATGCCCCGGCAGATGCCAGTTTGTACGAGTATGAGCTGCTGGAGATACAAGATAAGAAGAAGGTGGATCTCTAACCCCTGCCAACGGCTGAAATGACCGGACTCCAGAGGGTTCGGTAGTAGGTAACGCCTGCTTGCAATCCTGTCAGAGCGAAATGCAAAACGTTCTGGTATGATGTCGCTCCCCCAACTGTGGCACTCACTGTTATAGCAACTGTAAAGTGCCCTCAGGATAGGGTCAGGCAAGCTATTCTGAAGGACGATTTCCGGAATATGTCTCAACATAAAATCACTCAGGCCCTGATACCCATGCGGTTAGTGGGTCCCGTCCGAATCGTCGGCGATAGTGTCGATGATAATGTCATGCTGCCTCTGGCAACATATGAAACACCGCTGTGGCCCTCGGTGGGGCGCGGTGCGCGTGTTACGTCTCTGGCGGGAGGCATCAAAGCGACACTCATTGATGAGCGTATGACCCGATCCATTCTATTGGAGGCGGAGGATGCTACTCAGGCTTTGACGGCCTGGCGGAGTATTTCCGGCCGTATCGATGAAATGAACAGGGTGGTGCGAGAGTCCAGCCGTTTTGCCACCTTGATCAACCTGCACAACCAGATTGTCGGCAATATGCTCTATATTCGGTTGGAGTTCACCACCGGTGATGCCTCCGGCCATAATATGGTGACGCTGGCCTCCGAGAACCTGCAGAACTGGATTCTGGGGCAGTATCCCCAGCTCAAGTACACCTCAATCTCTGCCAACTACTGCACCGACAAAAAGGCCTCCGCGGTCAACGGTATTCTCGGTCGTGGCAAGAATGTGGTCTGTGAGGTCACCATTCCCCGTGCCCTGTGCAAGCGTCGCTTGAACACCACGCCGGAAGCAGTGGTCGATCTTAACATCAAAAAGAACCTGATTGGCACGATGCTGGCCGGTGGTCTGCGCAGTGCCAATGCCCACTTTGCCAATATGTTGCTGGCGTTCTATCTGGCCACTGGTCAGGATGCGGCCAATATTGTCGAGGGTTCCCAGGGCATCGTGCACGCGGAAGTGCGTGATGGCGATCTTTACTTCTCGGTCAGCCTGCCCAACCTGATTGTCGGCACCGTCGGTAACGGCAAAGGCGGCAGTGAAGGGCTGGACTTTGTGGATGACAATCTCAGATTGATGGGCTGTCGGGAAGAGCGCGCTCCCGGTGAGAATGCTCGCCGTCTGGCGATTATCTGTGCGGCCTGTGTACTGTGCGGTGAACTTTCACTGCTGGCCGCCCAAACCAATCCGGGCGAACTGATGGCCGCTCATCTCAAGTTTGAGCGTTGAAGCCATGCAGACCAACAGTCGCAAGGTTGAACATATTCGCATGATTGAGCAAGATAGCGGCACCGATCGTGATGGCCGCTATTTTGACCAAATACAGCTAACCCACAGGGCGCTGCCGGAGCTGGATCTTGCCAGCATAGACCCTTCGGTGGAGGTTCTTGGTCGAAAGCTCTCTTTTCCGCTGCTGATCTCCTCGATGACGGGGGGTGATCATGAGCTGGTGCGAACCATTAACCAGAACCTGGCGATGGCTGCTCAACAGACGGGAGTCGCCCTGGCGGTTGGCTCCCAGCGGGTCATGTTTGAGCATGCCGCAGCCAGACGCAGTTTTGAACTGCGCCGGTTTGCGCCGGATGTGCTGCTACTTGCCAATATTGGTGCGGTGCAGTTGAATTACGGTTTCGGGATTGACCAGTGTCGTGCAGCGGTGGAGCAGCTTGATGCGGATGGCCTCTATTTGCATCTGAATGCTTTGCAGGAAGCTGTGCAGCCAGAAGGGGATACCAATTTCTCCGGTTTGCTTGCTAAAATTGGCGACATTCGTCGTCAACTGGAGTATCCACTGCTTATCAAAGAGGTAGGTTGCGGATTCTCCGAACAGGATATTGTCGGGCTTGTAGCGCAGGGTATTGAGTTTATCGATGTCGCCGGTCAGGGAGGAACCTCCTGGAGCCGGATTGAACACCTGCGCTCACAGGACAGACACAACCTCGGCATGCTGTTTCAGGATTGGGGTATCCCAACGCCGATGGCTTTAAGACAGGCCGCTCCCTATCGGGATAAAGTGCAGATAATTGCCAGCGGCGGTCTGAGAAACGGTGTCGATATGGCCAAGTCTGTTATACTCGGCGCCCGTTTTTGCGGGATGGCTGCCCCGTTGCTCAAGCCAGCCATGGAGTCTGCAGACCGGGTGGTGGAAACCATAGAAGCCCTCAGGCGTGAGTTTATTACAGCCATGTTCCTGTTGGGTGTGCCGGATATTGCCCATTTATACGGCAATGAAAGACTAATTCTGGGCGATTGTACCTGAAGAGTATTATGTCCGTCGGTATTGATGACATCAGTTTTTACTCCTCCGGCATGTACCTGCCGCTTACTTCATTGGCAGCGCATAATGGGGAGAATCCGGATAAGTACCGGATAGGCCTTGGGCAGGATCGCATGAGTGTTCCTGCGCAGGATGAAGATATCGTAACGCTGGCAGCCAACGCTGCCCATCCGTTAATCACAGAGGCTAACAGGGATCAAATCTCTACCGTACTGTTTGCCACCGAGTCCGGTATTGACCAGTCCAAGGCGGCGGGTGTCTACGTACATCGTCTTCTAAAGCTGGGTTCAAACTGCCGGGTCGTGGAGTTGAAACAGGCCTGTTACAGTGCCACGGCCGCTTTGCAGCTTGCCTGCGGAATGGTCGCGCGCAAACCGAACGACCAGGTGCTGGTGATCGCTTCTGATATCGCCCGTTACGGCTTGGGGACGCCCGGTGAGGCAACCCAGGGCTGTGGCGCGGTGGCCTGTATCATCAAGCGTGATCCGCGGCTGCTGGATGTGCATCCGGAAAGTGGCTGCTACAGCGAAGATGTGATGGATTTCTGGCGTCCGAACTATATGGACACCGCCCTGGTGGATGGCAAGTACTCCACCATGATCTATCTCAAGGCGCTGCGGCAGAGCTGGAAGAACTATCGGGAGGACGGGGGTCTGGCCTTCGATCAGTTTGCCCGTTTCTGTTACCACCTGCCGTTTACCAAGATGGCGGAAAAAGCGCATCGCAAGCTGGCCGTGACCAACGGGGTTTCCATGCCCGAAGAGTTGCTGGAGCGGCAGATCGGTGCCGGTCTGCTCTATAGCCGTCAGATTGGTAACAGCTACAGTGCAGCCCTCTATATCGGTATTGCTTCTTTGCTGGAGCACGATGGTGAGGATCTGTCTGGTCAGCATATCGGACTGTTCAGTTATGGCTCGGGATGTGTGGGAGAGTTTTTCTCAGGGACCGTTCGGCCAGGCTACCGTGAGTACTCCCGCCGTGAGGATCATCTGGCGATGCTGGAAGCGCGACAGGAACTTGATTACCAGGCCTACACGACACACTTTGGCCGCTCCTGTCCTCAGGATGGCGGTACCCATGACTTCGCAGAAGAGGCGGCAGGTCGCTACCGTCTTGCCGGGGTTCATGACCATAAGCGTGTTTACACGGAAGTGGGCGAGTAAAGATAGGACGGGTAACGGATGAGAGCGATCGCTCCGGGTAAAATTATCATCTCTGGTGAACACTCTGTCGTCTATGGTACGCCGGCACTGGCCATTGCCGTCAATATCCATGCCCATTGTCATGTGCGAGGGATGACAGAATCATCTGTACGACTTTGCCTTGGTAATGGTCGCTGTCTGGCAGAGAGCCCCCTTGCCGGGCTGGAAGCGCTGCGTCTGACCACAGACGACCGCTATCAGAACTATCTGGCCGGGGCTAAACAGATCACCGATGTTTTGCCTGGAGCGGGGCAGCTCTATCTCTATGCTGTCGCCATGCTGTTCAGCCATTATGGCCGTGCGCATGGTGGCGGTATCGAGATTATTTTGACCTCCGATATCCCCATAGGCTCCGGTATGGGCTCGTCAGCAGCCACAGTGGCCGCTGTGCTGATGGCGGTGTCTGCTTATTACGGTGTCACGCTGGATAAAATGGCTCTGTTCCAGCTGGTCAGCCAGAGTGAGAGGCTGCAGCATGGCTGTAACAGCACCATCGATCCGATGGTGACCGTTCACGGCGGTCTGATTCGTATCGAGCAGGGTCAGGTCGAGCCTCTCGACAAACTGCCGGAGCTGAACTGGTATCTGGTCAACTCCGGTGCCCCCGAAGTCAGCACCGGTCAGTGTGTCACGGAAGTACGTCGCCGGTTCGGTACAAGTACCATCTGGAACGAATTTCACAGCGTTATTACCGGTCTGGAGCAGGCGCTCTTGTGCCGGGATAACGCTGCTCTCAAAGAGTATCTGTTCCGTAACCATCAGCTATTAGTGGACATTGGTGTTGTACCTGCCACGGTACAACGTTTCATTGATGATCTGCGTTCCCGTTATAATGCGGTAGGCAAAGTCAGTGGTGCCGGTGCGGTGCTTGGGGAGAAAGCCGGTTTTCTGTTGGTGCAGAGTGATCAGCCGGTTGACGTCCTCTGTCGTGAGTACGGTTTTCCAGTGACCCGTTTACAGTGTGATCCTCTCGGTGTGCGGCTGTGCTGACACACGCAACTTTAGACCTTGTGCCATGTCTGTTTTTTTCTGAAACACAACGCATCGTGATGTTCGGACAGGCACGCTGAAAGGCACCCTGTCAGATCGCTTCTGAAGAGCAGTCCTGACACTTTATTCCACGTACGGGATGAAAAGGGAGGCTTTTGTGTGTATGTTGGGCATGGTAGGTTCTGGTCGGTTTTTTCTGGCGCATTTTCTGCCGCAAAAATGCCATCCCCCCATTGCCATTAGCTGGGGTAAGCAGCATTTCTCGCTCATGACTGCTGGGGGGCTGTCTTGTTTTGTGAAATTTCCCCGCTAATAAGAATGTGAACAACACAGTGAAAAAAGTCATTGTCTCGGCTCCGGGCAGCACAATGTTGTTTGGAGAGCATGCGGTTCTTTCCGGTGGTGCAGCCATAGCCTGTGCGGTTGAAGCACGCTTGAAGGTTGAGGTGGTGTTGCGGGAAGATCGTGACGTTTTTATCTACTCGGCACTGGGTGATCTGCACACCCGGCTTGATCATCTGACCAAAAATTCCGTGCACCGCTTTGTGCTGGCACTGCTTGAACGCTGGACTAACCGGTTGCCGTCGGGTGTTGATATTACCATTACTTCAGATTTCTCCCATGAGGTCGGCTTAGGCTCTTCAGCGGCCCTGACGGTTGCCGTTGCGGCGGCTTTTCGTGCCATCTGCGGATTGCCGATGAAAGAGCGCACGCTGATGGATGAGTGTCTCGCCGTTGTACAAAGTGTGCAGGGCGGCGGCTCCGGAACGGATCTGGTCGCCAGTATTTATGGGGGTACGATTCTGTACCGGCCGGATACGCGCACGGTCACCTCCCTGGCCGAAGATCTACCCATCGCCCTCTATTTTTCTGGTTACAAAACACCGACCTCTGAGGTTATTGCCCGGGTGCGTAAAGAGCGCTCTGTGCTGCCCTCTCTGTATGACCATCTTTACCGTGTGATGAACGAGTGCACTCAGCAGGCGACCGGGGCTATTCGTGAACGGAATCTTTCCCGTCTTGGTCGCTGTATGAACCTGTACCACGGTCTTCTGGATAGTTTGGGCGTCAGTGATAAAACGCTGGCCTCCCTGGTTTACCAGTTGCGGGATAAGGGGGCGCTGGGGGTCAAGATATCCGGTTCCGGTCTGGGTGACTGTGTGGTCGCCCTGTTCAGAGATGAGGCTGAAATCGTCGAGCTGGAAGGTTACGAACGTTTGCCGGTGACGGTAAGCAAATGTGGAGTCTATGTTGAATCTGACCCAAAATGATGTAGCGGCGCAGCTGCTGGCTGAGTGTATGCCGGACCCGGTGGCGACTTTTGAAGCTTTTGCGCCGGTCAATATTGCCCTGTGCAAGTATTGGGGCAAGCGCAACGCCACCCTGAACCTGCCGGTGAATGATTCACTGTCGGTCGCATTGGCTGGCAAGGGTTCGACCACTCGCCTGACCCGCTTGCCGAATGCCGGGGGCGATGAGGTTTTTCTGAATGGCACTGCTGTTGATGCGGGCTCCCGCTTCCATAAGAAGGTCGTTGCTCATATTGATCTGTTCCGCGCGACCGTGCCGGGCTTTTTGCGGGTAGAAACCCGCAACGATGTGGCGACCGGTGCCGGGCTGGCCTCATCGGCTTCTGGTTTTGCAGCACTGACCAGGGCGCTTTCTGGTCTCTATGGTCTGCAGCTGGATGATGAGCAACTCTCTATACTGGCTCGCCTCGGCAGCGGCAGCGCCTGTCGCTCTATTTATAACGGTTTTGTCCGCTGGCACAAAGGTGTGCGTGGGGATGGTATGGATAGCTTTGCCCGCCCCTTGCCAGAGTCCTGGCCGGAGTTGCGGCTGGGATTGTTGACTTTAACCGGCGAAGCGAAAAAGACCGGCTCCCGCGAAGGCATGCAGCGCACGGTAGACAGTGCCATTCTCTACGGCAGCTGGCCGGAACAGGCCCGGCGGGATATTGCCCGGTTGGAACACGCTATTGTTCAGAGGGATTTCACCCTGCTGGGCTCAACGGCCGAACAGAACGCCATGGCCATGCATGCCACCATGCTCGCCTCCTGGCCGCCACTCTTGTACTGGCAGCCGGAGTCGGTGCAGGCGTTGCAGAAGGTCTGGCAGTTGCGCGAAGATGGTGTGCAGGTTTACGCCACTATGGATGCCGGGCCCAACGTGAAACTTCTGTTTGAAAGAGCTTCTGCGGGGGATGTGTACGCCGCCTTTCCCGAGCTTGAACTGATTATACCGTTTGAGTAGATCTTTCCTGAACGCTATCGCACTGCCCCACTGCCGGACAAATTGTGCGGCCTGATGTAACGAAGAAGGGCTTTCTGTCTGACCGGGCGACATGACAAAACGTTAACAGCCCCTAGCGACGCTGCCCTCTTTATGGTATAAAACCGCGCTGTGCATGGGAATCATGCACAGATAAAACTGTAATTTACAAAAATCGCACATATACCGACACGTGATCCGGGGTGCCCCATGGCCTGTTTTGAGGCTATAGAGGGTCGGATTATGGGGTGTATGGAGGCATAACCCCTCAGGAGTTAAAGTCATGGCACACGTAACCATGCGCGAGATGCTGAAGGCTGGTGTACATTTCGGTCACCAGACCCGTTACTGGAATCCAAAGATGGGTAAGTACATCTTTGGCGCTCGTAACAAAATCCATATCATCAACCTTGAACACACTCTTCCTGCGTTCAACAGCGCTCTGGATTTCATCCAGAAGCTGGCTGAAGGCAAGAACAAGATCATGTTCGTTGGCACCAAGCGTGCTGCCGGCAAGCACATCCGTGAGCAATCTCAGCGTTGTGGCATGCCTTACGTTGATCACCGCTGGCTGGGCGGCATGCTGACCAACTACAAGACTATTCGTCAGTCTGTACGTCGTCTGCGTGACCTGGAAGTTCAGCGTGAAGACGGTACCTTCGAGAAGCTGACCAAGAAAGAAGCGCTGATGCGCAGCCGTCAGCTGGAGAAGCTGGAACGCTCTCTGGGCGGTATCAAGGAAATGGGCGGCCTGCCTGACGCACTGTTCGTGATCGACGTTGATCACGAAAAGATCGCTATCCAGGAAGCCAACAAGCTGGGTATCCCCGTTATTGGTATCGTTGATACCAACAGCAACCCAGACGGCGTTAATATGGTTATCCCAGGTAACGATGACGCCATCCGCGCCATCCAGCTGTACCTGACCAGCGCTGCTGATACCATTCTGGAAACACGTGGCCAGCAGGTTGAGTTCGCAGAAGCTGAAGTGGCTGCTGAAGAAGTTGTTGCTGAAG
>CAMRBW010000019.1 GCA_947040555.1 uncultured Oceanospirillales bacterium | reverse complement strand
TAATTAAAGGTATCTGCATGGGCACGAAGAAATTTTAGGGGTGCTGAATAGTTACGATATAACAATACTTTGGACAGTTTTTGCTCAGGGATTCCGGGGGTTGCAGCCTTATAGGGTATTTATAGGCAACTCTGCTCTGACCCAGACTGGCTATTAAATACCAGCCCCCACCCGCAGGCCTTGTCCCGCGTGAACTTTGTTCTTGAAAAACTGTCCACAGTATTGCATTGAGTAGGATCAAAAGATGATTCGCCAAAGCTTCTGAAGAGCTTACCGGCACAGGCAAACATGAAACCAGGAGCCAATAACAAGGCTTCTCCGCTGGCGGGGAGCCGCCACAATCCTCGCCCTGTCAGGCGAGGAGTAACCGGCATAGACTGAGTCTGATAACAAGTTTCAATGGACAGTGCAGCTTTTGAAGTCAGGCGTTACCCGTAATAATCAGGTACTTTCCCATCAGCTCATCTCTGGTCTCGACGTTATCCGGATCTTTGGGGATACAGTCAACCGGACAGACCATCTGACACTGGGGTTTGTCGTAGTGACCGACACACTCTGTGCACAGGTTGGGATCGATCTCGTAAATCTCTTCCCCTGGCGAGATGGCGCTGTTAGGGCACTCCGGCTCGCAGACGTCACAGTTGATACAGTCGTCGGTAATAATAAGGGCCATAGTTATCTCAATGCTTAACTGATCAATCAGTTTTTTTGGTGCCGAACTTCTGGATCAGAGCGGCTTCTACAGAAGGTGTGACAAACTTGGAGATATCCCCCTGCAATGCTGCAATCTCCCGAACCAGTGTCGAGGAGATATAGGAGAACCTCTCCGAAGGGGTCAGGAACAGACTCTCCACGTCCGGTGCCAGGGCGCGGTTCATATTGGCCAGCTGGAATTCGTATTCGAAATCGGAAACCGCTCGCAGGCCACGCAGGATCACGCCCGCACCCACATCACGGGCAAAGTCGACCAGCAGGTTGCTAAAGCCCTGCACCTCAACATTGCCAATATGAGCCGTTGCCTCTTGCGCCATGGTGACGCGCTCATCCAGATCGAACAGAGGACGCTTTTTCGGACTGTCGGCAACAGCGATGATGACCCGGTCGAATAGCAGGGCAGCACGTTCCACCAGATCGCAGTGTCCCATCGTAATGGGGTCGAACGTTCCCGGATAAATAACGGTTCTCTTCAAGGCCATTGGATCCTCATGTTTTTGTACAGCTGACATAAAAACCGGCGATGCTAACCAACCACAGGCTTCTGCACAAGACCGGATATTTTCACTTTTTTGACTTACCGAATAAACAGCTTGATGATCAGTTTACCCAACAGCCCACCATAAGGAGGATACAGCAACTTCGTGGTGTTTGGTTTGCCCTTGTAGAACGTACCCTTGGTCTTAGAGAAGGTCAGAAAGCCTTCATGACCGTGGTAGTGTCCCATCCCCGAGGGGCCAATGCCACCAAAGGGCATATCGTCCACGGCCACTTGAAGTAGAGTGTCATTAATACAGACACCGCCGGAGTGGGTCAGTTCCAGCACCTGCTGTTGTACCTGCTCATCGTGGCTGAACAGATAGAGCCCCAGGGGGCGGGGGCGATCATTGATGTAGTCCAGCGCATCATTCAGATTATCGTAAGGAATCACCGGCAGAATAGGGCCAAAAATTTCCTCCTGCATAACGGTTAAATGATCGCTGGCACCGGTAATAATATGGAGAGGCATGCGGCGACTGCCGTCATCAATGCACTCTTCCCCAATCACATGCACTTCGGCTCCGGCCTCTCTGGCTTCGTCAATCAGTGCGTGCAGGCGTTGGTGGAGATCGTTATCGATAATGCTGGTGTAGTCACGGTTGCCGGCCAGTTTGGGGTACATTTTGGTGAATGCCAGATGCAAGGCTTCAATCAACGCATTCTGTTTGTCCCGCGGACAGAGAACGTAGTCGGGAGCGATGCAGGTTTGGCCGCTATTAAATGACTTACCAAAGCAGATTCGTTCAGCCGCCTCAGTCAGATCAGCATCATCAGCAATAATAACCGGAGATTTTCCGCCAAGCTCCAAAGTGACCGGAGTAAGATTTTCGGCCGCAGCCTTCATCACTCTGCGCCCTACCTGAGTGGAGCCGGTAAACAGCAGGTGATCAAAAGGTAGTTGGCTGAATTCGGCGGCGACATCGGCCTCGCCCTCAATAACGGCAATCAGATCATTGGTAAAATGATCCGCCATCAGCTGGGCAAAAAGAGCCGCTGTTGCAGGAACTCGCTCAGACATCTTCACCATCACCCGGTTGCCAGCGGCCAGAACGCTGATCATCGGCATAACCGCCAGCTGAACCGGATAGTTCCAGGGCACAATAATGCCAACGACACCCAAAGGCTGATAATGGACGACAGCTTTTGCCGGCTGCAGATGCCAGCCCACACGGCGTTTATTGGGCTTCATCCACTTCGCCAGCTTCTTGCAGGTGGTATTGATGTTTTGGGCGATGGGCATCAGCTCACCGATCAGGGTCTCTTCCCGTGAACGACCGGAAAAATCTTCGCTAATGGTTGCAGCAATAGCCTCCTGATTATCCAGCAGCACCTGTTTCAGACGCTGCAGAGTCCGGATACGCTCTTCCCGGGAGGGTATGGAGGCCGTGCGGGAAGCCTGTTTTTGACGTTCGAAAACAGTCTTCAGGGAGGATAATTCCTGAGCGATTGTCTCATCTGTTGCTTCAAGAGTCGTTGCCATAATTGTTTCGGTCTTTCCGTCAGTGCGGCTGAAAATTGGCTTATTATTAATCGGAAGGTTGAAAAGGTAAAACAACAGCGGTGTTGTTTCCTATGCTGAAAATAATAGTTCATCGTACAGAGGGAAGAGTCGCAATGAGCAATAATGGCATCAATAACAATTCGTCAAGACCTGTCACTACTCAGACACCAGCGCCAACGGAAAAACAGCCGCTATTGGGTAGAAATTCCAGAACGGTTACCAGATTTTCAAAAGTTATCCAGTTCGTCGGCGGGATGGTGAAAAGTTTTTTTCTCCATTTGTCCGGTTCTTCGGCCAAGGTTCCTTCAGGGCCGGAATACATAGAGAAGGAACGCAATATTACCCTGGTAGCGAAGGAGCAAACCCATAGTATCAGCAAACCCAGTGGTGATCCTGAGATAAAGATTCAGGAGGCGGTCTCAGCACTTATTCCAATAGTAAAGAAAGTATTTCCAGGGCAGCGCCGTAAACTGGAGGAACAGATAAATCAGTATGTAAAAGAGCTAGAGCAAAAACATCAGAACAATCCTGCTGTATTGTTTAAAGCTCTCTCTGGGCTGCACGCAAAGATTGAGGGGACGTTGAATAGAGTCAGGAAGTATGGAGCATTCGCAAATGGAGAACCTATCTCAGGGGACGATAAAAGGAAAGTCCAGTCTCTGCTGAAGCTACTCAGCGATCCTGCCAAACAGGCCATGGAATCATCACAGCCCTTCGAGAAACTCTTCTCCGGTAGTCACCCCATTGAAGTGAAGGCTTCTTCTATCATTCGAGCACAAACGGAGGGTGATCACAGGATTGATAAGGCTGAATTGAAATCCTTGGAGAAGTTCCAGCAGGAATCCCCAGAGAAAGCCCGAACAATGCCTGGATTTGAAAATCCACCCCAACTCCTCGCCCGGACTAAAAAGGATTTTCTTACGCTTGACTTCACTGTGAAAAACCTTATTGCAAGCAGTGGTGGCAAACTTGAAGAAAATATCCTGGGAAATGAGAAGCTTATCAAAACGGGTGAAAATAAAATTTGGGATTTTCTGGAAGACTTACCTTTTGATCAGAGGGCGCATGTGCTATCCCATTTAAACGGAATAGAAATTGAGCATATGCACAAATGCTACGAAAAGGCCTTTATGGATGAGGTTCCGGAGTGGGGAAACCAGTGGGGGAAGCTAGAGCCGCAGGGCACAAAGAACGACATCAATGTTGAGCTTGATGACAATAATAAGGTAACCATCACCTATACCTCGGAGTTTACTCCTGCTTTCTCGTCTAAATTTGGGGAGATTAAAAACGATAATGCACAGAGCATTAAGCTGGAGAGTCATGTTGTTATCGAACCGGATAAAGCACCGGAATATAGTGAGATCACAAGTACGATCAATGGGAGCACCACAACACCAACAGCGAATCAACAAACGTTTGTCTCCAGCAGTACTGAGGACATAACGATTAAAGATAAAATTGTTGTCACTACCAGAAAGCTGGCCTCGATAAATAATAATACTGTGGAACTATGCAATGAACTGAAAGAGCAAATAGCTGAGTTCAAAGAAAGTGTTGAGAAGATAAGTGATAAGACACAGAAATACGATGCACGGTCCTCCATGTATGGGATTCTTCAGGGTACGCTGAAACTTAAAGAAGAGCAGGGCCTGTTGAATAACGACTATAAGGAGCTTGAAAAAGCGGTAGAGGAATTAAGGGCTTTATGCGACAGCGGTAGAAACCAAAACGACACAGACTATGTCCCACGGTGACAAGCGTCATCAGCTACCAGAAACCAGCTCAAAATCGTACGAAGAAGGGAAAAAGATCTGCTCTACAGCCCTTACGGATCAAGGGATACAGGAAAGAGCGGGAATTGCTGGGGGAGCGTGTTAGCACAGCAACATACTTTTAATGGGACTCGTTAGTTGCCAGATGATCTAATGATTGGCACAGAAGACTGTGCCAGTTATCCATTCAATCAACCCGCTCGAAACAGACGACAAGTCACCTGCCCGGCGGTTTTCTCCTTCCAAAGCTGCCAATGGGCGGGAACCTCAGGCACACCCAGAGCCACTTCCGATTCGATATAAACCAGGGCGTTATCACTCAGATAGCCGTTGCTGTGCAGTTTCTCGCAGACCGGTGCCACCATGCCTTTATGAAAAGGTGGATCCAGAAAAACCAGATTAAACGGTTGCGTGGCTTTCTGATTGAGCCACTGAAGGGCATCCGTATGAATAACCTCTCCCGTGGTGCATTTCAGGATAGCCAGGTTCTCTTTCAGCAGCTTGGCGGCAATGGGCGAGTATTCGATAAATGTCGTGTGTTCTGCCCCCCGGGAGAGCGCTTCAAGACCAAGAGCCCCGGTGCCGGAGAAGGCATCGAGACAGCGAGCCCCGGCAACCCAGCCGGTCAGCCAGCTGTACAACGTCTCACGAATGCGGTCCGGTGTCGGACGAAGACCTTCAACATTGGCCACCGGCAGTTGGCGGCTGCGCCATTCGCCCCCAACGATACGCAGTTTTCCGGTGCCTGCATGCCTGGTTGTTTGTGGAGAGGCTTTGGATTGAGAGGGGGTACGGTTCGGACGGCGTGTAGACATAACAGGTCTGGCTTAATCTGGCAAAAGCCCATTTTATCATGGCGATGGCAATTTTGAGTATCACGCCTTATTGGGCGTTAATATCGTAGCGGTTTGAGGCGTTGTTATGCAGTCTGATGCTATTTAAACAGAGATACCTTCCCCGCCATCCAAGTCAGGGAAGGTTAGTACAGGGTCTTGACCACTACCCTGTGCATATCAGCCATCACATGTATTTTTATTTGTGCCCGGTAGCAGTTTGGGTCGCCAGATCTTTATCAAGCAGCTTTTTGCAGACCAGTTTCATAGTTGTTCCCTGAACCAATAGTGTCCAGAGAATCACCGCCAGTGTCATATTGAAGATGAGTCCGTACTGAGGAAAGTCAGCAGGGAGTGACAGTATCAGTGCCATAGGTATTGCTCCCCGTAAGCCGCCCCAGAACATGATGAACTGATAGGCGGGACTAATCTGTTTTTTCTCTTTCCCCAGCTTTTTTGCCCCCATGTTATAGCTGGGAATCAGCAGATAGATCACCGCCAGACGCGCCACCAATACCACCATAATGGTGATCATCAATGAACCCAGTGAGGGCGTTACGCTATCTCTGAACAGGAGCTCCTCCTGCAGACCCAGCAGCAGGAAGACGTAGGTGTTAGCCAGAAATGTTGCGTAAGACCACCATCTGTCGGTGAACAACAGTACCCGCATACCCAGTCGGGTTCTGGCGTAGTAGCCGCCGACAAGACCCGCCGCTACACAGGACATCACTCCGGAAAGGCCAAGATAGTGGTCAGCCAGCACAAAGCTGCCCCAGGCGGCCACGATAGAGAGGCTGATCTGTACATTACGGTCGGCAGATTGCAGATTGGCGATCAGGGAGGTAACCAGTCCGACGCCGGCCCCGACGAGGGCGCCCCCGAAAAAGACGCGCACAAAATCCCATATAGCGTTGAGTACCGTAGTTTCAGACATGCTGGGAGCGACCATCAGCCCCAGCATCACCTGAAACATAACAATGGCGGTGGCATCGTTAAACAGGCTCTCGCCATCCATCAGCAGTGTCAGGCGTTCGGGGGTTTTTAGCTCCTTGAACAGTGCAATAACGGCAACGGGGTCAGTCGCAGAGATCAGGGCACCGAAAACCAGAGCCGGCATCAGCATGAGGGGAGTGAGCTGGTCGAGCAGTACGCCAATAATTAATGTCGATATCAATAGCCCCACAACGGCCAATAACATGATCGGCACAAGGTTGCTTTTCAGCATACGGATATCTATGGCGAGGCTGGCTTCATAGACCAGTGGCGGGAGCAATATGTAGAGGATCAGGTCGTGGCTTAGGGTGATACTGTTGCGCATGGTACCAAGTTCAAGGATGCCGTAGGGCGCAATGACCTCGACCAGAATACCGGTGCCAAGCCCGGCAATCACCAGACCAATCGTATAGGGGAACTGACATCGCTGTAATGCCATCAGCACCACAGCGGCAAAAAATAACATAGAACATAGAGCCAGCACCTGTGGTGCAAAACTGCTTAAATGACCAATTTCCATAGTACGTAACTACATCTTGATGAGAATAAAGTGACGGAGAAAGACAAGACCAGTATATGGAATCACGCAAGTTACGCATGAGGCTTCCCCATCTCGTTCCCACGGTCCCCGTGGGAATGCATACCTGACAGCCTGTATGGTGACTTGAGTTTTTCCACACGAGTATCGGGTAAGTTTTGTGTGCGTCCTGCGTTCGTTCCGTTTCAGGCTGCCAGACCTGCTGGATGGTGTTAATATTGCGGGTTGATTAAACCCGCACTCCTCTGCGGGATTCTGGAATTAGCAAATACGATGTTTGGTTCTAAAAAAGACGAGACGGCCAAGCGCCGCTTCTGGCCATGGGGTCGGAAATCCGATGAAGCGCAGAAACAGAGCGCTGAAGATTCTATAAAACCGGATTCTGCGGCCACTGCCAGTGAGCCTGCTGTGCCGGCAGAGCCTGTAGATCGTGCTGAAGTGACAGCCGTAGAGACTCAGGAGGTTTCTCAGGTTGAAGCAACGGAACAGACAGTCGCTCCGGTAGTTGAAGACGAAACTCCCGCCGAGAAAGCTGTAGAAGTCGAAGAGACAGTCAGGGCCGAAGAGATTATATCGGTTGCTGCTGAACCGCTTGCTCCGGTGGTAGCCGATGAGCCGGTTGTACAAGCCGAACCTGCTGAAAAGAAGGGTTCAGGTGGCTTTTTTAGCCGCATGAAGTCCGGTCTGGCCAAAACCCGTGCCTCTCTGGTTGAGGGCATGACCACGATCTTTATCGGTAAGAAAGAGATTGATGATGAGCTGCTGGAAGAGTTGGAAACCCAGCTGCTGATCTCTGATGTGGGTATAGAGGCGACCCGCCGGATTATTGATGGTCTCACGGGTAGTGTCGGCTACGGGGAGCTCGATGATGCTAACGCCCTGGTCTCTTCCCTGAAAGCAGAGATGGTCAAAATCCTTGAGCCTGCTGACAAACCGCTGGTGATTGATGCGGGTAAAAAACCCTTTGTAATTCTGGTTGTCGGTGTGAATGGTGTTGGCAAAACCACGACCATTGGCAAGATGGCCTACCAGTTCAAGAGGGACGGCCACAAGGTCATGCTGGCTGCCGGTGATACCTTCCGTGCCGCAGCTGTGGAGCAGCTGCAGGTATGGGGTGAGCGTAATGATATTCCGGTGATCGCTCAGCATACCGGCGCAGACAGCGCCTCTGTTCTCTTTGATGCTTTCCAGGCAGCCAAAGCCCGTAATGCTGATGTATTGATTGCGGATACCGCAGGTCGTCTCCATAACAAAGACCACCTGATGGAAGAGCTCAAAAAAATAAAGCGTGTTCTGGCCAAGATCGATCCTGAAGCACCCCATGAGGTGCTGCTGGTAATCGATGCAGGAACAGGACAGAACGCTTTGAATCAGGCGCGACTGTTTGATGAAACCGTGGGTCTGACGGGTATGGCGCTTACCAAACTGGATGGTACTGCGAAAGGGGGAGTCACCTTTGCGCTGTCTCAGGAGATGCAGTTACCCATTCGTTTCCTCGGTGTCGGGGAACAGGTTTCCGATTTGCGTCCGTTTAGCGCCACGGAGTTCGTGGACGCACTGTTCGCAGACCTGGATATTTAAAAAGGTAATCCCACAGGCACAGCCGCAGCGGCGTGGGCAGGGAGTAGCCGATGATAATTTTTGAAAATGTCTACAAACGGTTCCCTAACGGCCATGTTGCGCTTGAGAATATCAATCTGCATCTAGCCCGTGGGGAGATGGCTTTCCTGACCGGACACTCCGGTGCAGGGAAGAGCACGTTGCTGAAACTGATCATGCTGATGGAGCGGCCTAATGGTGGTCAGGTCAAAGTGGGGGGATACCGACTCTCCCAACTGCATCGCAAGCAGGTGCCTGCTCTGCGTCGCAGTGTGGGGGCTGTGTTTCAGGACCATCAGCTGCTTTTTGACCGCTCGGTTTACGACAATGTCGCGATTCCCCTTCTGGTGGCGGGATTTGACTACAATGACATCGGTCGACGGGTCAGGGCGGCTTTGGATATGGTCGGCTTGTTGAACTATGAAAAGCTCAATCCTGAGTGCCTCTCCAGTGGTGAGCAGCAACGCGTGGGTATTGCCCGGGCTCTTGTTGGGCGTCCTGCGGTTTTGCTGGCGGATGAACCTACCGGTAATCTCGATCCCGAGTTGTCTGCGGATATTATGCAGCGCTTTGAACATTTCAATCAGGCGGGCATGACCGTTCTGATCGCGTCCCACAACCTGGGTCTTGTACAGAGAATGGGGCATCGGGTTATCACGCTTGAAAAAGGACGTCTGATCTCTGCCGGGGAGTGCGTTCAATGATTATTGGGAAAAAAGAATCTCGTCATGCCAGGGGCTCCCAAAAACAAGGCCGCAGAACCTCCCGAACACACGCAGGGTCTCAGGGAAAGCATAAAGCCGGCACCTGGAAAAGTTTTTGGCGGCTCAACTGGCGCATGGGCAGTGACGCTCTGAAACGTTTGGCGCTGACACCAGTGGCAAGCCTGATGACGATTATGGTTCTTGGGGTCGCGCTTGCTCTGCCCGCATCATTTTCGGTCATGCTTGCTAATTTGAAAATGGCGGCAGGCGGTGAAAATATTGCCTCTGCACGGGTCTCTCTCTATCTGGACAGTGGGATCGATGACAAACAGGCTCTGCGTCTGTGCGCTGATCTTATGCGTGACACGGCCATTCAATCGGCGGTTTATATCTCGCCATCGAAAGGGCTTGCTGATTTCGAAGAGTATTCAGGGCTTGGTGAAGCTTTGCGGCTGTTGGAAAACAACCCGCTGCCGGGGGTGATTGAGGTCGAGCCGAAAGACACCTCACCGCTGGCGATCGACAGTCTGAAAAATCGTCTCAAGCGTACCGGTGGTGTTGTTGAAGTGCGGGTCGATAGCGCCTGGCTCAAGCGCCTTGATGCGATGCTGGAACTGGGTGAGAGAGTCCTTATCGGGTTATCTCTGCTTATTTGTGCTGCGGTCCTTCTTATTATTGGTAACACCATTCGTTTGCTGGTTGTGAGTCGCAGTGATGAGATTCGGGTTATCAAATTAGTTGGTGGCTCTGACGCCTTTGTTATTTTGCCCTTTCTGTACAGCGGCCTCTGGTACGGCCTTGCCGGGGGGGTATTGTGCTGGCTGATTATAAGCTCGCTTTGGTTTATGGTATCTGGCCCCGCTACGGAGTTGGCGGTACTTTATCAGAGTAGTTTCCGTCCCGGCCCGCCTGACAGTACCACAAGTTTGCTGCTGATTGGTGGGGGAGCCTTGATGGGTATTCTCGGGGCATGGCTGGCCAGCTGGCGTCAGCTGCGGCAAATTGCGCCCTGAACTTCTTACCTGTTGGTTATGCTGGCTATGCAGCGAGTCTGTGTAGCAAGTGTTACAAATCGAGAAGTGAGAGTGACATTAAGCAATAAGTTGGAGAACTTTTCAGGCTATTCTTTGTCCAAGAAAATTAGTGATACACTACGAACCAAACAAACAAATGGAGGCCCTGAATGGCAACCAGTCTGCAGCCGGTTGATGCACTGACACCTGGCCAGAATCTTGAAGCTTATATCCAGACTGTCAGCAGTATTGCTGTGCTGTCCATCGACCAGGAGAAGGCGCTGGCCGAACGTCTTTACTTTGAGGATGATCTCGAAGCTGCACGTCAGCTCGTTATGTCACACCTTCGTTTTGTTGTGCACATTGCCAAAAGCTATTCCGGATATGGCCTGCCTCAGGCAGACCTGATTCAGGAGGGTAATATTGGTCTGATGAAGGCTGTTCGTCGCTTCAATCCTGAGATGGGTGTTCGACTGGTATCGTTTGCCGTTCACTGGATCAAAGCGGAAATGCACGAGTTTATTCTGCGTAACTGGCGGATCGTGAAGGTTGCGACCACAAAATCCCAGCGCAAACTGTTCTTTAACCTCCGTTCCAGCAAAAAACGTTTGGCCTGGCTGAATCAGGCAGAGACTAAAGCGGTCGCTCAAGATCTCGGTGTAGATCCATCTGTCGTTCAGGAGATGGAGAGCCGAATGGCCGGTCAGGATACCCCCTTTGACGGCATTATGGATGACGAAGACAACAGCTATCAGGCACCGGCTTACTATCTGGAAGACCAGGCGGCTGATCCTTCCCTGATACTCGAAGATGCCGATTGGACTCAGGATTCCACCTCTCGCCTGCAAGAGGCTCTGGACGAGTTGGATGAGCGCAGTCAGGATATTCTCAAGAGCCGTTGGCTGAATGAAGAGGGCAAGGCCACCCTGCATGAATTGGCCGCCAAATATCATGTTTCCGCTGAGCGTATTCGCCAGCTGGAAAAGAACGCCCTGAAAAAATTGAAGGGTGTTCTGGTCGCTTAAGAGTTCACCCACGGTTCCCCGTGGGAATGAGTTCAAAGGCTGCCCGTGGCAGCCTTTTTCGTTATGGGTGAACGTTAAAACTCCAACCCCTTGAGAATGTCACTGATCGCTTCCCGACCTCTGGCATGGCGCTGCTCCGGTGTGGAGCGCTGCTCCCAACCTTCATAAATCAGGTCTTCCTGAGGCAGTTCATCGAGAAAACGGCTGGGGGTGGTATCCAGATTTTCGCCATACTGTCGGCGCGTGGCCGTCAGTGTCATCACCAGTTGTTTGCGAGCACGGGTAATACCCACATACGTCAGCCGCCGTTCTTCTTCGATGTTATCCTCTTCAATGCTGGTTCTGTGGGGCAGCAGATCTTCTTCCATACCCACCATAAACACATGGGGATATTCCAGCCCTTTAGAGGCGTGCAGGGTCAGAAGCTGGACTTTGTCATCGTCGTCTTCTTCCTCCTGACGCTCCATTATGTCGCGGAGAATCAGGCGGGTAATGGCATCGTCAAGGCTGGCCTCTTCGTCAGCCCGCTCGAGGGTTTTCTGAATGGAGCCGACCAGAAAATTGATGTTACCCATGCGCTTTTCGGCAACAGAATCGCTTTTGGTGTTCTGGTAGAGCCAGCTCTCGTAATCACTCTCGGTGATCAGAAGGTTAACAGCCTTCATCGGCTCGGCATCACTAATGCGGGCGATAGTGTCCATCCAGTGGGTAAACTGCCGCAGCTTCTCGACGTAACGCCTCTCCATGACCTGCTCCAGCCCCAGCTCATGACAGGCCGTATAAAGACTGACATGGCGCTCATTGGCATAAGTGCCGAGCTTCTCCAGGGTACTGGCCCCAATTTCACGTCGGGGGACGTTTACGATACGCAGGAAGGCGTTGTCATCATCCGGGTTCACCAGCAGACGCAGGTAAGCCATCATATCTTTCACCTCCGCACGGGAGAAGAATGAGGTGCCACCGTTGATTTTGTAAGGTATCTGGTGCTCCTGTAGTTTCATTTCCAGCAGTCGGGACTGGAAGTTGCCCCGGTAGAGCACCGCGAAATCATGCCAGGGGGTGTCGTGCTTGAGACGATGGGCAAGAATTTCCGTGGCCACCCGCTCGGCCTCGCTATCTTCGTTACGGGTGCGGATGACACGAATCTCATCACCTTCTCCCATATCACTCCACAGTCGTTTTTCAAAGACGTGCGGATTGTTGGCGATCAGTACGTTGGCTGCGCGCAGTATACGGCTGGTTGAGCGATAGTTCTGTTCCAGCTTGACCAGTTTCAGAGCCGGATAATCCTCCTGAAGCTGGGCAAGATTCTCCGGACGAGCGCCACGCCAGGCGTAGATAGACTGATCATCATCACCAACGACGGTGAGCTTGGCTCGCTCACCAACCAGCTGTTTGACCAACAGATACTGGCTGGAGTTGGTGTCCTGATACTCATCAACCAACATGTAGTGAATCTTGTTTTGCCAGCGGGCGAGTACCTCGGGATGGTTGGCGAACAGCTGCACGGGGAGCAGAATCAAATCGTCAAAATCGACCGCATTGTAGGCTTTCAGGGTGCGGGTATATGCGGCGTAGACTCGGGCGGCCAGGTCATCCTGCTCGTTACGGACGTGATCCAGTGCCTGCTGCGGCGTGACCAGATCATTCTTCCAGTGGGAGATGGTGTGCTGGACGATATCGACACTGTCTTCGCCATCGGTCAGATGTTTGTGCATCAGTTCAGCGATCAGGGCGCGGGCATCCTGCTGGTCAAAAATGGAGAATCCAGGCTTGAAGCCGAGGGTTTTGCACTCCTTGCGGATGATATTCATGCCCAGGTTGTGGAAGGTCGAAACCGTAAGACCACGGGCCGCTACCCGGTCAACCAGTTTGCCTACCCGTTCTTTCATCTCACGGGCGGCTTTGTTGGTAAACGTCACGGCAACAATATTGCGCCCCTTCAGACCGCACTCCTGAATAAGATAAGCGATCTTCTGGGTGATAACACTGGTTTTACCACTGCCGGCTCCGGCTAACACAAGCAGGGGGCCAGAGATGTATTTAACCGCTTCTTCCTGGCGCTCATTGAGTCGGGCCACAGCAGAGGGTACTCCAAATTGTTTGATAAACCGCCCATTGTAAGAGAAATGGCGCGAGGGAACATATCCGCACCGTCATTTTTGTACAGGTCTGAGCAAAGAAGGGGGGGGTTAGACAAGATTGAGCCGGTAACCGGCACGAGCAATGGTGGAACTTTCCTGCTCAAAGTCGGCGCTGGTCAGTGGATTTTTCTCAATCCATCCCTCCGGGAATGTGAAAGTAATGTTTAATCCGCTCAGCGTAAAGGTGTAGCCCAATTCCTTGCTGGTTGAACGAGTATGACTGAGCAGGATGGCCAGTCGCAGCAGAATGATCAGCTTCAACAGGCGTCGGCACTCGTTCCGCGGCAGTTGGTATAGCGATTGCATCGGCAGAGAGCGACGGTGCCCACGAACCAGCATGGAGAGATTCTGCTGCTGTCGTTTGGTAAAGCCCAGCAGATCTGCGTTGCTAATAATGTAAGCGCCATGACGATGGAACTGGGTGTGGGAGATATCCATGCCCACCTCATGCACCATCGCGGCACTGCGTACCAGCTCGCAATCTTCGTCGTCCAGCTGCCAGGATGTTTTAGCGGTACCGAGTAGATGATTCAGGTTCTGAAGGACGCGATCACTGAACTCGGTGTTGACATGATAACGCTTCTGCAGGGCAACCAGTGTACGTTGTCGTACATCTTCATGGTTACTGCGACCCGCCATATCGTAGAGCAGGCCTTCGCGCAGGGCGCCTTCTGAAAATCCCATTCGCTCAATTTTGAGACTGTCAAAAAGGGCGCAGAGAATCGCAAGTCCGCCCGGGAAGATGCTTGTGCGATCCGGCCTCAGCCCCGGAAACGAGATGCGGCTGATCTTTTTGAAGGCGAGCAGCTCGTTTTTCAGTGTCGTCAGACCTTTGCGGGTGATGGCATCTTCGCCCCGTTCGGAAAGAATATTGTAAACCGCTTTGATCGAGCCGGATGAGCCGGTTGCGTAGTCCCAGCCATGATCACGGTAGGCCCGTTCAATATGGATCAGTTCAAGACGGGCACAATAGTAGGCCTCGTCAAACTGTTTTGCGGTCAGCCTGCCATCCCCGAAATACCGGTTGGTCCAGGTGACACAGCCCATATGCAGGCTTTCCAGTATTTGGGGCTCAAAGCGTTCACCAATGATAAATTCGGTACTGCCGCCACCGATATCGACCACCAGTTGTCGGCCACTGTCGTCGGATTGGGTATGGGCGACCCCGAGATAGATGAGGCGAGCCTCTTCCCGGCCCGCGATGATGTCGACCGGGTGACCGAGAATCTTCTCCGCACGCTGGACAAACGACTGACTGTTGTTTGCCTTGCGCAGGGTGTTTGTGCCAACAGCCCGAATACGATTGGCTGGCATGCCGGCGCAGTACTGAGCCAGTTTACGCAGACAGGCCAGCCCGCGCTCTATGGCTTCTTCGGTGAGATTATCGTCCTGATCAAGGCCCGCCGCCAGCTGGACCTTGTCTCCCAGCCTCTCGACAGGGCGCAGCTCGCCATGATCGAGACGAGCCACGATAAGATGAAAACTGTTGGAGCCTAGGTCGATAGCTGCAATGAGCGGTGATTCATCGACCTGGTCAGAATGCTCTGGACTCATCGTCAATTAGTGCCTTGTTTTCTTCAAGTGCTTTAGCATACCAGAGGGCATCGCCAGTGTTGATATTTGAAGGTAGAATCAGGGCGGGGGTTATCGCTTTATTGCCATAATGCTATGATTGCGAACCTGCAGTACAACCGAATGCCTCTTAAAATATAGAGCGAGGAACAGATCCTATGAGCAATATCATCACTACCACGGACGATAGCTTTGAAGAGGACGTACTTAAGTCTGATATACCAGTACTGGTTGATTACTGGGCTGAGTGGTGCGGTCCCTGCAAAATGATTGCCCCGGTTCTCGATGAAATTGCCCGGGATTACGCAGATCGTTTGAAGGTTTGCAAGCTGAACATTGACGAAAATGAAGTCACTGCACCGAAGTATAATGTCCGTGGTATTCCAACCCTGATGCTGTTTAAAAACGGCAACGTGGAAGCCACCAAAGTGGGTGCCCTGTCTAAGTCTCAGCTGACGGCATTCCTCGATAGCAACATCTAGTTTCTCGTCATGGCGAGTGGCTGTTGGCTGCTTTGTTCTGGCTGGTTTGTGTCGGTAGTTACCGCTAGCCAGCCAGTACGTCCCACGAATCACGTTCCCGCCGGAAGTGCAATAGGCAGAATGATAAAGAAATCTTTTTTCTTGCTTTTCTGTTGTCTTCCGTACTATTTTGTCAGCAATAGCGCTGGACGCTTCAGCGGCGCAGTGATAGATTTACAAAAAACCGCCTCATCTGTAGCTCTCATTTGGTTTCTGTCAGACTTAGATCATATAGAAGTGAAACTGGGTTTTTCGAGACCATTTGTTAAAAATCCGTTGTTGAAAACCATTGTTGGATAATCAGTGGTATCAGTTAAACAGAGACAGTTTTCGTGACGCGGACAGGTTCTCGGGCTAGTACCCTATAAATTTATAAAACGAATTCAAGCCCGAAGTTTCCAGCGACAACCACAGATATTTCCCTTTCAGAAAAGTAACCCACACGGCCAGTTATGCATCTCACCGAGCTTAAGAAAAAGAGCGTCCCTGATCTCCTGATAATCGCGGAAGAGATCGGGCTTGATAACCTCGCCCGTTCCCGCAAGCAGGATGTCATTTTTACCATTCTCAAACGTCATGCCCGCAGCGGCGAAGACATCTACGGGGATGGTGTTCTGGAGATCCTGCAGGATGGCTTTGGTTTCCTGCGCTCTGCTGACAGCTCCTATCTGGCCGGGCCTGACGATATCTATGTTTCACCCAGCCAGATTCGACGATTCAATCTACGTACCGGTGATACCATTTCCGGCAAGATTCGTCCTCCCAAAGAGGGTGAGCGCTATTTTGCCCTCCTGAAAGTTAATGAAATTAACTTTGACCAGCCAGAAAATGCCCGCAATAAAATCCTCTTTGAAAACCTTACCCCGTTATTTCCCCAGAGACGTCTGATTATGGAAATGGGTAACGGTGCCACCGAGGATTTGACCGGTCGAATCATTGATCTGGTTGCGCCTATTGGTAAAGGTCAGCGTGGTTTGATTGTTTCTCCACCAAAGGCTGGTAAGACTTTGATGCTGCAACATATTGCGGCCAATATCGCTCGAAATAATCCAGAATGTCACCTGATTGTTCTGCTGATTGACGAGCGTCCGGAAGAGGTGACTGAAATGTCCCGTTCCGTGCATGGTGAAGTGGTCGCCTCTACCTTTGATGAACCACCTGCCCGTCATGTTCAGGTTGCGGAGATGGTGTTGGAAAAGGCCAAACGCCTGGTTGAGCACAAGAAAGATGTTGTTATCCTGCTGGATTCCATCACCCGTCTGGCGCGTGCCTATAACACCGTAATTCCCTCTTCCGGTAAGGTTCTGACCGGTGGTGTGGATGCTCACGCTCTCGAACGTCCCAAGCGTTTCTTCGGTGCGGCCCGTAACATTGAAGAGGGTGGCAGTCTGACCATCCTGGCAACCGCTCTGGTGGACACCGGCTCCAAGATGGATGAAGTTATCTTCGAAGAGTTCAAGGGTACCGGTAACATGGAACTGCACCTTGACCGTCGCATCGCGGAAAAGCGCGTGTTCCCAGCCATGCATATCAACAAGTCCGGCACCCGTCGTGAAGATCTGTTGACCACCGACGAAGAGCTGCAGCGGATGTGGATTCTGCGCAAGTTGCTGCACCCTATGGATGAAACCTCTGCCGTGGAATTCCTGCTGGACCGCATGAAGCACACCAAGACCAATGTCGAATTCTTCCAGTCCATGAAGCGCAAGTAATCCTTCCTTTATCAGCTTTTTCTCCTTCGCCCCAGTGCCTGCTCAGCTCTGGGGAGGAAAGACAATATCTGTTTGCTGATACTGAATACAAGCAACGAGAGCGAACGCAGAAAAAGCGGGCAATGTGCCAGATTAACAGTTCTGAAATATGACCATTTCCAGAGGCCCGGTGCTACCGGGTTTCGGAGAAGAAAATATTTGATTACGATTGTCCGGTTACTAACGAAACAAACTGAATGCCCATAGCATAATAAATGGATTAAGGCAGGCGGCATAATCCATACTGGAAGGTTCTGACCAGTCAATCCTCTCAATATTCTCTGGATTTCGGGATGCCATTTTAGAGTTTTTAGTGTCATTGCTCCCACCGCCCCCATGGCCTTCCGGTGATCCCGGTTTGTTCGGATCTTCAAACGCATGACTTGTTTTTTTCAACTCCCGGAAAGTACGTTCTGCAAATGTTACAACACCTGCAATGCCTCCCAGCGCCAAACTACCGATCGCAACAGATCCAGCCATTCCGACCAATTCAGTAACAGCGGCGGCAATAGGACATCCAGACATTATTGCGGCAGGCAAAATTGAGAAGGTGAGTAGCGTCCCACAAACCGCAAGCATCGGCACAGAAACCGCAAAAACGGCCAAGGCGACTGGGCCCGCTCTTTTCATCACACCCTCTGCAAAAAGTAATGACTTTATCGCGAACTCATAAAGACCCTTTTTCGAAGGGCTCATATCCTCTGACCGATAGTTCTCATCGAGTGTGGTGACAGGATATCGGACGGCTGCTACAAAACGCCTCCAGACGGATTTTTTTTCATTTTCTTCAGGAGCAGGAGCAGCCTGAGATGCCCCTACGACTTCAGTGGTATTTTGTTTCCCGGGATTAGTGGTTGGTTTCATAACGTCCTCCATTGACTGTATTCCGTGAGCGAGGGCATTGCTCTCAATTCTGCATTTCTCTTCTCATGCCTATAACGGCAGGAGTGTCGCGTGCAGCAACGGGGATCAAAGCAAAGCTTACGCATTCCTTAATAGATAAGACGCTCAATGGGTAGCAAAAGTTCAATAGTATTATGCGGTAAATTTTTTGTCGGGCGGTGAGGTATGCCTGTTATTACACCAAAGTAGGGGGGAATGATTCGACCCAAAAATTTGGTCAGTCATGTTTCATGAACTGTTCTGTCTGGCTTCGCCAGCAAAGGATTGTTTTATTTCGGGAGGATGAGACAGGAGGCGCACGCCATACACCTCCTGCGGGGCTAACTGGAAAGATTTTCCAGCAACGTCGTCTGGGCATTCCGCTCTTTCTGATTTCTCACCGGTTGTCTGCGCTCGTAGATACCTTCTTCTGTCAGGGTGTAGCTGCTGGTATTGTCGGACAGATAGCCAGACAGCTCCCTGCGCACACGGATAACCAGTTTCGGGTTTTCAATCGGGAAGCAGGCCTCAACCCGGTGATCCAGATTACGAGTCATCAGATCGGCGCTGGCACAATAGACCCTTTCCTCGCCCCCGTTATAGAAGTAGAACACCCGGGTATGCTCCAGGAAACGACCGATAACCGAGCGTACGGTGATATTGTCGGAGAGACCGGGAATGCCGGGTCGCAGACAACAGATACCGCGCACGATCATATCCACTTTCACCCCCGCCTGAGAGGCTTTGTAAAGCGCCTTGATGGTTTGGGGCTCAGTAACGGAGTTGATCTTGATAATGATATGGGCTTTCTCTCCGGCAGCGGCGCGCTCTGCTTCCTGATTGATCAGATCAATAACGCCTTTTTTAAGCGTGAACGGTGCGTGGAACAGTTTCTTTACCCGTACGGTTTTGCCCATGCCGGTGAGTTGCTGGAACACTTTATGGACATCGCTGGTGATGTCCGAATCGCAGGTGAGCAGACTGTAGTCCGTGTAAAGGCGGGCATTAGCCTGATGGTAATTGCCGGTGCCGAGGTGGGCATAACGCACCACTTTGCGTCCTTCCCGGCGGACAATCAGCATCATTTTGGCGTGGGTTTTGTAACCTACTACACCATACACAACGATGGCTCCGGCCTCCTGCAGACGGCGTGCGAGCTTGAGGTTCTCCTCCTCATCGAAACGGGCTCGAATCTCTACGACCACAGTGACTTCTTTACCATGACGCGCCGCATCCACCAGAGCATCGACCATCTGGGAGTGGGCACCGGTGCGGTAGAGGGTCTGTTTGATGGCCAAAACCTGAGGATCTTTGGCGGCCTGACGCAGGATATCAACGACAGGGGTGAATGACTGGAAGGGGTGCAGCAGCAGGACGTCGTCTTTTCGGATGGCCTCCATCAGACGATCGCTCTTGCTGGGAAGACCCTTGGGATAACCAGGCGTGAACGGCGCGAACTGCAGATTCGAGTGGTTTTCGCTGTTGCAGATATCCGTCATACGGGTCAGGTTGACCGGCCCGTTGATCTCGTAGCGATTTTCTTCGGTCAGGTTAAATTGTTTCAGCAGTGCATCAGAGAGGTAGCGTGGGCAGTTATCCACGACTTCAAGACGCACCTCGTCACCATAACTGCGGGAGTGTAGCTCCCCTTGCAGTGCGGTTGCGAGGTCTTCTACCTCATCGTTCTCGATGCTGACATCACTGTTGCGGGTTAAGCGGAACTGATAGCAGCCTTTTACCGTCATGCCTGGGAACAGGTCACCCGCATGCTGATGGATAATAGAGGAAAGAAAAATATAATGTTCACCCTCCTTATCGCAAACTTGCCGGGGGAGCTGAACAACACGGGGCAGGGATCGGGGGGCCGGGATAATGGCCATACCGGTTTCACGGCCAAAGGCGTCTTTACCTTCCAGCTCCACGATGAAGTTGAGAATCTTATTGGCAAGGCGTGGGAAGGGGTGAGCAGGGTCGAGTCCGATGGGGCTGATGATCGGCATGACCTCTTGATTAAAGTAGGTCTTGATCCAGCTTCTCTGGGTTTCAGTAAACTCGTTCCTGCGCAGAAAAAAAATGCTGCTTTTTCTCAGCTCTGGTAACAGAACCTCGTTCAGAATGTTGTATTGCCGCTCAACCTGGTTATGGGTAATGCGACTGATCTCTTTCAGGACATCGGCGGGGCGCATACCATCCAGCCCGACCTGCTCTCTGGAAAATTCGATCTGTCGTTTCAGGCCGGCGACCCGGATTTCGAAAAATTCATCCATATTGCTGGAAAAAATCAACAGAAAGCGCAGTCGCTCCAGCAGAGGATGCTCTTCGTTTAGCGCCTGCTCCAGCACCCGGACATTAAATTGAAGGTGGCTCAGTTCCCGGTTCAGGTAATACTCCGGGTTATCATAATCTGTCAGCAAGGGCTGGATAAATTCTTCCGGTGCCTCTTCGATTTTGGCGGGAAGTTGATCAGTCATTCCGACATCTTTCACATCATGCATAAGGTCTCCCTAAATAGAACTTTAATAGAACGTCCCTTTCTGAGTTCTGCCTGAGTTCGTTTTATTCAGCGCTGTTCCCGAATGACTTTGGCTGCGCGAGGCGCAAAATAGGTCAGAATGGCATCGGCTCCCGCTCTGCGGCACGCCAGCAGGCTCTCTATCATTACAGCATCTCCATCCAGCCAGCCATTATCGGCAGCAGCCATATGCATGGCATACTCACCACTGACCTGGTAGACAAAGGTGGGCACCCCGAAGCTCTCTTTGACATCGCGAACGACATCCAGATAAGGCATGCCCGGTTTCACCATCACCATATCGGCCCCCTCTTCCAGATCCATGGCAACTTCGTGCAGGGCCTCTTGCCGGTTAGCGGGATCCATCTGATAGCTATATTTGTTCCCTTTACCAAGGTTAGTTGCAGAGCCGACGGCATCCCGGAACGGGCCATAGTAACTGGAGGCATATTTGGCCGAGTAAGCGAGGATGCGGGTATGAATATGACCACCCTCTTCCAGGGCCGATCGGATCGCGCCTATGCGACCATCCATCATGTCCGAAGGTGCGACAATATCAGCACCCGCCTCAGCATGGCAGAGTGCCTGTTTCATCAGGGCTGTGACGGTTTCATCGTTGATCACATAGCCGGTGTCATCAATCAGACCGTCCTGACCGTGAATCGTGTAGGGGTCAAGGGCGACATCGGTGATGATACCCAGCTCCGGAAAATGCGACTTTAAAGCCCGGATAGCTCTGGGTACCAGTCCATCGGGATTCCAGGCCTCCTTGGCCTCCAGGCATTTTTTTTCCGCCGGAATCACAGGAAACAGCGCCAGCGCAGGAATGCCCAGCTCAACCCACTCTTCTGCATCTTTTAATAATTCATCAAGGCTCAAGCGTTCAACGCCGGGCATTGAGGAGACCGGCTCACGCAGCATTTGGCCTTCCAGCACGAATACCGGATAGATGAGATTATCGACAGAGAGACGGGTCTCACGCATGAGTCGGCGGGAAAAATTATCGCGGCGCATACGGCGAGGGCGACTGGCAGGAAAAGGGCGATGAACGGGATTCACGGCGGCTCCAGAGCGATTCATGGGCTGAGCTTTGTGCTTATTATGGCCTGTTTCCCCAGCTCTTGAAACACGCTAAAACGTAAGATGAAACGGAATAATCGCAGTTATGGCAGAGACTGCTACCTTATTGGGTTCCTTCTTTATATCTACAGGAGTCTATGAATGCCGCTATCGAGCTGTAAATGTGCTTTTCAAAAACTGATGGGTACGGCTATTTTGGGCTTGTGTGGTGTGTGGCATTTATCAGTGACCTTTGCCGAGTCTGGCCATCCTCTAGCAGAGACCTACAGTGAAAGCCCGTCTGGATCATGGATGCAGTTAAGCTCGGACGTGGGGTTTTATTTTGAGGACCGCCATCTGAGCCGCGGAATCGCTCAAGCCGTCTTCGCTGGTGGGGTGGCGGCATTTGCCTCAAAAATGCTGGATTTATCGGGTTGTAACGATACATTGGCTTTAGTCACTCGTTCGGCATCGTTAGTGTTCTCTGGTTGCTATCTCTTTATGCGCAAGCAACATGGAAAACAGCAAAAACGGTTAACCCCCATAAATATTGTAGATAACAGGCTACTGGCTAAGTACCTTTCCATAGATATGGATTGGCATCGGCTGCCCCAGCGACTGGTTTTCAGAATGCCGCCTTCATCCCTGACGGGCCTGTCCGAGTATTCTTTGAAAGGGACTACGCCGCTGGAACGGTTAGTGAAATCTATGATAAGGCTAGATAATGATTCCCTTGAAATTCGCTGGCGTGGCAAAAGAACGCCCGTGGAGATCATTCTAGAAAACGGGCAGGGCCAAACGTTGGTGGTGAGCGTGCCTGCTTGGGGCAAAACACTGTCACAAATGGATACAGGGAATAAATTACCGGAGATCATCGGTATGCTGCAGGACAACGGACTCACAGCTTTGGAATCCCTGTTTCAATGTTTGCAGAATTGGAAGGGAAAAGAAAAATCATGTGGCGATGGCTTATTAATGCTGCAATCACACCCCCCAAAGAAGCAATATCTTCTCTACGAGGTCAAAGAGCACAACCTGATTTTGTCTCCTCTGAAGGGGAAGCGGAAAGGTGACCGTTATCTATTGCCACTCTCGCACTGCGATAAGGGCAAATTGTGTATCGGGGCGTCCATGGCCTGGACTAACAACAACTTTGTAGCACAGACTTTTTATATGCCCGCAAACGTCGAACAAGTGGAACTCTATTCAAAAGCTGTGAATCCCTCCGAGATAATAAAGGGATCATCATCACCTGCGCGTCCGGTCATGATGACAATTGAACCGTGGATAACGGATGTTCTGACGACGATGCTTTACCCGGCATCCTATCTGCTGGTAGAGCATCTGTTAACGCGAGGTCTGAACGCTTTTGGAGTGGCCGGCACTTCTGTTGTCGGTAGTGCTCTGAGAGGGATGGGATGGGATCCACAAAACAACAATGATGGTGGTGGCGGTGGTGGCGGTGATGGCGGTGGTGGGGCTTATAATAATAAAGGAGGAAGTCCGGAGGAGGCATGCCAGGACGAGGAAAGCGCTGTTGCCACGATTACCCCGCCAGGCCTTGATATTTTTACACGCAAACAGATTACTAACCAATACACTCTTCCCCATAGGGGCAATAACTGCTTTTTGAATGCTGCACTAGCATATCTTGCTCATGTCTTATCGTCGGATGAGTTGACGGCTATTAAGAAGAATTCCTACATCTCTCTCCGTAAAAAGAGAATACCAAAAAAGCAGTTACTAGAAGAGCAGTTAAAAGAACGGCAGTTACTAGAAAAAGCGCCTGAGTTCTTAGAAACGCAGTTACACGTCTTTAAAAATTTTAGAAATACTTTTGTCGCCCTCATGAGGGCGATTGTTTCCATGAAGGGTAAAAAAGAGTTGTCCAGACGTTATCAGGCATTCTACGTAGCATTCAACGAGCATATAAATCCTTATGGATGTATGCGATATGCATTGCCAGCAAAAATGAGTGATATCCGTGTGCATGAAGATGTACATGAATTTTTAAGCATTGTTCTGGATGAGTTTTATTATCAATATAATGATGGTGGCAACGTTAATTTTGAAGTTAATTTTGAATCAGTAAAACAAATCGGTGATGGCGAAGGTAACTTCAGGAGCGAATCGGAAAATGGTAACAATTTTATCACTGTGGGTATGCCCACTATAGAAGAGTTCAAAAAAAAGGAGATAAGTAATATCAACGAACTCATAGACTATGAGTGCAGTCGCACTGAGGATGGTGATGGTAATGTTGTTCGTTCATGTTTTAGTCATAGGGAACCAAATGAACTCAATCATGTCAACATTCAATTTAAACTCTACCACCACAATCATGAAAAAAACAATGGTAAAAAAATTGTCGGCGTGATTCGCCGATTGCTCAAAAAGAATGACGGCATCATCAACCTTCCTGTACATACTGAGTCAAAAGTCGAGCATATTGCCATGCAGCCTGCTGCCATGATTCTTCATTCTGGAACGATAGGAAGTGGACACTATATAACAGCTGTCCGGTCAAATAACGACTGGATTATTCATGATGATATGGTCGGAAACCCCGTACGTCTCACCGCCAACAATGCCACCGAGCACTCTTCTATTGATGTACTTTTCAGTTATTTGGAAGCTAATAAAATGGATCCTTATATCATTAATTATCGTCGCCACTGATATTTTTCCCATCGTCTTTGACAATATTTTGAGTGCAATGCTGAGCCAGCAAAATTAATATGATATACACCCATCATGTAAAATAGGAATTTGGTGCCTATGCGTGCTACCAAAGTATTGCTGTTAGTGGTGATTGTGACAGCCCTTGCGATATTTCATGGACTTGAACTTTCACAATACTTAACGTTTGATTTTTTTAGAGGGCTTAAAGAAAGTAATCCGATTTACACGACAGTGATTTTTTTCTCGATTTATGTGGCTATCACTGCTTTATCTCTTCCCGTTGCCGTTGTTATGACACTGTTTGGCGGAGCTCTGTTTGGCTTTGTTGAGGGTGTATTGATTATCTCGTTTGCCAGCTCTATTGGCGCAACTCTGGCGATGCTTGCCTCCCGCACGCTGCTGCAGGACTGGGTTCAAAGCAAGTTTAGCAAGTATCTAACCACCGTTAACAAAGGCATTGAAAAGGACGGGGCCTTCTATCTGTTCAGCCTGCGCTTGATTCCCGCTGTGCCGTTCATGGTTATCAATCTGGTTATGGGTCTGACAAAAATACGTGTACGGACGTTTTATTGGGTCAGTCAATTAGGCATGCTGGTGGGGACTGCTGTTTATGTCAATGCCGGCGCGGAGCTGGGACAGGTTGAAGAGTTTTCTGTTAAGGGTATCGCCACGCCGGAGTTGATTCTCTCCTTTCTGCTGTTGGCGGCATTCCCATGGGTAGCAAAAGTAGTTATGACCCGCCTGAACCAGCGTAAGGTGTACAAGGGTTTCCAAAAGCCGGATAGCTTTGATACCAACCTTGTGGTCATTGGCGCCGGTTCCGGTGGCTTGGTCAGCGCTTATATTGCCGCTGCCGTAAAAGCCAAAGTCACCCTGGTTGAAAGAGACAAAATGGGGGGGGACTGCCTGAATACCGGTTGTGTACCCAGCAAGGCACTGATTCGCTCCTCGCGCATCAATCATTACATCCAGCGTGCGGATGAGTTCGGTATTACCCATGCGACAGCGGAAGTTGATTTTCCTGCCGTAATGGAGCGGATACAAAATATTATCCGGCAGGTTGAACCTCACGACTCTGTCGAACGCTACAGCGGCCTCGGCGTTGACTGTGTACAAGGTGAGGCAAAGCTGGTTTCCCCCTGGGAGGTGAAGACCGGAGATCGCACTATTACCGCAAAAAATATTATTCTTGCCAGCGGAGGGAAACCATTTGTTCCGCCGATTCCTGGGCTGGATAGTGTTAATTACTACACGTCAGACACCATCTGGAATTTGCGAGAGAAGCCCGCGCGCATGTTGGTTCTGGGCGGTGGTCCGATTGGCTCGGAACTCTCCCAGGCCTTCCATCGCCTTGGCGTTCAGGTGATTCAGGTGGATCGTTCGGCTCGCATTCTTCCCAGAGAGGATGACGATGTAGCAGAAGCGGTTATGGCTCAGTTTCTCAAAGACGGCATTGATCTGCGTATCAACCATGAAGCTGTCGCCTTTCATCGAGAGGGTGAGCGACAGTGGCTTGAGGCAAAACACAAGTTTGAAGGTAAAATTGTCACTATCGAATTTGATGTGGTGGTGCTGGCGCTCGGTCGTAAGGCCAATACCGCCTCACTGGGTATGGAAAATCTGGGGCTGGAAATCAATCCAAACGGCACGCTCACGGTGAATGAGTATCTGCAAACCAAGTACCCCAATATCTACGCCTGCGGTGATGTGGCCGGACCTTACCAGTTTACCCATGCTGCTGCCCACCAGGCATGGTATGCCGCGGTAAATGCCCTGTTTGGTCGTTTTAAAAAGTTCAAGGTCAACTATTCGGTTATGCCTTGGGCGACGTTTATTGATCCGGAAGTCGCACGGGTTGGCCTTAATGAGCAAGAGGCCAAGGCACAGGGCATTGCCTACGAAGTGACCCGTTTCGGCATAGACGACCTTGATCGGGCAATGGCTGATGGCGAGGCCAAAGGCTTTATCAAAGTTCTTACTGTGCCGGGTAAGGACAAGATTCTTGGTTGTACCATTGTTGGTTATCATGCCGGTGAGCTGATTACTGAATATATCACCGCCATGAAACAGGGGCTGGGGTTGAACAAGATTCTGGGCACTATCCACATTTATCCGACACTGTCCGAGTCCAACAAGTACGCAGCCGGTGAGTGGAAGCGAGCCCACGCACCGGAAAAAATCTTGAATCTGCTTGAGAAGTTCCACCGCTGGAACCTTTAATCTATCAAGAGCCCTTCGGGGCTCTTTTGATATATAGCGATAATTGGCTAACAATGAACGGCAGATAATAACAAACGTGAGTTAGCAACGATGGGTAACCTTTACTATCCGCACTTGATGCAACCGTTGGATCTTGGCTTCACGACGCTGAAAAATCGGGTCATGATGGGCTCTATGCACGTTGGTCTGGAAGATCGACTCTGGCATTTCAATGAGATGGCGGCTTACTTCGCTGAACGAGCCCGTGGTGGCGTGGCTCTTATTGTCACGGGTGGTTTTTCCCCCAATCGTGCGGGAGATCTGCTTCCCTTTGGTTCAAAACTTGTCAGCCGTTGGCAGATACCTTTCCATAAAAAAGTGACCACTGCTGTGCATGAGGCCGAGAGCAAGATTCTGCTGCAAATTCTTCATGCTGGTCGTTATGGTTATACCCCGTTTAATGTGGCGCCGTCGGCTATCAAGGCGCCTATCAATAGATTCAAGCCCAGAGAGCTAAGCAGCAAGGGTATTTACAAAACCATCGACGACTATGTGCGCTGTGCCAGGCTGGCGAGAAAGGCTGGTTATGATGGCGTTGAAATTATGGGTTCCGAGGGTTATTTCATTTGCCAGATGCTTAACACCCGTACCAATCATCGCACTGATGAATGGGGCGGCACCTATGAGAAACGCATGCGCTTTCCGATAGAAGTTGTCCGTCGTATCAGGGAATCCGTCGGTAGCGATTTCATTATCATGTTCCGTATCTCCATGCTTGATCTTGTTGAGGATGGTTCGACCATTGAAGAGGTTATCGAGCTGGCACAGGCGCTGGAGCAGAGTGGAGTGACCCTGCTCAATACCGGTATTGGCTGGCATGAGGCCCGGGTTCCCACCATCGCAACTTCTGTTCCTCGCGCAGCATTTGCCGAGGTGACCGCCCGTGTAAAAAGCGCAGTGGGCATTCCGGTAGTTGCTTCTAATCGCATCAATATGCCGGATGTTGGCGAAGACATTATTAGTTCCGGTGCCGCCGATATGATCTCCATGGCACGCCCTTTCCTCGCTGATCCGGAATGGGTCAACAAAGCTGCCGAAGGTCGTACCGATGAAATTAATACTTGTATAGCCTGCAATCAGGCCTGTCTGGATAATGTTTTTGCCAACAAGCGTGCCAGTTGCCTGGTCAATCCCCGTGCTGCTCATGAAACCCGATTGCTCTATACACCTGTTTTAAAGGCTCGCAATATTGCTGTTGTTGGTGCCGGTCCTGCCGGTCTTTCCTGTGCGACAGTTGCCGCCCAGCGAGGTCATAAAGTCACTCTGTTTGAGGCTTCCGGTGAAATTGGTGGACAGTTCAACTACGCTTGCAAGATTCCCGGCAAAGAGGAGTTTTGGGAAACCATTCGCTATTACCTGAAGCAGATTGAGTTACACGACATTGATCTCAGACTTAATACAAAAGTAACGGCTGAGATGCTGAGAACATCGGGATTTGATGATGTTGTTATTGCCAGCGGTGTCGCCCCTCGTATTCCAAAAATACCCGGTATCGATCATCCCAAGGTGGTCACCTATCAGGAGGTGCTGAGCAACACTATAAAACCGGGGAGTAAGGTTGCCGTTATGGGCGCTGGTGGTATCGGTTTTGATATGTGCGAGTACCTGACCCATGAAAACACATCTCCCACTCTCGATAAGGAGATATGGATGAGGGAATGGGGGGTCGATGGCAGTAACGAAACCCGTGGTGGTCTGGTGCCCGCCGATGTTCTGCCCTCGCCACGGAAGATCTACATGCTACAGCGGAAAACATCCCGATTTGGCCAAGGTCTCAATAAAACGTCAGGCTGGGTACACCGCGCCGTTGTGAAAATGAAGGGCGTGGAGACCATTGGCGGTGTCAGTTACGACAAGATCGACGACCAGGGTCTGCACATCACGATCACCGCCGGAACACAGAGTGAAGCGGTTAATGAACGTCGGGTTCTTGATGTTGACCATATTGTTCTATGCACGGGGCAGGTGAGCGTCAACGTGCTCTACAAAGAGTTGGAGCAGGATGATAGCAAAACCTGCCAGCTTCACCTTGTCGGCGGGGCGGAGCGTGCTGGAGAACTCGATGCCGAGCGGGCTATTCGCCTCGCCAGCGAGCTGGCCGCGGCGTTATGAGGGAGAACTATGAACTCAGTTACGTCAGGCGCAGGTGGTGCGCCCAAGAAGAAAGGCTTCCAGATGCCAACAGTGTACACAATACTGTTTGTCATCATCGGGATAGTCGCCCTGTTAACCTGGATTATTCCTGCCGGTCGCTATGATTATCTTACGGCAGATACCCGACAGTTAATTCCTGCGGCAGAATCCATCGATTACAGTGGCGACGAGCGTCTTCTACCCGTTCCGGGAACGTTCCAGGAGCTGGAGTCATCCCCTCAGGGGTTTGCTGATGTCCTGCTTGCACCCATAGAGGGCTTTCATAAAGCGGTCAGTGTGGCGCTGTTCGTGCTGATTATTGGTGGCTACCTTGGGGTCATCATGATGAGCGGGGCGCTGGATGCGGGTGTCGCTGCCGTTGTGAGCAGGTTTAAAGGGCGGGAGCAGGTTATGATCCCGATCCTGATGCTGCTGTTTGGTATCGGTGGCTCCACTTTTGGTATGGCGGAAGAGACGGTCGCTTTCTGGGTGCTGATTTTGCCAGTGATCGGTGCCGCAGGTTATGACCGAATGGTTGCCGCAGGGATTATCCTGCTTGGCTCCGGTATTGGTGTGCTCTGCTCCACCGTTAACCCGTTTGCAACGGGCATCGCTTCCGGTTTTGCCGGGCTGCAGATTGGTGACGGTATTGGTTTACGACTGCTGATGTTCTTTGTTCTTCAGACTACCGCCATTCTCTATGTTATGCGGTATGCCGCCAAAGTGAAGGCTGACCAATCCGCATCCATACTGGCAGATATTGAATTTAATGATGAGTTCAGTCGTCCCGCTCAGGCTGCGGACTTTACCGGTAGCAGAAAGCTGACCATGGCAGTCTTCTTTTTCACCTTCCTGATAATGATTTATAGCGTAATACCATGGGCAGATTTCGGTATAACCGTTATCCCAACACTGTGGTGGTGGTTTGATGAGCTGTCCGCGTTGTTCCTGGCGTCTGCAGTCCTGGTCGCGTTTATCAATCGTATGCCGGAAGGTGAATTCGTCCAGAGTTTTCTGGACGGTGCTAAAGATTTGATTGGCGTTGCTCTGATCATTGCCATAGCCCGTGGCATCTACGTGGTTATGAATGATGGCATGATTATCGATAGCATCTTGCACTGGGCTGAGAGCATGATTACCGGTCTTGACTCTGGTGGTGTGTTTGCCGTCGTCGCTTATATTGTCCATATCGTGCTGTCGTTTTTTATTCCATCGACGTCTGGTCTGGCTACTGTGTCGATGCCTTTGATGGGGCCGCTCTCCGATTTTGCCGGTGTTAATCGTGATATCATGATTACGGTTTTTCAGTCTGCTTCCGGATGGATCAATATTTTTGCCCCTACGGCGAGTCATCTGGTGGCCGGTCTGGCTCTGGCGAAGATCCCCTATGAACGTTACCTGAAGTGGGTTGCACCGCTGCTGGTGGTTGTGCTCGTTTTGTCGATGGGAATGCTGTTTATGGCTGCCTGATTAAACGACACATAACAAAAAAGCAACCAACAGGCTGCTTTTTTGCATCTTACGATTGAGTGATCTGCGGGATGAGTTAGTGAGACGATGTATCGTTAGGCAACGATGCGAGTATGGTATCCATCGCTTCTGCGCGAGATGTGGAGGGATTGACCTCTTCAGGAAGTTCGACATCCTGATGTTCGCTGATCAGTTCTGCCAGCTCTCGGGCAAAGGGTTCCAGAAAGACTTGTATCTCCTCTGAATGTTTCACCAGCTCATGATTGAGCTGCATGATGAAAATGGGGCTGTTCTCGGTATCTTCCAGTGTGGTTTCGTAGAAGCCCAGCCGGAAGTGATCATCATCAGTAAGATCGGCCAGGGCAAATGAGCGGGTTGTGGTTTTTGCGACAAGTACCTCCATCAATTCAATCGCATCAGCGCCGGACAGCATACGGTTCTGAAGACAGTCGGCGACGAACTCGCGGGGTGTCTGGCCGGAGTGCCGGTACATCTCTAAAAGCTCTTGATGACGGGTCTCAGTACATCCTTGGTTGCCATTAATGGCACTGGGGCTTTTTTTATTTATCATAGCTCTCCCCTCCTTCATGGACTTTCAGTTTAACCCCGCCTTCTCTGGGAAAGAAAGGGTCAGTTGGTAATACGATTGTTAGTCACCATCTCAGGGTTGTCTTTAAAGGGTAGTATTTTAGTGCCTGATCCGGGGAACTTTATTACAATCCCAGCGGCTCCTGTTCCCAGATTATAATTATTAGCGGTTCACTGGTCTGATCGGTACTGCTTCCTTTACTGGCGCCAAAAGGGACACACAGGTAGCGGCAGAACAGTCCTTGATGAGGTTTCAATAAACAACAATGTCTATCAAGCTGATTGCCGTAGATATGGATGGTACGTTTTTGACTGATGACAAAACCTACAACCGTCATCGTTTCCAGGCTCAGTATGAGCAATTAAAGCAGTTGAACATTCATTTTGCAGTTGCCAGCGGTAACCAGTTGTTCAAGTTGATGAGCTTTTTTGATGACTTCGACCACGACATCTCTTTTGTTGCAGAAAATGGTGCTTATGTCTGGACAGAAAATCGTGAGCTGAATGTCAATCATCTGTCCGCTGATGCCGTAGAGGCGACCTACCGGTTTCTGGAAAACTATCCCCTGTATCGGACCGTGATTTGCGGTAAAGAGAGTGCTTACATCCTGAGCACTGTGACCGAGGAAGGTTATGCGGCCAGTTTAAAATACTATTCACGACTGAAAACAATCTCTTCTTACAACGAGATAGACGACACGATTCTTAAGGTTGCCCTTAACCTTCAGGGGCAATGTCAGGAAACTCTGACAAGTGCTGCCCACCGGGATTTATCCGGGATTCTTGTTCCTGTAACCAGCGGGCATGAGTTTGTCGATCTGATCATCCCCGGCATTCACAAGGCCCATGGGATGAAAGCGCTGCAAAAGCATTTAAACATTGATGACAGTGAAGTTATCACCTTTGGTGATAATGGCAATGATGTGGAGATGTTAAGACAGTCTGGCTACAGTTTTGCCATGTCCAATGCCTCGGCGGAAGCAAAGCAGGCTGCCCGATTTATGACCGGCCACAATAATGGTGAGTGTGTGTTGGATATTATTGATTTAATTATTTCCTGCGTGAGGGATGGCTCTTCGTTCGATGAGGTGCTGATCTCCCGTACGGCTGCGTTCGTCTGATTGCTGTAGCTGAGAGTTTACGACCCATGCAGGTTAAAGCGATTCGTTTGTCAGTACTGCGGTTCATGCTGTGCTCAGATTGAGCCTAACTGATGCATTCAGGGTCAAGGTCACAGTAATGGGCTGAGCAGTTGGGCCGAATTTTCCCGCAGTTTTTCCAGAAGACCCCGCTTCATCCACGCTTCTGGAGAAACACTTTGGGAGGCGCTCATGTACTCCTTCAGCAGGTTCGCTACGTTTTCCCCGAAGCCCTGGTCGTAGATGATCAGGGTCAGCTCGAAATTGAGCCAGACACTACGCATATCCAGATTAACGGTACCGAAAAGAACGGTTTTCCGATCGACCAGAACACATTTGGTGTGCAGCAATCCTTCCGTAAAATGCAAGATGGTAATGCCGGCATTCAACAGGTCTTCATAAAAGGAGCGACTGGCATAGTAAGCCATGCGTGAATCGGTTTTTTGGGGAGTGATCAACGTCACACGAACACCACGCATAGCCGCAGAGCAGAGCGCCGTGACCAGCGCCTCATCCGGTACCAGATAGGGCGTGGTGATAATAAGCTCCTTCTGACTCTCATAGATAGCGGCCAATAGTGCTCTGTGGATAGTGGTTCTGTCTGGTCCTGGGCCGGATGGCACCACATGCAGGGAGACGCTGTTTTCCGCCAGACTGTGTTGATAGACGAAAGTTTGGTGATAAATGGGGATCTCTTCTCCTGTCTCCATAGCCCAGTCGTAATGAAATACGGCCCCGCTCACATGCGCTGCCGGCCCCTGGATACGTACGACAGCATCTACCCACTGCCCAACGCCCATATTTTGTTTAAACAACATTGGATCAGCCAGATTGAGGCTGCCGGTCCAGGCGATGTCGTCATCGATAATGACCAGCTTGCGATGGTTGCGCAGATCCATCCGTTCAAACAACATGCGTACCGGGCCGACAGGAAGAGACATTTGAACTTGTATACCCGCTTTCCGTAGGCGCAGTACTATTTGGCTGCGCAAAAATGAGTGGCTTCCCACCGCATCCAAAAGTAACCGACAGGTGATACCTCTTTGAGCAGCGGCTTCCAGGGCTTCTATAACACGATCAACCCGGCCACCGGTTTCGCAGATATAAAACTCCATATTGATGCTGCTTTTGGCATGGTTTATATCCTGTGTCAGGTGCTTGAATATGTCATCGGTATCGTGGAATAGCATCAGTTGATTGCCGGGGGTCGCCGGTATGCGGGTGGTGTGCTCGGCAAGGCTATACACTCTGTTTTGACGGAGAGTGCTGGCTTCACTCTGGGAGTGTTGGAGAGATAGCACCTGCCGGAGGTGTCTCATCCAGTCTGAGTAAGTCGGCGCCAGCGCTTCTGCCCTTCGGAGCCTTTTGCTACCGAGACGCTGGGTGCCAAACATGAGGAACAAAATGATACCGGCCACTGGTAGTACAAATAGCAGCAGCAGCCAGGACAGCGAGACACCAACTGGCCTGCGACGCATAATGACGATCAGTACAAAAGATATGATAAGTCCGATATAGGCAAACCCAGCAAGGGTGCTGGTGAGAGAAAACTGATTGACGTCAGCCACTGATACTGTCTCTTGGTTTAACGGAAAGGAAGAGATGAAATGTGCGCTCACCTCTTTCCGGCAGTATGGGCTGCCCGGATGAGCGCAGTGCCACAGACTATAGCGTTGCTTGCTGGTTTTTTTTATCTGCCGGGGCGCTAAGAATGCCACTCAGACGGATGCGCCAGGTCACACGTTCTTCCCGATTCATATTGTTCAGTGTGTCCTGGATGACCAGCAGACAGGCTTCAAGAATAGTTTCATCGGGAAAATCCAGTCTTTCCATCTGCTGGATCATATTGACAGCCAGTTGCACATGTTCCGGGGCATCATCGTAAGCCATGTTTCTCTCCCTGACAGGCTATTTGTGAATTTTCATTGTGTTCTGTAATACCAAGAGACCTGTCATCAGCAATGATGGGTCTTTACTCAGAATAGGATTGATATCCGCAGGTTGCTATCATAACGACCATCTGTAAGCTTTTGATTGATGTCGTTTACTGTGTGAGCGACGTTTTTTGTTCGAGTGAATAGTACTTTTCCTGTTGAAAACGAATAACTAAACCCCAGATAATTTCAGGCGATCTTCATAATAATGCGAAGAAATAGCATCTGAGCCTCTGGCTTTCTGTCTCTCGTTCCAATTTCTCGAACTGGATAGTTCTTAATGTATGACATCGATTCGCCCCGAAGCCGGCAGTTGCTGGTTATTATTCTCGGAATTATCACCTGCCTTGGCCCCATGGCCATCGACTTGTATCTTCCGGCATTACCCACAATCGCCCGTGAGATGGGAGAGCCTCAAGGGCGGATACAGCTGACCCTGAGCGCCTACACCATAGGTTTCGCCATGGGACAGGTTATTTTTGGGCCACTCTCTGATCGTTTTGGTCGGATGAACGTGATGCTGCCCGGTATGATCGGTTATGTGGTCACCAATCTCCTGGCATCTATGGCAGGCAGTGCGAATGAGTTGATTGCGGTCAGGGTCTTGCAAGCCATGTCTGGTGCTGCGGTCACGGTCTGTATTCCTGCCATGGTGCGGGATATGTTTCCCCGGCAGCAGTGTGCGCGGGTGTTGTCGTCCATTTTGCTGGTCATGACGATCGCTCCGCTGGTGGCACCGATACTCGGCGGTCAGCTTCTGAAGCTGGCTGGCTGGCAGAGCCTGTTCCTGTTTCTGGCATTTTTGGGCGTGCTGGCGTTTGTGCTGGCGTTTACCTGTTTGAAGGAGTCGTTGCCGGATGATCGCCGATCTCCTATGAAGTTACGGGATCTGGGGAGAACGTACTGGAGTGTGGTCAGCCATCGTCCCGCCATGAGCTGCATTCTCGCCCACAGCTTTTTCTTTGGCGGCATGTTTGCCTTTATCAGCGGCTCCCCCTTTGTCTATATCGAACTGTTCGGTGTTAGCCCGGATAATTACGGTTTTCTGTTCGCCCTGAATATTATTGCCATGGGGATCTGCAACCTGATCAATATGCGCTTGATGGGGCGTTTTGAATTGCGTAATTTGTTGTTGTTTGGCTGTAGCGCTGCCTGCGTAGCGGGCCTTGGATTATTGCTGAGTGCCAGTATCGGTATTGGTGGGCTAGCCGGTGTGGTTATCCCTTGTATGCTGTTTGTGGGCGTGATGAGTTTTACCGGCCCGAACGCAAATGCCCTGGCGCTGGAGCACTTCCCCAAAACCGCCGGTACGGCCAATGCGGCTGCCGGTGTCATGCGCTTCGGTATTGGTGGTGTTACCGCCGGTCTTGTTGGTGTTCTGCATAATGGCACAGCGGTACCTATGGCTGCGATTATGGCGGGCTGTGGTGTTCTGTCGCTGGCGTCGCTGATACTTTTGGGCGGGTATCGGGATAGTGGTCAGACTGAAACTATGGAGGATGAAGTCGATCACGCCCCATCAGGGCATCAGAAAGCGGCCTGATTTTTATTTCCCCATTGTGAACATGTCGTACAAAAAAAGCCGCCACTGCAATGCAGTGGCGGCTTTTTTTCAGGATATCGCAGCCTTGGATCAGGAGATCAGGGCAGCGGTGTCCTTGGCGATCATCAGCTCTTCGTTGGTAGATACAACCAGAGCAGTGGCGCGGGAAGTATCGGAAGAGATAACGCCTTCGTTACCGAAGCGGCAATCCAGGTTACGCTGCTTGTCCAGCTCGAAGCCCAGGAATGCCAGTGCTTCGACAACCTTGCCACGGATGATGTCGGAGTTCTCACCGATACCGCCAGTGAAGGCCAGAGCGTCAACGCCGCCAGTAGCAACAGCCATACCCGCCAGCTGCTTAGCCAGAACGTAGCAGAATACGTCCATAGCCAGAGTCGCCTGCTTGTTGCCTTCCATGTAAGCTTCTTCGATTACACGGCAGTCGTTGGACAGTTCAGAGATACCCAGCAGACCGGACTTCTTGTTCAGAATGTCGGTGATCTCTTCGATGGAATAGCCGTATTCCTTGTTCAGGAAGGAGAACACGTTGGCGTCGATGTTGCCGCAACGAGTACCCATTACCAGACCTTCCAGCGGAGTCAGGCCCATGGTGGTATCCATGGATTCGCCGTTCAGAACAGCCGCACAGCTTGCACCGTTACCCAGGTGGGCGATCAGGATCTTGCTGTTGCTGATGTCCAGATCCAGCATTTCGCAGGCCGCACGGGACACAAAGCGGTAGCTGGTGCCGTGGAAGCCGTACTTACGCAGACCGTTTTCACGGTAGAACTTGTAAGGAACCGCGTAGGTGAACGCTTTGTCTGGCATGGATTGGTGGAAAGAGGTATCAAATACCACCGTCATTGGCAGACCAGGGAAGTGTTTCTGGGCAGCCTTGATACCCACCAGGTTGGCAGGGTTGTGCAGTGGTGCCAGATGTGTGCAATCTTCGATAGCCTGCATAGCTTCTTTAGTGACGATGCAAGACTCTTTGAAGGTTTCACCACCGTGAACAACACGGTGACCAACAGCGGCGATTCCTTCTTTCAGGCCCTTGGCTTCCAGCATGTGCAGCAGAGCTTCAACAGCTGCGTCGTGAGCGCCGCCATTCAGCGTTTCGCTCTCTTTGTTGCCCTGGAATTTCCAGCGGATGAACGCTTCAGCTTCACCTAGACGCTCAGCAATGCCGTTGATGAACTCTTCACCGCTGCTAGGGTTGATCACGGCAAACTTCAGAGAGGAGCTGCCGCAGTTGATGATCAGAATATTTTCTTTAGTCATGGCCATATCAACACTAATTACTGCCCGGAGGCAAAGGTAAACATCTTACCGACAGGTCTAGTTGCGAACCCTGCCTTCCTTCTTCCAGAATTCGGTTACGCAAACAGCACACAAAAAATCCAACATAAACTACCAAGGAGTGTTTGTTTCGGCAATGCGTAGTTGTTGCAATCCGCGGATTTTACACAATATTGACGAAAATAAATACATAGCCACTAAAGATGGGAGTGTAGATGTGTTTAATCTGACTCCATTATGCGGATAATCCCCAACCTTGAAAACGATTGACGAAGACTATTGTAATACCGATTTTTTACCGGTCTAATATGCCGTCTTCTTATGTAGTAATGGTTAGTATTTGCTCGATTCGTGTATATTTTATGGGTGATTTTGCGTCTAATACGGCATTCGTCGTGGGTAAGTCACCGGAGCACGAATTTATAATCGTTACGATAAGAAACAAACACTAAAGAACAAGGCTGTTTCCAAACCGCAAGTTCCCTCCCTTTTTTTCGAAAGCTCCAGTCCGTGGCTGGTAATTTCAGTATTTGAGGAAAAATCCATGCTGAAAGATAACCTCTACTCCGAGACTCTCTACGAGACTTATGGTCAACACTTCACTGTCGATAAGATGCTGTTTGAACAGAAAACAGACCATCAACATCTGGTGATTTTCGAAAACAAAGAGTTCGGTCGTATGATGGCTCTGGATGGTGTTATCCAGACTACCGAGCGTGATGAGTTTATTTACCACGAGATGCTGACTCACGTACCTGTGCTTGCCCACGGCAATGCCAAACGTGTTCTGATCATCGGCGGTGGTGACGGCGGTATGCTCCGTGAAGTGCTGAAGCACGAAACTATTGAGCATGTGACCATGGTTGAAATCGATAGTGCTGTGGTGGATATGTGTCGGGAGTTCCTGCCAAACCACTCTGCCGGTGCTTACGACGATCCGCGGGTAAATCTGGTTATCTGTGACGGTATCGAGTTTGTTAACGATAGTGAGAAGACGCCAGACGGCAGCTTCGATGTGATTATCTCCGACTGCACCGATCCTATCGGCCCTGGCGAAGTCCTGTTCACGTCCGATTTTTACGCTGGCTGCAAGCGGCTGCTGACCGAAAACGGTATGTTTGTCGCTCAGAATGGTGTCTGCTTTATGCAGTTGCACGAGGTGGAAACCACTGCCCGTCGTCTGGGGCACTACATGAACGACATCTGGTTCTATAGTGCTGCCGTTCCCACTTACGCCGGTGGCATCATGACCTTCGCCTGGGGTGCTAACAATCCGGAGTCTCGCCATGTCTCTCTGGAAGAGCTGACCGCCCGTTTCAATGCCGCTGGCATTGAAACCCGTTACTACACACCTGCCGTTCATCAGGCAGCGTTTGCTCTTCCGCGTTACGTAGAACAGGCGGTACAGACAGTTAATGATTAATGAGTTCACTCCTCACTTGAGCTCCGACGATAAGAGCTGGAGCGTGGCGGAAGCCCGCTCCACTTACAATGCTCGTTATTGGAGTCAGGGCTATTTTGACATCAGCGATGATGGCAATGTGGTCTATCAGCCCGAAAACCGACCATCCATCAGTCTGAATGCGATTACCGAAAAACTGATTCAGGAGGGTGCGTCTTTGCCTGTTCTGGTGCGTTTCCCGGAGATATTGCACGACAGAGTTAATACACTTTGCGATGCGTTCAATCAGGCTATTCATGAGTACGGTTACCAGAATGATTACCTGGCGGTCTACCCGATCAAGGTTAACCAGCAGCGCCTGGTTGTAGAGGAAATTCTGGAGAGTCAGGCCGCTAAACAGAACCGTCAACTGGGTCTGGAAGCAGGCAGCAAACCGGAACTGTTGGCGGTATTGGCTATGGCCAGCCGTGCCAGCTCGGTGATTGTCTGCAACGGTTACAAGGACAGCGAATATATTCGTCTGGCACTGATCGGTGAACAGCTGGGTCACCAGGTCTATATCGTGCTGGAGAAGATGACCGAGCTGGATATGGTCCTGAAGGAAGCGGAACAACTGGGGGTAACACCACGGTTGGGTCTGCGTATTCGTCTGGCGTCTCAGGGCAAGGGCAAGTGGCAGGCCAGCGGCGGTGAAAAATCCAAGTTCGGGCTTTCGGCCAGTCAGGTACTCATTGTGCTGGACCGCCTGCGCGAGCAGGGCAAGATGGACTGCCTGCAGCTGCTGCACTTCCATCTGGGTTCCCAGATTGCCGATATCCGGGATATACGTCAGGGGGTCAGTGAACTGGCAAGGGTTTATGCCGAGTTATATCGTATGGGAGCACCTATCCGCTGTATTGATGTTGGTGGCGGTCTGGCTGTTGATTACGAAGGTACTCGCAGCCAGAGCGCCTGCTCCATGAACTACAGTCGACAGGAATATGCAAACAATATCGTTTACACCATCGGCGACCTCTGTGCCCAGTACAACATTCCTGCTCCCCGCCTTATCTCTGAATCTGGTCGTAATCTGACCGCTCACCATGCCGTGCTGATCACCGATGTTGTTGGTGTCGAAAGCTATGAGCCCCAGGAGCAACAACCTCCAGCAGCCGATGCCCCCCAGTTACTGCACAACATGTGGAGCTCCTGGCAAGACCTGAACAACGGTATTGAGCAGCGAGCGCTGATTGAACTGTTCAACGACAGTCACAGTGACCTTGTAGAAGTTCACACCCTGTTTGGTATGGGGATGGTCTCTCTGGAGCAGCGGGCCTGGGCAGAGTCTCTCAATCTGCGTATTGCCTATGAGCTGTCCAAGCGCCTCTCTCCCCGTAACCGTGCTCACCGTCCGGTGATTGATGAGCTGAGTGAAAAGCTGGCGGATAAATTCTACGTCAACTTCTCCCTGTTCCAGTCAATGCCGGATGCCTGGGGTATTGATCAGGTGTTCCCGGTGTTGCCACTTTCCGGTCTGGATCAGCCACCGGAAAAACGTGCGGTTATGCTGGATGTGACCTGTGATTCCGACGGCACCATTGACCAGTGTGTGGATGGTCAGGGGCTGGAAACCACATTGCCCGTTCCGGCATGGCACCCTGATAAACCCTATCGTATAGGCGTTTTTCTGGTGGGAGCCTATCAGGAAATACTGGGCAATATGCACAACCTGTTTGGCGACACAGACACGGTATCGGTGCGGATTAATGATCAGGGTGGTATTGAAGTCTCTGATTATAAGCCGGGTGATACCGTTGAAGACGTGCTTCGTTATGTCGACCTGAAGCCCGAGAGTTTTCTGGAGACCTATCGGCAGCTTGTTGAAAAGTATCTACCGGAATCAAAACGCGCCTCTGTTCTTGAGGAGCTGGAAGCAGGCCTGAAAGGCTACACCTATCTCGAACACTTTGGAGCCAATGAACAGTGATGTTTTTCGAAGGATCGGAAAAAAAAATTGAGGTAATTACCTCCACTGAATTTGGTTCTCTGCGCGCTTTGGGCAAAGATTTCTGGACGAAGGTTGTCGCCCATGCTTGTGCTGAGATTCTCGACACCATCAGCAATGAGCATTGCGATGCCTACCTGCTGTCAGAGTCCAGCCTGTTCGTTTGGGATGATCGCTTCCTGATGTTGACCTGTGGTACCACAACTCTGGCCGAGGCATTCCTTTATTTTTGCGACCATGTAAGCGACAAAAATATTCTTTTTGCCAGCTATCAGCGCAAGAATGAGTACCTGTCTCATCTGCAGAAGAGCTCTTTCCAGGAAGATATTGACCGGATAAGTGAGCGTCTGGATGGTACTGCTTATCGTCTGGGCAATCTGGATAGTCACCACAATTATATCTTCCATCTGAACAAGCCTTATCAGCCTGAACAGGGGGATACAACCAGCGAGCTGCTGATGTATCACATCAAGGGTGAAGGTGCTGATTATCTGCGCAGTGAAGGTCAGACTCTGGAAGGTGTGCGCAAGCTGCTCTGTCTGGATCAGATTTTGCCGGGTTTTGAGATCCGTGACTGGTTGTTTGAACCGTTCGGCTATTCTCTGAATGCGATCAAGGGCGATCGTTATGCGACTTTTCATATCACGCCTCAGGAAGAGAGTTCCTACGTCAGCTTCGAGACCAATTTGGAACTGGAAGACTCTGGTATTCTGGAGATTATGCTGGATGCTCTGAAGCCCGGTAGCTGGGATCTGATCGGTTTTAACGCACTGGCCCCTCTGCTGGAGAACGAGCGATTCACTTGCTTGGCGGAAAGTAAAATTGCTCTGCCGTGTGGTTATGACATGACGTTTAACCACTACCAGCATGGAGAGCACAAAGTGATCGCCGCAGAGAGGTTGACCGGGAAAGCTGCATGACAACACTGGGAAAAAGGGAAGACTTCTCTCTGTACGCCAATGCGTTTGGCTTTTTGCGACAGCCGTTGCATTTTGACCCGGCCAATTCTGATGCGGATGTGGTGATTACCGGCATTCCGTTTGATCTGGCAACAACGGGGCGCAGCGGCAGTCGTCATGGGCCGGAAGCGGTGCGTAAGGCATCAGTTAATCTGGCCTGGGAAGGCAAACGCTGGCCATGGTTCTTCGATCTGAAAGATCATCTTTCGATCGTAGACTGTGGCGATATCGTGTTTGAGAGTGGCAATGCTCAGGATATGAGCGACACATTGTTCTTTCATGCGGACCAGGTGCTGGCGGCAGGCAAGAAGATGTTGAGCTTTGGTGGCGATCACTTTGTGACGCTGCCACTGCTCCGTGCTCACGCCAAACATTTTGGCAGGATGTCGTTGATTCACTTTGATGCCCATACCGATGATTACGATATGGGTGGCAAATTTGACCACGGCACCATGTTCCATCATGCGCAGGTTGAAAACCTGATCGATGCTTCTGCCTCGATCCAGTTGGGCATTCGCACCACGTACGACCATGTAAACACACCGTTCAAAGTGCTCGATGCCGGTTACGTCAACAATACTTCTGTTGATGATATTTTGGCAAAGGTGCGTGAAACGGTGGGTGATAATCCGGTCTACCTGACCTTTGACGTAGACAGCCTTGACCCGGCCTATGCGCCGGGAACCGGCACTCCGGTATGTGGTGGTCTGACCACCGACCGGGCCATGCATATTCTGCGTGGTCTGCAAGGGCTGAATATCGTCGGCATGGATGTGGTGGAAGTCGCTCCAGCCTACGACCACGCCGGTATTACCGCGCTGGCGGGAGCCACCGTGGCATTGGAGATGCTCTACCTCCAAGCCCTGTTGAAACAGAATTAAACGTCACCAGAAAAGTAATAAGGGACAAAGGAGGAGTGCTGCTCCTTTGTTTTTTGCTTTTTAATTTGTGTTTGACTATACATGACCCGCGCCATTTTACTTTAGGCTGGGATGGTTATGCCGGCACTGGGCTCGCGCTATGTTGAAAACCCAAATAACCGGTTAGAATAGATCTGG
>CAMRBW010000018.1 GCA_947040555.1 uncultured Oceanospirillales bacterium | reverse complement strand
CGGGTAAAGAGCCTTCAGCGGGTAAAGAGCCTTCAGCGGGTAAAGAGCCTTCAGCGGGTAAAGAGCCTTCAGCAGGTAAAGAGCCTTCAGCGGGTAAAAAGCCTTCAGCGGGTAAAAAGCCAACGGACGACATCGGGCCGTCATCCCCCTGTTCTGTGTCCGTTACCGAAGCTGACAGAGTCGCTACAGTTTCCTTCTGCCACGGCGAGAAATCACTGGCCATCAGGCAGTAGTCACCACAGTAGATCATATCCCCATCACTCAACAGATGACGTTTACCCTGCTGTGCAGACATGACCGTCTTATTGATAGTCACCCCTATGGTTGACAGATTCTCCAGATACCACTGGTCATCTTCCAGGAATATACGGACATGGCGTTCTGCGATGACTTTCTTCCGGTCGGGCAGGAGTATCTGACAACCACTCCCACGACCTATTAGCGCTTCATTATCGATGGTATGACAGAGTGAAGAGACGGGTTCCCCTGAAGGAATGCTGAGAATCATAATTTGCATAGCCGAACTTAACAGAATGTCCGTACTGCGGATAAAAGAGTGTAGTCGTCTTATTAAATTCTGAATAGTTCCCGTCTTTTCCAGCCTGGCTATTCAGGAATAAGCTCCTCAATATTCCTCTTGAGCAACAAAATTTGTGTCGCTCGGTTCTTCTTCCCCGCCCGGTGATTCACACAGATAAATTTCACCCAATCAGCACTGTCGGCCAACCTGAAATGATGGTACCTCCATGGGCTGTGGTATCTCCCATGCGCACCGCGGGTCTGCCATTAATCAATACTGTAAGACTGCCTTTGATTACCACATCCGGCGGCCCCACACAGAGACAGGGCTGACCCAGCGTAGCCGCTGGCAGACCACCAATCAGAACCGTGCAAGGCAGTGGCAGAATAGGCCCACCCACATGCGGGATGGGCACTACAGCGGGTGTCTGCATCGGACAAATATGCATATCCCCAGCTCTGGCTGCGGGTCCCATAGTTACCTCCCCTTGCCGCCATCGGCAATATCAATTCCCATGGCAATAAACTGCCGGTACCGTTTTTCCCCTTCCCGGCCATCGGGCAACACGGCGGCCAGACAAATAGCTCCGGCCACGGCATGGGCATAGAGCCAGGGCGGCACCGGATTAGGTGGCCCATTAACCGGGGTAATGCTGCCACCACTCCAGAACACCCCCTGAGCCAGCCAGCCACAAGCGTTATCCAGCCCGGCCTGCTGCACGGCGATCTCTGCCAGACGACGATGGGGCTCTACTGGCTCATGAAGCCATCGTTTAATCACATCCAGTGTCTTTTGTTCCGTCTCTGACAGCGGCTGACCTGCCGATTCGCATAACGATTCAACACATAGATAGCCCCACCAGATACACTCCATGGCCAGCAGGCAGTGGCTCAGAAAGATCACCAGCTCCTGATACATTTCTTCCTCAGCCAGCCGGTTGATTAGCTGCACCGGGGTCATTGCCGGATCAACCAGCTTCCGGAACGAACGGTCCTGCTCATAGCGTTGCAGAATATCGGTGGCCAGCGGTTGCGGGATTTTTTTCAGACCCTTTTTTGTCACTAACGATTTTGTCACTAACATGGTTAATTGATTTTCACGATGGCACCGGAAAGATCCACCATCGCCCCGGCTTTAACGGAGGTCATGCCATTGCCTTTTACGGTGACCAGCGTGCCTTTCAGCTCGGCATTGACAGTGCCCTCCACAGAAGCTGACACCCCCCCTTTCATCATGGCCGAAACTTTGCCGTCTATTTTGACCTGCACCCCGGAGATCTCCACTCCGGACGGTGACAGACTGACCTGACTGGGACCACACTTGATCTCCACGGAGCTGTTGGAGAGGGTAATCTTGCTGGCCCCAACACTGAGTTCGATCCCGGTTTTGGCCGTACCGCTGATACTGGCGGCATCCATGGCAATACTGCCGGTGGCGGTTTCGGAGATATTGCCCTTGCTGGTGATACTCAGGTCTCCGGTACTGCGGGTATCGGTTGTTCCACGCACTTCCAGACTGTAGTTGCCATCGGTTTTCTGCTGATAGTGACCGGTGGTGTTCAACATGCAGTCTGCCTGAGTCCGGATAGTGATATTCTTTGTGACTTCTGTCAGCTGCTCGCCTTCTATCTTGTGGCTGTCGTTTTCCTTAACAGTTCTTTCGGAGGTTTTCTCTACCAGTGTCGTGTTTTTACCCTTGATCACCTCATTATTGTCATTTTTGATCAACGACGACCGATCCTTTTCCGCCTGAACATACATCAGCTCCTCACCCTTCTTGCAGTTGAAGCGCAGCTCACTGAAATTATCCGCCCCCCCTTTTGGCAATGATTTCAGTTTCATGCCCTGTTCCATACCGGATTTATACGGCTGACGTCGTTGGCCATTGTAAACCGTGCCGACCACCAGAGGCCGGTCCGGATCGTTATCCAGGAAACTGACCAGCACTTCATCCCCCACCCTGGGGGTAAACTGGCAACCAAAGCCATCCCCCGCCAGAGACTGGGCAACCCGTATCCAACAGGAGCTGTTCTGATCGTTTTTTCCCTCCCGGTCCCAGTGAAACTGCACTTTTATCCGGTGGAACTCATCCAGATAGACCTCTTCATTATCAGGCCCGGTAACCAAGGCACTGTGCAGGCCAGGCATTAACGGCTTCTGTACCGGATTTCTGGTTTGCCAAGGCGTTTTCAAGGGGATGCAACAGAAGCCGTTGCTGTATTCAATACTGCGACCATCTTCTCCCGTGACCATGGCATGGCTCACCTGGCGAAGCAGATAGTCCTGCTGTTCCTGGCGGTCGGGATGGTGTTTCAAGGCAAAGGTGGTGCCCGCAGCAAAACCGGTCAGGGTACTTTCCCCTTCCACTTCACTGAGCTGGGTATCCAACGACTCCAGCCGTTTATCCACGACCGTACCACCCTGCTCCCTGCTGTCAAAGTCTCCGGGATAGAAGTACTGCTGCAACCGCCGACGATGGGGCATGCTCTGCTGACTTCTGGCTTCATCGGTGGCTATTGGCCGGGCTGTTGTCACATTGTAATCAGCGGACTGTACCGAGCCGGATACCATCCGGTAACGGTGAATCCAGCGGGTAATGGCCCGTTCCAGTCGGGTGCTTTCGACAAAATACTCAATATCAGCCTCCCCGCAGTCGCTGAATACCCGGTTGGTTTCCCCGATAATCAGCTGATGTCGTCCATTGCTCTGCCGGAAATAATAAAACCAGCCCCGGGCGGCGATCAGCCGGCTGATAAAATCCCAGTCGCTTTCATTGAACTGGACGCAGTATTCAAGACGGGTGTCGTTATTGATTTTCAGCTCAAGATCCGATTGAAAACCGTGTTCACGGCAGATGGCGGTGATAATTTCAGCCGTTTTTTGCTGCTGAAAAATACGACAGTTACTGCGTTGCTGCAGAAACCAGCACCAGGGGCTGACCAACAGCTCATAGTGCAGGTAACCCCGGCTGGCCATCAGCCCAACCTGCCGGACCTGGACACAATAACCATGAAAATAACGCTGTTTAACCCGGCTTGAACCTTTGCTGGGCTGATAGCAGAAAGTGATCCCCTGACCCAGTAATGCGCTCTCTGATAGTTTTCTGGCCAGAATCACCGCCCGATGCTGATACAGGACATCCAGCTGCTCACTGCTGTGCAGCTGTGACACGATCCACTCATCCCCCTGTTCAGAAAGGGCGATGAGGGGTCTGGCGTGTATCTCAAGGGTTTCCATTAATTTTTAGACCAGATGGGAACAAGACAAACACAGGACGTATCACAGAGCGTATCACAGAGCGTATAGAGTAGAGCGTATAGAGTAGAGCGTATAGAGTAGAGCATATAGAGTAGAGCATCGTTAACAAACCTTCCTGTCACCAACAATATAGACGGTCAATGCGCATAACCCCTGTCACCTATCATTCTTCAAATGTCCACAAGGCTTGAACTCACTCATGGCTTTCAGTTTGCGATTTTGATAGCCTCTTATCCAAAAAGAGACATCCATCAATAAAGTAAGCTTTTCACGATAATTCTCAAAATCATCCGGATAGTTTAATAGCAACTGTTTCAACAAATCATGCAAGGATTGCCCGTCAGGCCACGAAGATTCTGGATAACACGCGCACCGAGTATCTAAAAGAAGATCAAGTGCCTTTTTCAGGTGTTCTGTTTGATCAGGGCTAGGCAAGTATTGTTTAATAACTTCTTTCAGGCAGCGAACATGATCGATCCATATCTCCTCCCAACAGGGGTTTACTTTATAATTTTTACGGCACTGCTCTTTGTAAGTCTGCCATTTACACTTTTGACGTATCCATATTTCTTGATAAATACTCAGTGCGTGATCGAACTCACCATCTTCGAAATACTTCTTCGCTTCTTCGGAATACTTCTTCGCTTCCTTCAAAGAAGAGACATCCATCAATAAAGTAAGCTTTTTACGATAATTCTCAAAATCATCCGGATAGGTTAATGGCAACTGTTGCAACAAACCATGCAAGGATTGCCCGTCAGGACACGAAGATTCTGGATAACACGCGCACCGAGTATCTAAAAGAATATCAAGTGCCTTTTTCAGGTGTTCTGTTTGATCAGGGTTAGACCAGTCTTGTTTAATAACTTCTTTCAGGCAGCGAACATGATCGATCCATATATTCTCCCAACAGGGTTTTACTTTATAATTTTTACGGCACTGCTCTTTGAAAATCCGCCATTTACACTTTTGATGTATGCATATTTTTTGATAAATACTCAGTGCGTGATCGAAATCATTACCTTCGAAATACTTCTTCGCTTCCTTCAAAGATGAGTCAATCTTATCCTTACAAAGCTTTTTTAACATACTGTAATGATACGCCTTCCTGAACTTTTTTTCACACCGATTCTCTTTCAGCTTACAAAACAACACAGCCAAATAAACATTGAACGCTTGATCATCATCAAGCTCTATTGCATACTCTTTAACAATCTCATTAATTTTAGGCACACTCTTCTTCACCAATGAGACATACTCATTGGCAAACGGGTAATCTTTTACCTTTATCGCATACCAAAACACACAAACAAGAAGTTTTCGATAGATATCTTTCTCCTCAGAACCCCACATATATCCTTTTAAAGTTTCAAGCGAGCACTTCATTTCATTCAATTCATCCTCATTCAATTCATCCTCATTAAATTCATCACTAAATACTTGACCATTTGTTTTTTCCTCCCCACGCCCGCAGTCACTGGACTCTGAATCAGCAAGTTTTTGATTACAACTGTCCGAGTACTTACCAGTGATTTTTTTGAATAGTTCACAAATGGTTTTATCCGCATCCTGTTTATATTCCGATATCATTAAATTAGCTTTTTTAGCAGCATTTTCCCAAGAGTCCTCACCCTGTAGTGGGGCAGGAAATTTCATTTTATAATCATCAAATTTCGACAACCCTGTTTTTTTCTGAATATCCAAAAAATCCCTTAATACTTTCCATACCCCTAAATTCATAGAATTTTTTATATTATAAATCTCCTGAAATTTATCAAAAAATTGATCCAAAGCATCCTTAGAATTTTGACAATTAGGTAATTGCCCAGCCACACTTGTTGATTCCCCGCCTTCATCACTTAGTAGTACTACTGACTCTGAATCACTACTGTCCGACACATCAATCACTTCATGTTGTTCATCACTTATAGGAAAAAAATTTTTGGCTTCTTTATATTTCTCCATGCCTTCATCAGACATGTACTCTTTGAGCTTACTCAAAGATTCAATATACTCATAAAGCTGTTCCTTATCCTTATCCTTTATTGCATAGTCAAGCAGCTTTAGTAGAGCGCTACATGTCAAGGTTTTACATTGTTCCTCTATCTGAAAATCGCTGTACTTATAGGAATTCAGAACTTTAATAGAGGTAAAAACAGACTGTCTTTTTTGTTTATCTAACGTTTTGGAAAAGTTTATAAAAAAAAGGATCCTGGCCCGCTCACAGCAGACTTTCATATTGAAATCTACGTTTCTATTTCCTTTGAAAACACCGTAAATATCTTTATCTATATCATATAATTTGTATTCTTTAATCACTTCATCAAGAGAGTTATTATTATTTTCTCCACCTTGAGTGAAAGCCCATCCAAAATGTAATAAAAAATGACGTCTCATTTCTACTTTTACGTCTTCTGATCTGCCCACACCATTATCAGACTGGCGCCTCTCCATTATTTTATTCAGATACTGAACCTTTTTAATAGAATACCCTTTTGGTAAATTATAATCATTACACTCCATGGCATACCAATAGACTAAAATACAGAACTTATGTTCACAATCAGGTTGCATAGATCTTGAACAATCAAAATTATTATAAATATCAATAAGCAGAGACACATAGGCAAGAGGATCAACCTTACTGTCTGACCTTCCTTTATCAAGAGAAAAAACCACATCAAAAAAAAGATGAATAATGGTTGTAAATATTTTAAATACTTCACCTTTAAATTCGTCATTATCTCTACTACCAACCCCACACCAAAGATTAATTAACTTGACAGCACCCAGCACATCTTTCTCTTTCTTGCGAATTAAAGGGTTTAACAATTTAGACACAATTTTATACTGCATCCCTTTATGAGGATTGGCTTTAATAAATCCCAGAACATTGAAAACTTCATCCTTGCATTTGTCATAACATCCCCTAGAGTCTTCAGCAATAAACAATTTACTACTGCGAGAAAAATGTTCCCCAAACGAATATTCTTCTTTTCTAATATCAATACGATTTAAATCATCACCTATAAGTTTCTCTTTATTTGGAAAGTATTCACCCGGTTTCACGTAGAGGATCTTTTGTCGGCGCACATTTCCTCCATCCACCACGATCGGAAGCTTATTATTCGCCACACCAAAAACAGAAACGGGCAAGCCTGCTGCTGCTGCTACCTCCTTCATGGCAAACGCAGCATTAAGGAACACTCCCGAGATCAGAGTAACCAATACAAGTCCACCGGAAAGAAGGCCTTTTACACTCACTGCCTGTCTCCAATCAACCAGAAAGGCTATCATACGGTTCTTCTCCCCTTGGTTTTCGAGTACGAGCGCTGGAAAATGTTCCAACGGGTTGTGGATTCGTCAGTGCAACGGGGCAACAATTGTGCCCCCGGCTAGAAACTGCCAACGATTCCACTCTGGATATCTTTTTTAATCACTTCAAAAGCAATACATTCGCCGCTGCGCTGTATTTTTTTCAGCCCGGCATAATCCTGCGCCGCCTTCAAAAGAGCCGTTTTGTCTTCTTCCACGACCTGCTTCTTGCGCTCCCCTCTGATCGTTTGGCTTTGCAGCACTGTGCCATCATCCCGTTTTATCTCGTCAGTGGCGTACTGAAAATATTTCGACTGCGAATTGCCGACAAAACCATCAACGGCATTGATCTCATCAATACCCATAACATCGCCATACCCATTAAAACCCGGAACCCGCGCCGCCCGCTTTTGTACCACATCCGCTTCCAGGTCAAGGTTGCTGACCAAAGAAACCATACGACCACGACAGTCCATATAGACCTGACTCAGTTCCACTTCTGAAGCCCTGGTATTGAGGAATCTGGCAAAGGTGATCAGCCGCTCGGTATGCACTGAGCCGGGGTGGGACTGTTTCATGGTTCTCGCCAGTTTGATGATGGCGGGCATGGCAATGGCATCATAACCCACCAGCATCAGCCCCCGGGGAGAGATAATGCCACTGGCGCTGATACTTGAACCCACCCCGATGGTGGCTCCGGCCGTGGTGTCGAAACTGACTTCATCAATGGAGGCTTTGGCCGCCAGTTTACCGGCCATACCCACCCCGAAGGACACGGACTCTCTGGCTTTCAGGGCAAAGATACTAATCCCTCGTCGTGGATGTTTCAGGGCGATTTTCTGATCAGAACCGAGTTCAAACCCGGCAAACAGTTTCCCTCCGATATCCATGCCAACCCCCTGACCGTTGACGAAGCACTGCAGGTTCCCGGTGGCGATTCCACCGGCAAACAGATCGCCCCCAAGCTCCACTTCTGCCAGCTGGCCGACAGTGACACTGCCCTGCCCTTTCATCACCACAGCCAGGGAGACCTCCCCTTCCAGATTGGCCTTGAGTCCATGTAACGCCCGGGTACCGGTGGTCTTGCCATCGGTCAGGCCGCTCTCCACAGCAGACTCCTGATGACTATGCAACAGACTGGCGGTTGCCCCTCCGCTGCCCCCGGCCTTGCTGCGGATTTCGGCACTGGCACCGGTATGGACTTTCACCACATCAAACTCGCCACCCAATAAACGACGGAGGTATTCTCCCTTGACCCTGCAGGAATAAGTTAGCTCGTAATCAATATCGGCCCGCAGGTTGGCCTCACCCTCCAGCCCCGCCGCAGCGCTGGCCCTCAGTTCGGCCATACTGGCGGTACCGGAGGCCGCACCACTGGCTGAACCGCTACCCTGCAGATTGCCTTTCAGAGTCTGCTTCAAACCGCCTTGCTGCCACTCCCGGTTGACCGACAGCCCCGCACTGCCTGCGGCCGCTGCCGAGGCACCGCTTTGTGCCCCGCCCTCGGCAAGCCCGGTGATACCCTTGCCAAATCTGGTGCTGCTGCTCCCAGCCTGGCGTTCGGCCGAAGCACTGCTCTGGTACAACCCCACCGTATTGGCCTGCCATTCATACCAGGTGCTCCAGTCGGTATCCACTTCCTTCATAGAGTGGTCATGGACCCGCGCGGCGCTGGCCGCCAGCAGCTCGTAGCGGAGCCGGGAGACCGCCAGCTCACCCGGAGCCCCCAGCCCATCAACGATCCAGGAGGTATCGGTTTTGTCCTGTTTGATAATATCCAGCAGATCAATTTTATTGCTGATAATCCGGGTGGCCAGAGTATTGCGGATCATGCGCTTGACCCGGGTCTGTTCCACCGGTGAGGGTTGGTAGGCTGACAGATGTTCGGGAAAATTGCGGCTGGCACAGCCCACCAGTATCGCCCATTTGGTGTGGGACAGGATTTTGCGCGGATCGGTGGTCTGGAGTTCACTTTCCAGTGTCGTATAAACCGTATCAACCGCTTCCTGAAAGTGCTCAATACGGGTGGCCTTCTGATAACCAAACAGCTTTTTCGCTCCCAGCTCCCGGGTCCAGCGGTCGATCAACTGTTCATAGACAGAATCATTGATAGTAATCAGCTTTCGGCCGGGCCCCAATTCCAGTAACTCAGCGAATCTCATGGTGGCTTTACCTTACTTCAGGACTTGCGTTCAGTTAATGCTATAAACAATCCTTTGGTCATCCAGACCTATAGCGACTGACCGGATGGTTTTCCCCTCTGCCATACGGGCCAGGCACTCCGCGGCCAGCTGCGGCATCAAGTTGCGGTTGATCTGCTGTTCAATGGCCCGGGCACCGATCTGCGGATTGGTATTCCACTGCACCAGCTGCTGAATCACCGCTTCATCCACAGTGAGACTGGCACCATAACGGCTGGCCAGGTTTTTCTCCATCCTCCCCAGAGCCAGACGACAGATTCTAGTCATATCCGGCTCATTCAGCGGCAGGTAGGGAATAATAGTCACCCGCCCGAGAAAGGCCGGTTTGAAATAGCGCAGCAGCTCATCGTTAATAGCAGCCAGAATGGTGTCCCGATCCGGAATACCATTACCCTGTCGTTGAAACTGATCCACCAGATCGCAGATCACCCCGTCGGCGGCATTGGCGGTCATAATGATAATGGTCTGGCGAAAATCCACGTCCCGACCTTCACTGTCGGTTACCCGACCCTTATCAAAAATCTGGTAGAAAATATCGTGCACACCGGGATGGGCCTTTTCCATTTCATCCAGCAACAACACAGAATACGGACATCGTCGTACGGCTTCGGTAAGCACACCGCCCTCACCATATCCCACATAGCCAGCCGGCGCCCCCAGCAGCATGGAGACCTTATGCTCCTCCTTGAACTCGGTCATATTCAGTACGGTAAGATTCTGCTCACCTCCGTACAGCTGATCCGCCAAAGCCAGGCCGGTTTCCGTTTTCCCTACCCCGGAAGGGCCGCACATCAGAAATACACCCACCGGTTTGCGCGGGTCCGATAGCCCGGCCCGACCAATGCGAACACTTTTGCTGATCTCGGCAATGGCGTCATCCTGACCAATCACCCGCTGGCACAGGCTGTTTTCCAACGACATCAGTCGTTCAATTTCATCCCTGAGCATATCGCCCACCGGAATACCGGTCCAACCGGCCACCACTTCCGCGACACTGGCGGCATCCACCCGGGCAAATACCAGCGGCAGCTGTTCCCGGCAGGTTTCCAGTTCCTGTTGCAGCATAATAAGTTCGTTGACTTCGTCCGTTTCCGGCGGTTCCCCGGCCGTTAAAAACTGCTGATCCACCTGGGCAGACAGCGCGATCATTTTTTCCACAATCGCCTGCTCCTGCCGCCAGCGCTGTTCCAATACCTCGCCATCGGTCTTTGCTGTGGCCCGCTCCTCTTCCAGAAGAGCAATCCGTTCAGCCACCACTGCGCCGGTCACCTGATCACGTTTCAGTTCCTGCAGTTCACTGGTCAGCGCCTGCTGGTGCTGCCGCAGATGCTGCAAGGCGGCCGGGGTGGTGTGACGGGACAGGCTGACCCGGGAGCAGGCGGTATCCAGCAGACTGATGGCCTTATCCGGCAGCTGTCGTTCAGGCAGATAACGAATGGAGAGCTGAACCGCAGCCTCCACGGCTTCATCATGAATCCGTACCTGGTGATGTTTTTCCAGCAAGCGGGCCACACCCCGGGTCATCCGGATAGCACTGATCTCATCCGGCTCAAGGATTTTCACCGGCTGGAAGCGACGGGTCAGGGCCGCATCCTTTTCAAAAAACCTCTTGTATTCCGACCAGGTGGTGGCGGCAATGGTTTTAAACTCTCCCCGGGCCAGAGCCGGTTTCAGCAGATTGGCCGCATCATTCTGACCTGCCGCGCCCCCCGCCCCCACCAGGGTATGGGCCTCATCAATAAAGACGACAATGGGGTGATCCGACTGTTTGACTTCGTTAATCACATCCTTGAGCCGGTTTTCAAACTCGCCCTTAATGCTGGCGCCGGCCTGTAACAGCCCCAGATCCAGACTGTGGATCGCCACCCCCTGCATATTTTCCGGAACATCTCCCAGCACCACCTGCTGCGCCAGCCCTTCCACTATGGCCGTTTTACCCACCCCGGCATCTCCCACCAGAATCGGGTTGTTCTGCCGGTGGCGACACAGGATATCTATTACCTGTCGTATTTCACGGTCCCGGCCAATGATCGTCGGACGGCCCTTGGTCAAGGGGCTGGAATCGCCCATCAGTGTCCGGGCTTCATCGGTCATATTAATGGTGTATTTATCCAGTGCCGTCTGACTGGCAGGCATCAAGCCACCCGCTTCTGCCATGGCCTCCGGTTGCCGGGCCAGGGCCTGGAGTTTTTCCCGGGAAATTTTTTCCAACTCCCGGGTTAACGGAGTTTCCACCAAGGTAAAATTGTCTTTGGCCAGCAGCGCCAGTATCAGGTGGTAAGCGGTAACTGTATTCTGCTGAAAATTTACCGAAGCCAGCAGCCAGGCATCCTGAATCAGAGTCACCGTGGCCGGCGCCAGAGCCGGAGTGACTTGATAGCCACTGGTCAACCGGCTCAGCCGCTGCTCCAGATCATCGACAATCACCTCTCTGGCCAGCTGCTGGCTATGGATAATCCGGTTCATATCGTGGCCGGGTTCCCGGAACAGTTGCCGCAGCCAGTGCTCAAGTTCAACCGTCTGGTGACCACGGTTAACACAGAGCCCGGCTGCCGTTTCCAGCCCCTGACGCAGTTCCGGGGATAGACGACCAACCAGTGTTTTCAGTTCAAGCTGTTGCATAAAACCTGCCTCCCAGTTCTGTCCTGACCAAAAGACTGAATTTCAAAGATACAAAGATACAAAGGCACAAAGAAAAGAAGGAACCTGCGAGTAGAAGAAAGAAGTCTGCTGAGCGTAGTTGGTACCCCACAAGGGTGACAGTTCAGGGACTGAAAAAATGGCTGACTTTTGTCCCGTATGGGCCGCGACCCAAGTATATACGGCATCTCATGTTTGTCAGAATGGCTGACAACCAGGATACGTTGAACTTTTGTAACTGCTCATTTTTGACTGGCAAATCTGCATTTTTGGAATCGTCACCCCGGAAATACTGGGCTGCCGAGGAAGGAGTGGCTCACTTGCCAGAGAATTATGAGCAGTTATGAACTTTTTCCACCTGTGAAATGTCTAACCAAATCAGATTGAGGGAATTGTTCGCATCTGGTGCGTAAATTCTGAAAATATAGTCCGTTAAGGACCTTACACTGAGCAGATAAGATTTTGTATGGACGAGCTAACACAAGATACAACTGTATCCAGTAATACGTCATCCCATGGAGCGACTCAACACAGTGTGACTTCAGAAAAAGGCCAAAACCCTCAAAATCCTTCAACAGTCAATCGCATTGATAGTCCTGTCCAATTAAACGTCGACCAACAGAAGACTGGGGCCAGCAAGGGTCCTGGTGCAAAATCCAAAAAGCCCCACAGAAAAGTCGAAAAGTGTCAGGAATCAAAGAGACCAGGAGCAGCCTTTCCTCCCAGTTCAACAGAGCTTCAACTTCTTAAAATCAGTAGTAATGAGATAAATGATTTTCGCACAGATATTTATAAGCTTAATAAACATATAAATAATTATAAGCAGAAACAAATAACATGGAAGATGATGCAAAACATCATCAATGATGATTTAAAAACCGTTTCAACGCTGCTAACAACATACACTCATCTCACAAAAAACTATCCTCCCAGTAGTACCGATTTCAGCCTATTTGAAATAAAAGAAACTGGCACCGGCAGAATCGCCTGCATTTATTTCACTTACTCAGATCGGGCTGAGTCACTGTTTATACTAGCTAAAATTACCATAGAACTATCGGAGTATGTACAAACAGCCATCCTTAAAAATACAAAATTTAAAGTGCCACAAAAACAGTTACTCACCAGTTTACTTACAATCAATAATATTATACTGGAGTGCCTAACAGAGAGCATAATCAATGATAACAAAGCAATTAGTGACCATCATAGCATTGGTCATTACTTTGACAACACCATGAGTTCCATCAATAACGCACAACTCCGTCCTCTAAAAGCAGAATTCAGCACCTCCCGGTGCGAGGCAACTTTTTTAGACCAAAAGTTTTATGCAAACATATCATGGCTTACCACTGCTGAAATTGATCACCAAATAACAATAGAATCTAACCAACAAGCACGGTCAGACTATCTTGTGAAAGAAAGGAAGAAATCGCTACATATTTTTGAACGTTACTCGCGTCATAACCATTTTATAAAAATTGAAGCACAACCAAACGAAAAAAACGTTATTGAAAATCATCTTAATTACGCAGAACTATTGATCCAACTTGTGCTTGAAAAAAAATGGAGCGCAGCTCTACGTATCCTCCAGAATTTAGTACAGACCCGCTTCCCCTACCAAAAAAGACAAATTGAACATGACCGTGAAGAAAGTAAAAAAATCCGTTTTTTTCCTCTACGTGATTATTTCAAAGAAGCCTGCAGGGCAGTATCGTACATCTTTCAACATGATCATATTCAACGACGATACCAGCAAAACAAGTACTCTATCCATATTGAAGAACTGCGATCTTTACTGGACCTGTTTAACGAATGGAAACGTAATCTGATTGAAAATAATCTTGTGGACGCATCGGACAATTCATTTTCAAACATACAAAAACAAATAGAAAAGTACAGTATGGAACTGGATAAACAACATGAAAAAAATATCAACTTCATTGCGGAATATTTCAAGGAGGCAGCCGCAGGACCGAAAAATAACACGAGGTCAGAGAACCAACATAAAAACCACCAGAAGAGTGAGATGTTTTCCTTATCGCCTCCAACGCAGCCATCAACGAAAGTGATGACAAAAAACTTTGCCATTACCGATACAAGCCATGAATCCTCTGGCGCAACAGCTGCTATTGTACAGCCACCCAGTTCATACGATGACGGTAACACTCCATGGCTGAGTATCGGTAAAGGTGGAAAAATCCGGGCAGACCCAATCGTGGCCTTGCAAAACATATCCGAAGCACTGAAACAGCAGGATATGAAAAACGTCGTTGAATCCCTGCGGTCAATTGATTTAGATGACACTTATGATCATCTGAAAAAAGATCACGAAACTCATGACACATTACCTGCGAGTTTCCTGACTCCACTGATTTTAGGCTATAAACAGGTTATCGAAATGTCTCGACAAATCAATCGATGCAAGGAACTTGCTCGTAATATCGAGCCATTTATAACGTTAATACTACATTCCAATAAACTTCCAGATAAACCAATAACAAGTAATTTTACCGCGGCCGCCAGACAATTCAAAGACTTCGATAATAAGGCACAGAAATCTTTCCTGGAAATTTCACAACACATTAGCACCATTCTGGATCTGAACACCAGGGATATCAAAGCCGATGCACAGGTAACAGCTATTAATATCCTCTTTGATTCAACCGAGTCTTTGATAGAAGCCTTGAATATCTTTAGCGATGGATTAATATTCGTATGGAACAAGCGTTACGAAATTCTGAAAAGTAAATACCCTGACCAATTGAAAACAGAAAAATCTAAAAAAGATATCTCAGATATATTTGAAGAATTAAAAAATAACAATACCGCATTAAAACAACAAAACAAATATTTTGAACATTACAAAAACAAACACAAAGAAACAATATATCTATCAGCGGATCAATCACCAACTATTATAACGCTACTAAAGCACACCGAACTTAATCAAAAAATTACATGTGAATTACCAGTTGAATTACCAGAAAATGAAGAATCTATCTATACATTACTGAAAAAATATGGTGCCATTTTTGACGTTGCCATTCATGTAAATTATTTCTCGTCAGGCAATACCCAGAAAATAGAAAGGACTCCAGAAAATGAACAACCACAGAGACAGCTAACTGCAGATAGATTGACAATAGCTAATATAAGAATACTTATTCCCAGCAAGGAAAAGCAAGAAATACGCAACTACTTTCACCAAAAAATAATCGATTTCATACCCAAGTTAAAGTCCAAAAATGATCTAAATATCCTGATCATTACCGGTAGCAGAGCCTGCAATTTCCAAATCAACCATTTATGGGGCAAAGAACTCCTGAACAAACTGTTAACAGAGCAAGAACAAAATATGCCCTCTGGTATTACCTATCAAAAGATGATGGCTACATTATTAACCAGAGACACAGATATTGCCGTTTCTAATCCTGCTTCCCTCCCGATAATCAAAACAAAGATGGCGCAGGCACTGAATGAGATGATTAAAGACAAAGACTGCCCCGTCTCGATCCAGCAAGACACTGTACATCCCGCTGAGGTAGATGTTCGTCCTATCCCAAGCGCATGAAGTGTGATGACCAGGGAAAACTGACGGGTTAATCCCAGAGACTTTGTTGCAACAGCCTATCAATCCGTCTCCTGCCTTGCCACTGCTGAAAAAGGGGGAGCTGCCGTCGGTAAAACCAAGAAAGGGAAGAGAACCAAAATCATGAGGCTTATGGACCGTCATGGTCTTCCTGTTGCTTTGTGTATCCCGAGTATAAAGGAGCCAATTTTCTTGCATTCGTGCAATTGGTTTGCAATCGGCATTTGATTCAGCGATTTTGAGACGGCTTCTACCAACCATTGGCACAGACTCTTACCAACAGGGGCAAACCCTATATTTCTTTGCGATTTAAAAGGGCCAGTCCCTCCCTTTGCTCGCCTGAGTCCCTGGGAAATCAACCGTTATCCTCTGCTCTGGGTGCAACCCCGAAAGTAGACAACTCAAGCGCCCCAGGCAGGCAATATGACCCGCGGGTTTAGCGGCTGGTTGTGCGGACAGCTGCGGAGAGGCCAGACAGCGGCGCGGGCAGTTAATCTGCAGCCGGAATCGGACCAGACTGGAGAAATAGATCGAACACATTTCCAGAATGGCCGGAGCCAGCAGCGGGTCCCCGGTGAGCGCCTGGTATTCCTCCCCGGTATTCACCACAATCCCCACAAAAACGCAGGTGTGCAGCAGGTAACAGGAGTTGCCCAGCAGACAGCTCTCTCCCAGCCGGCCCGCACACGCGGTGCGATGATCCACATGACTGTGCAGTTGCGTGCGGCAGTCCGGTGCCACCGGCATTTTCATCAGTGGAGGTGATTCCAGTCGGAAATCCAGAGAAAAATAGTCCCGCAGAATCAACGCCAGTAATTTCAGGTTGGTGGTTTTGCGGCCTACCGCCGCGGCGTAGCGCACCAGATTATTCACCGGAATGGTTTTTGGTGAGGGCACCCCGGCCAGCGCCAGCAGCCGGTGTCCCGGGGTCAGTTTCTGCCCGGCTTTCTGTTTGCACTGTTCGAACAGCACCGGCAGGCTGGCATCCAGTTTTATCTGGTTGGTGTGCTTGAGAATCCGGTCACTAAAGATAGAGAAAAAGCCCAGCATGCTTTCATTACCGTCAGCATGACCGTCAGCATGACCGCCAGCATGATCGCCGGCCAGCCGCATCTGCTTTTCCAGATCCTGATAAACATAAGGCAATGTTCCGTAATAGCCATTCAGGGCCGGCTGGGTGGATACCAGCTGCCAGCCGCTATCCGTGCGAGAGTCGGTACGGAACACCCGGTACAGTTCAGCACAGGGATAGCGATAATCCGGTGCACAGTGAAAGCGCCAGGGTACGCTCTCTGGAAAAACGCCCTTCTGGATAGTTCCACGGGGGGGCACAATCCGGGGAATGTGTCCCACCACCCGTAACGCCTGGGCAGCCTGCCAGCGCCAGGGTTCCTGCAGCAGCGAGGTAATCAGCGATTGATCTGATAACCATGACGGCGTATACATCGAACATATTCTCCCTGCTGACCTTTCAGCTGAATCACCACCTGGATAAAACTGTGAAAACCGGCAAAGCGGACCGCCAGGTAATCCAGCAGGTTGGTAAACATCATAATGCTGGTCTGTTTCAGCTTGACCGGGTCCAGCTCAAACACCACTTCACTGCCCTGCACCAGACACTGGTGACCATCAATACGAATATGGGCCACCTGGGGCATAGCCCGGATGGCTGACAGGGACTCCAGCCAGGCGACACCCGACGTCGTTTTCCGCAGGATATGCAAAGACATAAGATTGCGCAGTTGTCTGGCCGGATCGCTGGCCTGAAATAGTGAAACAATATTGTCACTGAGCTGCACCAGCAGGTTGAGCCGGGTTTTCATATCCAGCGTCCGTGTGACCGGTGCCGTAGGCCGCATCAGCAGCCGAGCCTCTGCCGGAAGAATAATATTGTCCATGCACTCCAGCCTGGGGTTGGCCGGCAGGTCCAGCACCTGGTCACCATTGCTGCAGATCAGATGGGGAGACAACACCATGACCTGGTTTTGTCCGGGATCCCTATCGGTCACCATAACGTCCAGATGACCGTAGTGTCCGGTATCCACATCCACCGGCCGGTACAGCCAGAAGCAGTGATGTTCGCTATCGTTATGTCTCAGACCATACAACGGCGGCAGCAGGACCGGTTGCTCCCCGGTAATATCAAACACCTGTTTTACAGTCTGGATGTGCAGGGTGTTCAGGCTGTGGGTATCGGGAATCAGGGGATAGTCCAGCTGCCGGTGATCAACAATCACCGGTTCAGCAACATGGTCAAACAGGTTGATCAACGGCGCACAGCCCAGCAGAAAACGAACCTGATCAGCGCCCCGCACTAACTCCTCCGGCATATTTTCCAGACAGAACAGCAGGGTGACTTCATGGCTGTCAAACTGGTGCAGCAGCGCCCCGATGCCTTTCAGCCGGAATCCGAAAAACAGCTCCGGCAGGGAGAGCAGCTCGGCCAGCATCTGGTAGCCGGCAAAAATAGTATTGTCATGGTTTATCAGACGCTCACCTTCGCCAAAGCCAACCGGCGAAAATGACGCCAATGGCAGCGCCTCGCACCGGCCCTGCCGATCCACCACCAATATTTTGCACAGATCCCGGCACAGCAGGTCATACATCAGCGCCTGTTGTCGGGCGATACCCCGGAAATAAATGGTCAGCTCATAGTCCTCCCCCAGCTCATTAAAGCTACGGGATTGATCCAGCATGGCGAAATCCAGACTGAGCGTGGCCACCGTCTGCTCCGGGCAGGGAATATTTTCCCGGCCGAAAGGCCGACGTTCAATGTGGGTGCCGACAATATCAAACGGACAGAGTTCCAGCTGACCTGTAGTCCGGAACTGGCAGTAATGGTCATCGTCACTATACACCCGGAAGCGGGTGCCCGGCGGCAGGCTGGTCACCGATGGCTGGTCGATGTCGGGGGCAATCCGGATCATACTGGCCGAAGGCAGCGGCTGCAGGTATTGGGGGAAAATCACCTGCAGCAGATCGATGGAAATCTGGCCGGACTCTTCTGAAGCCTGACGCGCCATCCGGGCGGTTAACAGGGCAAAGGATTCAATCACCCGGGCCACATGGGGGTCATCCACCGTGTCATAGCTGATACCGAGATGCTGGGCCTGCTGGGGATGCTGTTCGGCAAAGCGCCGGGCCCCTTCCCAGAGCAGGGTCAGCTCCCGTTCGTACCAGGCCATCAATGAGTCAGGCAATACCACTCTCCATACCAACCTCCTCGGTATTAACAATATCCACCTGGGCATCGGTCAAATTCAGCACCGAATCAAAGCCCACGGGAATTCGCTGGTGCCGGTCCAGAAGCACGCCTTCAATATGAAAACGGATACTGTTGTCCCGCTCATTCAAGGCGACCATCTCAACCATGATCTCAGTCAGCCGGGGCTCATAATCCCGAAGCAGCTCTTCAACCTCCCTCAATAGCCGGTTGGCCTGAAAGTAGCTGCGGCCCAGATGATGGACCGACAGACCATAACGCAACAGGGACCGGCAGGAGGCCGGATACTCTTCACCCACCTCAAGCAGCGGCTGGCGGGATTCGAGCAGGAACTTGATATTTTCCAGCACCGACAGACGCAGGTCCGTGGTGCGGTCACCGGATGACACCCTGGACATCAACAGATCCAACAGGCTGAGATTCATCCGGCCTCCTGAAGCTCACTGGTATCGGCCTTCAGTAACAGACTGGTGGTAATCACATCGAACTGATACTGGGGCTGCAGCTCCACTTCACAGCGATAGATGCCCAGACGCTCATCCCCGTGGATGGTCACTCTGGATTTTTTCAGCGGGTAACTGGCCAGCACCGAATCGTCGGCATAATCCACATTGGAGGTATAGCCCTGCAGCCAGGTATTCAGCTCCCGCTGGCAGTCCATGGCGCTGTCGTAGCTGCCAATATGTTCCCGGATCAGCATTTTCAGATAGTGGCCAAAGCGACAGCCGATCAGTGTCGTCTGCAGCATGGTGATAATCCGTAAATCATCGCCCTCACCCTCAGGCTGGTGCACCGAGCAATTACTGAAAAAGGCCAGTTCACCACTGAGATAACCGGTGGCCAGGGGGATAAAACCCTGACCACTGTAAAACTCTTCCAGGGAGTCGGTAAGGCGCAGATACGCAGCCGCCGGCACCGTCGCCCGTTTTTTTACCAACGCCCCGCCCCGTTCACCGGGCACCCTGAGAAAGCCAAACCAGCGAATCCGGTTAAATTCCTGCAGCACATTGCCGGCAAAAGCAAAGGCGCCATTGCCCCACAGATGATCACTGCCCATGCCATAGACCGGGTGCTCATTAAACAGAATCCGGTGGTAACAGTCCTGCCAGGGGGCCCTGAGCAGCACGTTCGGAAACGCCAGCCCGAGAAAGCGGCTGACCCCCAGGCCACGGAGACGACGCCAGCCGGCAAAATCCTGACTGCTGAGAATACGCCGCGCCCGTTCCGGATTGGTCCAGACATCACTGTCGCTGGTGCCAAGAAAATTCTCGGCCACCGTCATCACGACCGGGCAGAGAGACTCCTGGCCCAGCTCCGCCAGCAGCTGCAGGGTGTACAGATCATCGTGGCCGCTGACCTCATCCACCTCCACCGTAATGGCCCGGTCCACCACCAGCAGGCCGAAAGGGTGTCCGCCCAGGGTATTGAGTTCCTGCCGGTTCACCAGCCGGAACAGCACAGCGGTCTGGATCCTGGCACTTAAATTCAGATCATCGGACAGCTCGGCCCAGCTCATATCCAGCAGTCTGACCCGCACCGGAGCCACCGCCGGCACGGCGTCCATCATATAAAGCAGGCCGCGCCACAGGGACTCCAGCGCCTTAAAACGGGGATGCTGAATAACGGTACAGAGCTGCTCCGTTACCATCTCATCAATGCCGGCCACCAGCTTTTGTATCAGGGCCTCAGCTTGTAGTGTGTTTTTCATAGAGACTCAAAGATTTGAACTCATCTTTTTAACCCGGAATGTTGGCCACCATGCGCAGAGAGGTGGTTAGTTCTTCCATTTGTAGCCAGGGCCGTAACCAGGCGATGGCGGAATAACAGCCGGGGCGGCCCGCTTGTTCCTGTACCATGATTTTGGTCTCCCGCAGCGGAGTCCTCGCCTTGGCTTCATTGCCGACGGCATTGGGGTTGGTGTAAAGGCCGATCCAGGTGGACAGATCTCTCTCCACATCTCCCGGGTCCATGGCCGAGCCGATTTTGTCCCGCCCCATCACCTTGAGATAGTGGGCAATCCGGGAGCTGGCCATTATATAGGGCAGTCGGGCCGAAATAGCGGCGTTGGCGGTGGCATCCGGGTCGGTATACTCTTTCGGTCGGTTCAGGGTCTGGGCTCCCATGAATACGGCGTAATTGGCATTTTTGTAATGAACCATGGGCAGCAAGCCCAGGTCCGACAGCTCCTTTTCCCGCTCATCGGTCAGGTTGACCTCCGTGGGACACTGCTGTATCCGGTCACCGGCTTCAGAGATGTAGGTGTAATTGGGCAGGTTCTCCACCTTGCCGCCATTTTCCAGCCCGCGAATCGCCGTACACCAGCCAAAAGCGGTAAAGGCATTATTGATCAGCAAGCCCATATCGTAGGCGGCATTACTCCAGGTAAAGTCCCGGTTGGAGCGGGGCCGGCGCAGACCATCCCGGCCACAGGGAAACTCCTCGTAGTTAAAACTCTTAACCGGACGGGACGCCGCACCATAGGGCAATCGAGCCAGAGTCCGGGGCATGGTCAGGGCGACGTAACGGGCATCATCGCTGTCCCGGAAGGCGTTCCAGCTGGCATAGGCCGGCGAGTCAAACCCCGCCGCCACCGGCCTGCCCTCACCCAGTTTGCGGATATCCTCAAACTCAAACAGCCGGGGCGACGCGGCGGCAATAAAAGGCGAATGGGAGGCGGCGGCCACCACGCCCAGATAGCGCAGCAAGGCCACATCCTCATCGCTGTGGCTGAAGGTATAATCCCCCAGCAGCACCCCGTAGGGTTCCCCCCCGGCGGTCCCAAACTCATGCTGATAAACCATATTAAACAGACGACTGCGGTCAACAGCGGGCGCCTCTTCAAACTGTTCCAGCAACTCATCCCGGGTGATATCCAGCACCCGCACCTTCAGCTGGGCTCCCAGATCGCTGTTGCGAATCAGCTTATTGAGCCCACGCCAGGAACCTTCCAGCTTCTGAAACCCCTGCTGGTGCAGCACCTCGGTCAATTGCCGGGAGATTTTATCGTCCAGAGCATCGACCGCCTCTTCAATGGTTTTGGTCAGGTTTTTACTCCAGACCACGGTGCCTTCCAGGGCCTGTTCGGTCAGGGTGGACAGCAGCTCTTTCGTGGTATCCGGTGCGGTCTGACGGGTAGCGGCAATGGCCCGATCCAGAAAACTTTCCGCTTCCCCTTCGGCCGCTTTCGTGGCAACCCCGTCAGCCTGCAGCTGTTCATCGCTCATATCACTTCACCATTTTGAGAAAGAGAAAAAAGCCTGAACCACAGAGACACACAGAGGAAAAGCAAAAGAGAGGGAAAAGAAAAAAGATTTGGTAAGAGAAAAAGCTCTTATTAATAATCTTTTCCTTTCTTGTCTTTTCCTCTGTGTCTCTGTGGTTCAATCTTTTCCCTCGCCAGGTTCGATACCCAGCTCGCTGGACAGCCCTGCCAGGGCGTCGGTACTTTTTAGCACTTCCTTAAGTAGCGCTTCCAAGTCACGGGAACGGTCGGCATGGGCCAGTAGCTCTCTTAACTGATTGCGTACCGCCATCAGTTTGCGCAGGGGTTCAATTTGCTGGACCAGGTTGGCCGGTTCAAAATCACCCATGGAAGTAAACGACAGGTTTACGGCAAACTCGCCTTCATCCTCAGAGCCTTCATTAGCCAGCTTATTGACCACTTTCAGATTGAGCTGGGGGCCGATGGTGGCCATCACGGAATCAAAGTTATCCTGGTTGATATCAATGAAGTTCCGAAAGTCCACTTCCTCCTTTTGGCTGTCCGGCTTATCGCCGGAAAATTCGCCGATAGCCCCAACCACAAAAGGCAGCTCTCGCTTTTCCAGAGCGCCGTTGGTTTCCACGTCGTAGGTAATGCTGACCCGGTTTTTACTGACCCGTTTATGCTGTGTATTCAACGCCATGGTGACTATCCTTTACTGCAGTGGAATTCAGCCTTTACTGCTGCGGAATTCAGCCTTTACTGGAATGGGATTCGGCCTTGCCGGTGGGCAGGTCGTAGGTGACATCGCCACCAGCCTCCAGTTTGCCGCCCTCCCCTTCATTCCAGTGCTTCACCTTGACCTTGCTGTAGGCCAGAGCAATGCTCTCGAACGGGGTGGCACCATCAGAAGCACTAAGACTGTAGTTGACGATACGGGCATTTTTTAACTGCAGCTGCAGATAAACCTGTGCCCCCTGACCGGAACGGTCCGGCTTGGTGACAATAATATCGATGGTGTCGCCTTCACTTCCGGGCACATACATGCGGGAGAGAATATTTTCCGAGGCACCATCCATCTCCTTGCTGACGGTAATCTCACTCATGGCCACCATGCCGGAGTCCCTGTTCATACCGTTGCCAATATCCATGGTCACCGACCGCGCAGCCCCCCAGTTGAAGGAGCGAATGGCAAACCAGCCCTTGCTGTCAACACTGTCACCACCGGTATATTCAGCAGTGGCATCACCTTTGCTCTCGGCTTCACCTAGCTTCATGTACATGTTAGCCATAACGTTTTCCTCGGATACTTACGTCGACACCTGCGTCAAAAAAAAGGGGGACTGGTTACACAAGGTCGTCCAGATTACTGATATTTAACCCTCCCGGAGCATTGGAAACAGAAGGCTTTGGTTCAGTAACAACGTCTGATTGACGACGATTGTTGTTTATCTGTTCTGATCGTGATGCAGGAGGTTCTTGTCCTGCTGCTGGTCGTGCTGCCGGTTCTGCTGCGGCAGTCTGACCCTGGGGCCGGGTAGCTGCCGACTCCGGGGCAGGAGTTTCAGTCAGGGCAGCAGGCATATGGCTGAGTCCGGCCACGCCGGGGCCGGGTATGGGAATCCGGTGCGTGGTATTCATGCCGGTTAACTCGGTGATCCGGCCCAGCAGGTTGTCGTTACCCTGCAACAGCTCGTTCATTAACTCCGGCAATGGCGTGTATCCCCAGCGAATGGCTTTCTCCAGTAAATACGACACCGGACTCTGTGGCTCGGTACGTTGAAAATAATCGGACAACAGCCTGAGCTGCTGGAATGCCTGATTACGATTGAACGACGGGTCAGTTCCAGCGGCCTGATGCTCACTGCTGCCGGGAGTTTGCTCCCCATCCTCAGCGGTAGTCTCTGCCACCTCTTCCCGGGGGCGATCTGTGGCTACTGCATCGCCCTGGGCTGCCTTACGCACATCCGGTGGCCATGGGATAATCAGACCTTCGGTCAGATCCTGAATGGCCTGCAGATTGGCCTCCAGAGCCTGACGCAGAAACCGGCTGCCTGGCGCGGGCATATCGTTTTTTTTGAAATGCGCTATCAGGGTTTTATCCAGAGCATCAAGCCCATCAAGAACATCCTGAATGTCGTTTATCTGGGTAACAACACCATCAATTCCACGATCAATACCACGATCAATACCACGATCAATACCACGATCAATTCCACCCCCACTATCAATGCCGTTTTTTTGATAAGAGGAAAAGGCGCTTTTAACCAATTGCTTCAGCTCGTTACGACCAGCCTCTTCCCGCTGGTAACGGGCATAATCAATATCACTGACCAGCGGCAGCATGCGTAACGGCACGGCGATCTGACAACTGTCCTCGGATTCACCAAACAGCAGTTTCAGGGCCCGCCCCTGAACCTCGGCCCGTTCCATGGCGGCGTTTTCCTGATCCGTTGACCGGAGTTTTTCCACCGGCAAAAACGGCTGCACCTGTGCGCCAAATTGCCGGACGCAGCGTTCAATCAACTGAATCGTCAGGGCCAGCTGGGCAAAAGGCTGCACAGTGAACAGCTGGGCCATGGCCAGCCAGGCCAGGCACTCCAGATCACGGGAAGATGTCTCCAGAATCTCCAGTAACAGGGTGCGCAGATTCAGCCAGTTTTCCCTGTTTTCAATCTCCAGAGCATCCAGCTCGGCGGGATCCGGATTCAGGGACCGTTTCTGCAGGCTGGTCTGGGCAATGTTGTAGGCATTGCGCAGGGGGCGATACAACGCCCGGTTACTTTTCAGGTATTCACCGGCTGGCGCATCTTCCGACAGAGGCACCAAAAATGAATCCAACTGCTCGACAGACAACAACCCCAACATGGCAGGAACACATGGCACTTATTTTCTGTTAACCGGGAACAGACTAGTTCCTATTTTCCGTAAGAGCCAAATTCTGTCGTATAAAACAAAGTCATATAAAACAATCGTCGTATAAAGTACTGATGAGTGAGGCTTGTAGGTAACCACTTAGAAGCCTGCATTACCAAGGCTTGCAGAAGATTGTTTGGTTACCTGAAAACTCTTGCCATATTACCAATTTAACGTCCACTACACTGGACAATCCAAAGGGAGCAAAAGCTCCCTTGTTTAGCTCTCGATGATAATTTTGGCCAATTTAGTAAAGATTGTGGTCTTGGCCGACTCTTTCAGGCTCACTATGTTATAGGTGTGTCCATTGAGGTAACTGCCTAGCAACTGGGACTCGCGCCAATCGCACTTCTTACCATTGTCATCCCAGACAATAATGTTCTTCGGTAAGCTCTGTTTCTCGATTTTGCTTTTCGGCCCGGTCGCATTAGTGACGAGTACAACAACTTCCTGTCCACGGTCCTCAACGAATACGTGGTGGAACTCCTTGGCATTATCGAGAACCAACTCATCCCTCTTCCCCCGGGTTGGTAGGATATAGAATGGTGCCACACAATCCTGTTCACCGGTCTTCCTGCCGATTGGCATAAAATCTCCAGTGGTTTTGCTGTGGTCCCAGAGTGCCACGAGATCCATATTGGCGTTACCAAATATCTTCGGCGTGCGAATGCTCTGGTAAGATGTCATAGTGTGGCCAGATGTGTGGCAGTGTATGTAGAAAGAGTTGTTATACAACTTATGAGCCACTGCAAGGTAGGGTGAGTCTTTAACCACGGCATCCTTTAATGTTCGTTCTATACGCTTGCTGACAACATGAAACTGACCATTTTTCACTTCCAGGCCAATCTTTCCGTGGAGCAGTTCGTTATCATTTTGTTCGCGGGGGTGGCGGATATAACTCACTGAGTATTGGCCATCCGCCAAACCATGTCTCTTGCTAGCTTCAATGGTACGGTCAGAGTAAACCACCTCTTTGAGTATGATCTCTGTGAGCATCTTCTGCACTTTGCTACTCGCAATCATCCCGCCACTTGTTGGTTTACCTTCAGCTCGGTTCTTCTCATCCTCTTTTTCACGTTTCAGCAACGTTTTGATGTCATCCGGATTTACCTCAATCCCCTGATGAACGTGAATGGGAAATTTGCTATTCATGGCATCTTTAAGTAGAGAAATTTTAATCTCAGTGTATGGATCAAAACCTGATTCAACGCCTTGGTCGTAGTCTGCAAGCTGGCGCTCGTAAGCTTGCATCGTATTGTTGAATGACGGATAGTCACCGAGTTTGTGTTCCGCAGTGAGCTTTTGCAACAACGCTTTGTTGTAGTACTCAATGCTTTTGGAGCACTCATTGGCTGTGGCGTTGATAAAAACGAAAGTTATTGGAGTTTTGCTCTCACGGAGTTGATCGTACTGCTTGAGGGAGATGACTTCACGGGCATCAAATGCTTCAGCAAACCGTGATACATAGTGAGAATAGCCTTCGAGTGTCTCCTCTTTGGTTAAGGCATTCTGCGTATCCACGATATAGATCAAGTTATGTGTTTTTTGCGCCTCATTATCTAAAATGACAAAAGAGTCAACTTCATGCTGAGGATTGAAGAGACGGTGCGTGTACTTGATACCGAGCTTGTCGAACTTGGCCAGTACTTCCCGAAGGATGAATGACATTGCAAACAGACGACTTTGGGAGAACCTCTCTTTTGTCATATAGAATGGTCGCTTTGTTTTTGTTGCGCGAACCTTTTTGATCACTGAATAGTGAGTTTTGTCTGCTTTTAGCAGGTAGTTGCACTCGCCAGAGCTGTGGTGAATGTATTCATCGCTACTCTTTTCCAGCTGGTATGACACCGTGGATAAATTAATAATTAATTCATCTTGCTCACTGAAGAAGAAAGAGGGATGCAGCGCACTTACATATGGCGTAGCTTTGCTGAGTCCATTAAACAACGGAGAAAGAAGCAATTCCGAATTATAAAACTGTGGCTGGAGGTCAACAGTGCGGCCATGAGCCTCGATAACTGCCACCTTCGCGACCAAAGACAACACTCCTCCCAGTACCCTACGATGAATTTTGTCATCTACTTTATCCAAGATAGCATCAAGCTCATCCAGAACCTCATCGACATGCTCATCAGAGACATTCAGTGCATTAGTGACATAAAGCACCAGAAACTTTTCATTGGACAAAGGAGCTGTGTCGTATTGCACTTCAGTGCCAGCTTGAATATCAAGTTTTTTACGTAACTCTTTACCAATCAAGCCATGTAGTCGCTTGAAATACTCCCCAGAACTGAGTTTTTTACCATTGTCCCGTTTTGCTTGTGTCACCGTAAACAGATCCAGCGCCAAGCCAGAGAGTTGCCCATCGGTAAACACCTTCTCCAACAGGGAGTCAGTACTTTCATTGATTTCGATAATATTGGTGCTGGACTTCCGACGAAATTTGTCCGGCACTTCTTTGAAGTTTTTAATCAAAGCCCTTGTTCCTTAAAAGGTGCCCAAGGGCACCGTGATCTTGGATGTTAGTTAAAAATGGCCCGAAACCGCGAGTTGATGGTCACTCGCCCAACTACCCGGTTACCACCCCATTTGTTCCTGCCTGTATTCTGGTCTTTTACGTAGGCTTCAGTCTCGTAGTACCGATCCCGTTGTAGAATATTAATGTAATAAATACTGTGGTCGTGATTCATCTCAGCCCGGTTTTCCTTCACGACAGTATTGCCATAAAATGCATTGGCATATAAAAAGACCACATCATCAATTTGATCGGTACGCTGCGCTGCGTCCAGAATAATTTGGGGCTTAGAGTTGCGATTCGACCGCACTTTTTCACATAGCTCAGGATTCTGGCGACGAGTAGACCAGTATTTTACATCTACACAGTAGAGTCTCCGACCTTGCACAATGTAGTAGTCGTATACCTCGTAGACCTCCGAGCCCAACAGAACCTTGACCTCCGCATTGGTTAGCGGAGTGATGCTAAGTTCTTTGGTAACCTGTTCAAAGACATACTCCCCAACGTTACCCCGGAGTAGCGGGATCATTGATGGCACTGGAATATACCCCGATGCGACGGCCTTTTCTTTCAAAAGATCCAAGCTTCTTTGCAAGGCTTGCACGAACCTGTCGCCCTCATTGACCATTTCCTTGTCATAAGTTGGGAATATATATGACCAAGGATCGTAAACCGCACGCCCCTCACTGAAGTCAGTCAGCTTGTGACTAAATCCCTCTTGTTTACAATTTTCGCAGATCACCACGCCGTCTGGAATGTCCTGCAACGATAGGAACATCCTGGATGAAGCCACTTCCACATCAGAGATACCTGCCGCGTTGGCTGTCTTCTCAACGTCTTGCATCCATTGCTGCGGGTCGCAAAGCGACTTCACGGAACGCATCAGATCATTAAGCTTGCGGTAGCATTCTTCTCCGCTCTTTTTGTAGAGGCGGATGGCAGAGCGCAGACCGTTCAAGTGCGCTACTTCAACTGAGCGAGAGCAGTCTTCGCTGTAAGTTTCAAACGCTCGGCGTTCATCATCAGATATGAACGAGCGTTTCCACATAAAGTCCATGGATTTGTCAGCGAAGGCCTTACCAAGAACTGACATCCCCCGGTAAATCTGATAATCCCGGTTGCTGCGCTTTTGCGCCGACAATTTTTTGAAGATGAACGAACTGGACTTCAAGAGATCTTCAGGCATGTGAATGGTGATAGTCATTTTGGTATCACGACGCTCGACACGACCAATGCTTTGAATCAGCGATTTTACGTTCGACAGTGCATGTTCTTCAGCAAGAATTTCACGAGCTTCCCCGGTATTAAGTGTTTTGGGCAAATCTGAGAAATAGCGTGTTTCCCGTTTCCTGTCAGCGAAATTCTTCAGCAAGATGGCGTAGTTCGACAGTGTGTCGTAGCTACTCCCATTCCATACATTGGAGTAGAACGGCGAACCGCAGATAAAAAGGTTTGGGTAGTCCTCTTCAACCTCTTTCTGTTCCGTCTGGCCATTTTTTTTCATTTCATGATAAACGTATCGAAGTACATTGTTGAGCCCCGTTCCCGCAGCCTTAAAACTACTGACCAATAAGACAGAAGTATTCATATCTTCGATAGCTACGAACTGTTCGAATGAAAACTCTTTGCTCGATTCGAGATTTTTCACCAGCTGGGCATCAAACAAAATCACCCGGAGTTTATAGCCAGTCTTGAAGAAATCGCACTCTAGCACCCAAGGGGCACCCTCATGGGGCTTATTATTCTGCCAGTACGTAACGTTAACCCCAAACCGGTCACGCAACTCTCCTGCCAGAGGTGAACGCAGCGCTTCGAAGATCATTTTCGCAAAGTCATGCGAAATAGCCAAAGCCAAACCGCTTTGCCTGTACACGTAGCAGCCCACCATCAGGTTCACCTGACGCTTTAGTTCCCGCAACTTGAATTTATGTATCCTCACACCCAGTCGGGCCGCGTTCACCAACACACTGAATAGGTCGGATTCAAGCTGGGCAGCATCTCCTTCAAGCTGGAAGAACTGTAGAGCATCCTCTGCAATGATATTGAAGTTAATATCCCGATGCTTCCTACGCTCTTCAACCAAAATTTCGACCTGATCAAGATCTGAACCCAGTCGCTGGAGATAATCAATTCCTAATAGTTTGCACATATTACGCAAAAAGATGGTGCTGTAATTGCCGTCGTAACGCTGCTCATAAGCACTGGTTGCGCTCAAGGGAATCACCCGATTTTTTGTGCCTACCAACATCCGCAAGATGCTTACTTCTGGGGATGCTTTAATCAGGTCCATTTTAAACGACAAGCGAATAATCTCTGTTTTATCGCCATAGAGCCGAACGTCATCCTTTTCGAGAGGAATAAATGAGAATGCGAGCTTGGGCTGGAAGTAAGCGAACAAATGATCGATCACGGTTTCACTTTGCAAATCCGGTTGATCCAGAATATTGTCTACCTCTCCTGCTACCTCTCTCACTTTCATGATGAAGTTGTAAAGAACGTCATTTGAACCATCAACGTTGTGATGCCCGTTACGCAGCCAGTCTAAAAACGGACGGTTTTTTTTCTCTCCACTTTTTTGTGCACTTGCGACGATCAGTGCGATAAGAAGTTGATACAGATCAAACATACTCGGCCCCTGAATCAGGGCTCCATCCGGGTGCAGGTACAGGCGTTGTGTCCCCTCATACTCGAGAGAACGTATTCGCAAACCTTTCAGCTCTTCCATATTGGTGAACATACGGGCGTTGAAAGCAAATGTGTTATGGGTAATCGAGGTCACCGTGGTAGCATCTTTGCCGTCGACCTCGAATGTTCCGCCGTTGTTTTCCCAGAATATCTCAAGGAGCCTGAGCGCATCGTAACCTTCAGTGAATTCGCAATATTTCTCAGCGTTATCCAGCAGTATTTTGCGAAAATCCAATATGTGACCGATGTGCTCTTTACTCTCTTCACCCTGGTAGGCTTCTAAATCTGAACCATATGCCTTAACAAACCTTTCTGCACGACGCACCACATTGGCGGCAGCAGAAAGAACGTGGCTCAAATGCAGGTTACTATCGCTAATAAGGTTAACAAGTGTACTTTCTAGATACAGGTTATAAGTGTCGTGCAGTTCATCAACAACAATATTGAAAGCAACTCCGGAATTTTTATAGGAACACTTTTCTCTGCCAGCAAAGTACACATCCCGCAAAAACACCTCTTGCTCTTCAGGTGGTGCCGAAAGCATTTCGCCAACATGTGGTGGTTTGGCTTCCTTGCCTCCGACAAGCGCATCAAAAGGCATTGTAACGATGCCGTACCCGCCATCACGATTTTGCTTAATGCTGGGCATTTGCTTGAGTGATTTGTGTGAGGTCATGGCAATCACACATGGAACATGCTTGCAGACCTCAAATGGAAATACTCTCTTTAGAAGCTCCAATGCAGCATGATAGAAGCCTTGTTTTCCAGAGTTCTGAGCCTTGATCCCTCGCCGGAGGATGTCCGCAATTTGTAGCGGTTTCTGGTAGTCAGGATGAACACGGTTAACCACATCGACGCAAAGCGACTGAAAGGAGCTCAGTACGGCCCAGCGTTTGCCGCGCATTTCTGACTTGAGTCGTTGAACTTCCTCTCGTTCTTCTTGCTTGCCCCGATTTTCCAACTCCTCCAGACAGCGAATTGCCGACTTCAGGTTATTGTACGCTCCTTTTGCCAGTCCAACATTCATCCCCGCCAGTCCTTTAAATATCTGACTGTAGAGTTTGTCGTTACTGAGTCCTGTGAGCCAGTCAATGTAGATGTCGCTGGCAAAATCTTCAATGGATAGTACTGAGGCAAACTGAATATTCTTCTTTTGAAGCTTTTTGATCTGCCCATTCGACAAGGATATCTGGGCTTTTTGAGGCGTCATGAATACGTGATTGACGAAGTCCCCCTTACCGATCTGCTCAATTGAAAAAACGTCTGGGAAAGACTCGTTAACGTAATCCAGATAGCCCTGTAGTGAACCAAAACTTTTCCCTACACCTGTGCCGATGGCACAAGCCAATACAGCAGGTTTCTGTGCCAGCACCGGATAGCGGTAGAAGGCACCAACCGCCTTGCGCAACTTGTTAATCTCGTTGAGATCAATTTTTTTTTGCTGGACAAAGTCATCAAGATTCACCAGTTCCTCTTGGGTAAGGTGTGTCGGATGCACACACTCACCTAAAATCTTGATCAGGCCAAACTCTAAGGCGACCAGCATTAGCGTGTAGCCATCACTGAGAGGGCTTGCAATTTTTTGGTGTGCACCAAAATCAATCATTGATCCAGATAATATTCTCTCGAATTCATCGATGCTCACACTACCATGATCCAGCATCAAGGAACTTATGTCACAACGAACCCGTTCTTTCAGACTTGGATTATCATCGTAGTACTTTAGCAGTTCGGATGCGAATGTTGTGAGCGGTTTAAAGAGGAGCAGATCCGCCTTTTTGTTAACGCAGAGCTTGCGCTCTCCCGTCACCTCATTTTTTTGTCCGATTCCACTTAAGACACCCATCTGTTCGAGGCGACGCACCACTGCATCAATGGTTCTGGAAGGGTCATTACAGCCAACGGTATGGCGTAGGCTATTGAACTCAGTCACAACAGACAGAATAAGATGGTCACTGCGCGCTTCAAAAGCTGTAGTTTTTTTCGCAAAAAACTCACCTTTTGAACGACAAATTTTATAGAGAAGGGATTCTTCTGCCGGGGTCCAACGAGTTCTAGACATATTGTTATTCTTTGTACAGGAAAGAAAAGACTCACATGGTATTTCAGCAAAAACACTTTTTCAATTCGTGAAAATTTCAGCCCACACAGTTGACACCCAGTTAATGTCTTCCCACACGTACAAAGGATACTACCTTTGACCCGTTTGAACCAAAGTAAGCAGTAGCGCTGGATTAATATAATAAGTCCAATCGACTGATCTTCCCTATGTGAGCCAGCAGAAAAACAGCAAACAGGATCAGCCTGTCGTCGACAGTTTTCATTGATATTTCCCCCAAGGCCCACCAGCTCCCGCAGGTAGGCCAAAAGGTGCGGTACTGTTCATAGGATCCACCACTGGCTGACCAGGCTTGCAATAAACGATAATGTACGCCAACTTAAATTTCTTGCGAGCCGCTGGCCACACACCACCAATTTTCTACCCTGCTGTTTCACCTTCTGGCGCATTTGAGTTATATCCTCTCAGCCTGAGTCATTGATCGCTGAAAGGATAAACTTAGAGATAATATCGGACTCGGTGAATCTGGATTTATCGAAGGTAGCGTTCGGCATGGAGGAGCACAACCTGCTTTAAAAAAATAACGGATCATTGTCACATATTTTATGTTAATAGTGACACTGGCATGCATGAATGTCTGATATGCATTCCCACGGAGGACCTTAGGAACGGGGCGATTGTGGCCTATAGGAAGATAAACGCCCTGCCGCACCAATATCGTTTATTTATCGTATAAACCACCCTCCTTAGCCACCTATGTCAGCTTGTTGAAAATTGAACACCTGCTCCGCATTACCGAAAGTTAGTTTCGAAAACTCAGTTGTAAACCCCGAAAACAAAAGCGTAAAATTGCTCGGCCTAAAAATAAACAGAACAATGTCTGCTTACAGGGCCATCGAAAAAACAGGTTAACCACTCTATATCTCTGGCATATAGCGTGGTTACCAAAACAATAATCAGGAAACGATGTCATGAAGTTAGTTTCAGCAATTATCAAACCTTTCAAGCTGGATGACGTACGGGAAGCCCTCTCCGAGGTTGGCGTTCAGGGCGTTACCGTGACCGAAGTAAAAGGCTTTGGTCGTCAGAAAGGTCACACTGAACTCTATCGTGGTGCTGAGTATGTTGTGGACTTTCTACCCAAAGTGAAGGTTGAAGTCGCGATTGATGATGAACTTCTCGATCAGGTTATCGAGGCTATCACCAAAGCGGCCAATACCGGCAAAATTGGTGACGGAAAAATCTTTGTGACAGAACTGCAGCAGGTCATCCGCATTCGCACAGGAGAAAACGGCACCACAGCACTCTGATTACTGGATGCAGGCAATAAGTGCCAAACTCAACACCAAATTTCCAAACATTATGGAGTTGGTGCATAGAATAAAAATGATATATCCAGGGAGTACTAACGTGGAAAACCAGATCTTCCATCTGCAATATGCGATGGACACCTTCTATTTTCTGATGTGTGGCGCACTCGTCATGTGGATGGCGGCGGGCTTCGCCATGCTTGAAGCAGGCCTGGTTCGCGCTAAGAACACCACCGAAATTCTCACAAAGAATATCGCCCTGTTCTCAACATCCTGCATTATGTATTTGATTGTCGGTTATGAGATTATGTACGACGGAGGAATACTACTAAGTGGTGTACTCACCGGTGAAAACTATGTTTCTGAGACCCTGAGCGCCTTTGCCAGCCGCGAAAATGGCTTTGAAGGTAGTTCCATCTACTCCGGAGCATCCGACTTTTTCTTTCAGGTTGTCTTTGTGGCAACAGCCATGTCCATCGTCTCCGGCGCTGTCGCCGAGCGCATGAAACTTTGGAGTTTTCTGGCCTTCGCCGTAGTCATGACCGGTTTTATTTATCCCATGGAAGGTGCCTGGACCTGGGGCGAAAAGGCGGTGTTCGGTTTGTACAATCTGGGCGATCTCGGCTTCTCTGATTTTGCCGGTTCCGGCATTGTTCATCTGGCCGGTGCCTCCGCCGCACTGGCTGCTGTTCTGATGCTCGGTGCCCGTAGGGGTAAATATGGCCGTAACGGTGAAATCAACGCCATTCCCGGTGCCAACCTCCCCCTTGCCACCCTCGGCACATTCATACTATGGATGGGCTGGTTTGGTTTTAATGGTGGTTCGGTACTGAAACTCGGTGATATCGCCAACGCTCACAGCGTTGCCATCGTCTTTTTGAACACCAATGCGGCAGCCGCCAGCGGTTTGATTGCCGCTCTGATTATGGCCCGGTTACTGTTCGGTAAAGCGGACCTGACCATGTGTCTTAACGGTGCTCTGGCCGGTCTGGTTGCGATCACCGCGGAGCCCAGTACGCCCACCCCGGTTCAGGCCACACTGTTTGGTGCTATCGCAGGTATTCTGGTGATCATCTCCATTCTCGCCCTGGATAAAATGAAGATTGATGATCCCGTCGGAGCGATCTCAGTACACGGCACTGCAGGTCTGTTTGGTCTGCTCATCGTCCCCCTGACTAACGACAATTCCACACTACCTGGTCAGCTGATTGGTGCTGTCACCATCTTTGTCTGGGTCTTTGGTACCAGTCTTATTGTCTGGAGTGCACTAAAGGCTATAGCTGGCATCCGCGTCTCGGAAGAAGAAGAGTACAAAGGCGTGGATCTGGCGGAATGCGGTATGGAGGCTTATCCGGAGTTTACCGGTAAGTAAACTCCGCTCATAAAAAAAAGCCTGCGGAGACGCAGGCTTTTTGGTTTACAGCATCGTCACAATCAGAGTGTCAGCTTACGAACAGCTTCTGCAGAATCCTGCATCAATGCCTGTTCCGCCAGCTGCCGGCACTCTTCAAAGTTCAGTTCACGCACTTTGGCTTTCACTTCCGGAATAGCAGGAATGCTGACCGACAGCTCGTGAATACCCAGACCCACCAGAACAGGTACCGCACTCAGATCACTGGCGAGGCCGCCACAAATACCCACCCACTTACCTTCACGATTGGCAGCTTTCACCGTCATATCGATCAAGCGCAGCACCGCAGGGTGCAGACCGTCAATCATGGCGGCCAGCTTTGGATGACCACGGTCAACTGCCAGAGCATACTGGGTGAGGTCGTTGGTGCCGATGGAGAAGAAGTCCACCTCTTTGGCAAACATATCCGCCATCAGCGCAGCAGACGGCACTTCGATCATAATGCCCAGCTCTATTTTCTTAACACCCTCAACACCCAGCTTCTCCTGCTCTTCCAGTACCAGCTTCTTCACCGCCCGGAACTCGTTCAGGGAGCTAATCATCGGCAGCATAATACGAACATAACCGGCATGGGACGCTTGCAGAATGGCGCGCACCTGTTTGCGCAGAATAGCCGGACGGTTAATACCAATACGAATGCCCCGTTCCCCCAGGAAGGGATTCTCTTCCTTTGGCAGCGGCAGATAAGCCAATGGCTTATCACCACCGACGTCCATGGTACGAACGATCACCGGACGATCACTGCCCATAGTGTTCAAAATATCTTCGTAGACACGGGTCTGTTCAGCGATGGTGGGTTCCATCACACGTTCCATGTAGAGGAACTCTGAACGCAGCAGACCAACCGCTTCAGCACCCATCTCGACAGCCTTCACCGCATCTTCCGCAGAGCCGATGTTAGCTGCAACCTCTATACGACGACCGTCTTTGGTAATAGCGGGCTGATGGGCTTTGGCCAGAGCCGCTTCACGGTTCGCAGCAGCAAACTCGCACAGACGTTCACCGCGGGCGATCTCCTCTTCGGAAGGGTGCAGAGAGATTTTTGACTTATCAGCGTTCAGGATGGCAGGCGTGCCATCAGCCTGTTCACGAATGGTAGCAGGCACACTGACCAGATAAGGGATACCCATGGAGCCACAAAGAATCGCAGCGTGGGAGGTGGTGCCACCTTCCAGAGTACACAAACCAACAACACGACTACGGTCCAGAGTAATCACTTCAGAGGGCGTGACATCATCCAGCACCAGAATGGTATTGTTTGCCATCTCATCAACGGCTACCTCACTATTCAACAGATGTCGTAGAACACGAATACCAACATCTTCAACATCGGCAGCGCGGGCAGCCAGCAATGGATCATCCAGCATCTTCAGGGAGGCGGCCTCAGTCATGTAGCTCTTGTGCCATGCAAAAGCAGCACTCTTGCCCCTGACCATCATCTCCTGAGCCTGCTCACGGATAGAGGGGTCTTCCAGCAGCTCCTGATGTGCAACAAACACTTCCGCATGGCTACTCATGCCATCGGCAATCACAGAGGCAACCAGTGCTTCCAGAGCCTGATTAGCGGCTACGATAGCTGTATCCAGTAACGTATTTTCTGTTGTCGCATCACTGCCATACTCTGGAATTTCCGGCATCTGGCGAGTCTGATGGACCAACTGACCAATCGCCAGACCAGGCGCAGCTTTTATACCGGAGAGCGTATTACCATCGCTGACCGCAACGCCAAGCAGAGGCGCTTCGTCTTCATCGATATCACTCTCTTCCATAGGAACGGCCGCAGCAGAAACAACCACTGTCGTTTCAGAATTCTGAATTTCGACAATGTTCTCAACAACGCTTTCAACAACGCTCTCAACAACACTCTCACCAAGACCGGTCTCAAAACCTGCGACAATGGCCGCCAAAGCAGCTTCGGCATCGACACCGGTCACAATCACTTTCGCCCGGACTCCGAGCCCCAACTGCAGGCTCAGTACGCCAATCAGGCTGTTGGCCTTACCCTCTTTACCAGAAGTCAGGTTCTGAAGTTTCACCTCACACCGGAAGCCGCGAATAATCTTGATCAGATTAGAAATTGGCCGGGCATGCAGACCATGAGGGTTACGTACCAGAACCTCTGCCGATACACTGTCGTCCACTGCGCCGTACTCTTCCGCCGTTTCCGAAACAGCGCCGCCCAGAGTCATGACAACTTCCTGACCGGCAACCACAGGGCAGCCTGCTGGGAGAGCGGTAAAATTTTCACCGGAAGTAATCAAAACGACGGTCTGCATAGAAGTCGCTTTAGCTTCAACCTTATTCCGATCAAAACAAACCAGCGGTTGCCCTGCGGTGACTTTATCGCCCGCGCTGGCCAGAGCTTCGAAACCATCACCACGCAGCACACCGGTATCGATACCGATATGGACCAGAATTTCGACACCGGTCTCTGTTTTCAAAGTGAAGGCGTGACCGGAGCCGGGAAAATCTGTAATTACCCCATCACACGGGGCAACAACCAGATTATCGGATGGATCAATTACCAGTCCGTCGCCCACCATTTTGTGAGCAAAAATAGGGTCACAGCAATCACCAAGAGCAACAGTATTCCCTGACAGTGGTGCAACAATCTGCAACTGATGAGTAGTTCCAATATCCATAAAAAGAGATCCTGATAGTTCTTAACTAATAATTCTTAACTGAGTTTTTTAAACGACAGCATTCTTATTTATTGAATTCTTTCCTGCCGGGTAGTCACACGACTGAAGAGTAATCGGTAATAGTTACACCCAGCTCACCAAGTTCCTGAATAAGATAGGGATCGGTGAGGATGGCCAGCTCTGTGGTACGAGGCTGCCAGTAACCACTGCACTGAATAAGCTCCCGATCAATCAGGGCCGGATGGGTCATCATCTCGAGAATGTCTGTTGTACCCAGATGCTCTTTTACTAGTGCCAGAAGGCTATCGCAGGTGACATCTTCACCATAAAACTTATCAGTAAATGTCAGAGTACTCCGACCATAAACGACAGGTTCCAGACAAGGACGAATTGGCAATTGGTACTCTTCCGCCAGCTTTTCAACAACGGGAGCAACCAGTGGATGAGAATGACAGTGGTGATGACCATCGATGTGGCTCAGGTTAAAGCCCAGGGCCAGCAGAGATTCGATCTGCGCTCGCAGTTCACGTTCAATCTCTTCAACGACCATGGCTGTGTTTGGCCAGAATGTAGCCTGCTTCTGCAGATTGCCATCTTCACCCAGCAGCGAAGAAACGTTTTCTGCCATAGGCGCGCCAGCAGTCAGACGCAGGTGAATACCGGTTTTCAGAGACGGTGTCTGGCGAGCCAGTTCAGCGGCATGCTCGATAGCGTCCATACCAGCCATTGCTGTCGCAGAACGAACGACACCGCGATTACAGGCTTCAACGATACCCAGATTAACGCCCCGAGTCAGACCAAAGTCGTCAGCATTAACAATCAGTTTCATAAGCAAAAAAAGGGGGGAAGGAAATGACTTTACCTTGCCCCCACTCCCCTAAAATTTTTATGGAACACTCTTGTGAGAAAGAGCTGTAAAAACGCGCTGTAAAAAACGCGCTGCAAAAACACGCTGCAAAAAAGAGCTGATTAACGATTGAACTGAGGCAGGTAGTCGCGGTTCTGTTCAATGATGTCATCAACAATCTTCTTGGCGATAACCATATCCGGTACCAGAGGATTATTGCTCAGGGCTGCGATAGCTTTGGTGTAGTCGCCGTGCACAGCAGCATCAATGGCCAAAGTTTCATAGGCCTTTACTGCCTGTAGCAGGCCGTCAAGCTGGGGAGGCATGGTACCGAAAGCGACTGCGTGGGCTCCACCCGCATCAACCATCGCGTTGATCTCTACAACAGCGTCGTCTGGAAGATTACGGATCGCTCCGTTGTTGCGGGTGTTGACCACATGCATGGTTTTGCGATCGTTCCAAATCGCATCGATCAAATTGAGAGAAACCTCGGAGTAGAAAGCACCACCGCGCTTTTCCAGCTGCTTTGGCTTCTCGTTCAATTCAGGATCGGCGTATAGCTTAAACAGTTCTTCTTCAGTTTGCATCACTTGTTCGGCACGAGTACCACGAGATTCTGCCGCTTCCAACTCTTCTTCCAACATTGCGCGATGCATGTAGAAGTAGCGATGGTAAGGACATGGAATAACACCGATAGCTTTCAGAAGCTCTGGATCCCATGGCTCTTCAGCAATATTGTTCATGTTCAGGCTGGCACCGTCGCCCAACATGTGCAGTACTTCCTGGGTCTTATCTTCGGAGCCCAGCATAACTCTGTGTACCCACACCATGTGGTTCAGACCGGCAAATTCAAGGAATACTTCTTCAGGCTTCGCATTAATCATGCGGGCAATAGAGTAGTGCATGTTGATAGGCACATTACACAGACCCATAACCTTGACTTTGGTGTGCTTAACTACAGCCTCAGTCACCATACCGGCTGGATTGGTGAAGTTGATCAGCCAGGCGTTAGGAGCCAACTCTTCGATATCACGACAGATGTCCAATATTACAGGAATAGTACGCATCGCCTTGGCAAAACCACCGGCACCCGTCGTCTCTTGACCGATCACGTTGTACTGGAGAGGAATGCGCTCATCGCGAGCACGGGCAGCCAAACCACCAACACGGAACTGGGTCAGTACAAAACTGGCATCACGAATGGCTTCGCGACGGTCTTCGGTAGCAATTACCTTAATATCCAGACCAGCCTTGGCAATCATCCGCTCAGTCAGACCCAGAATAATATCAAGCTTGTGTCGTCCATCTTCGATATCGACCAGCCAGATTTCCTTGACAGGTAGTTCATTGTGGCGACGAATCAGGCCTTCCATCAGCTCTGGAGTGTAGCTGCTACCACCACCAATAATTGCCAGTTTTATAGTATTCATTATGTATCCCTTGGAATGTAATTGTCGGTCAGCGTCTTTTAAACAGCATTATTATTGCTAACAGAAAGCCTTCTGACGGAATCTCGTAGTCTGAGTTCAGGTGCAAACCGTTTGGGCTGAATATCCTGTTCGCCACTCATCAGTGACACCAATACCTGCGCAGCTTCAACAGCCATCTCCTTGATAGGAAAGTGCACAGTAGTCACCTGGGGTGTCAGCATGGTGCAGATGCTGACACTGTCGAAACTAACAATAGAAATATCGTCGGGAACGCTGATATTGTGTTCCCGGAAAAAATCAAAGGCACCAACACACATCTCTTCACTGCAGGAGTAAACTGCGGTGACATCGGGATGACGCTGGTAAATTTCAGCCATCGCCTCACGGCCGCCGACACGGTCATAATCTGCCTCTGCGACCAGACCTTCATCCACCTCAATGCCGTGATCCTGCAATGCCTGGACATACCCTGCGTAGCGCAGTTCTGCGGTCATTCGTGACCGGGGGCCGGCGAGACAGGCGATTTTTCGGTGGCCATTAGCGATCAGATGCTCAACCGCCAGGCGTCCAGCTTCAGCGTGCTCGTAAACGACAGAACGATTTTCAAGGCCTTTAACCTCCCGATCGAGAATAACGAACGGTGTAGATTTCTGTGCCAAATCAAGAAGGTCTTCGTCGTACATATTGCGAGTGTGAAGAATCAGACCATCGCAGCACATATCCATAAGCTTGAGAATCGCTTCCTGCTCGGATTGTCGAGAACGTTTGCCTCGACCAACCAGCAGAAATTTCTCTTGCGAGTCCATCATCTCCTGAACCTCAGCCATTAGCTCAGAGAAGAAGCTCCCACGATAGGAGGTCACTATCAGGCCGACGGTATTCGAAGATGAAGTCGCCAGAGATTTAGCCAGAGGGCTGGGGCGATAGTTCAACTTTTCCATCGCCATATTGACGCGCGCTCTGGTCGCGTCCTTAATTTGCCCGGTATTGTTCAGCACACGGGAAACGGTGGCCTTGGAAACACCTGCCAGCTCTGCAACGTCTTTAATACTTGCCATTTATTATGCCTCCAATATTTCCCAAATCCCGTTGTACTCAGTCGTGCATATGCGGACGCAACCAAGAGCGCTCATCAGGAATTATTGATTGTCCATTTTCTGGTAGAGTCTGATCATCTCTTCGATCAGATCCTGAGCCAGCATAGAGTCCATCAGGTGATCCTGGGCGTGTATCATCACCAGGGACAGAGGTACGGGCTGGCCTTCGCCGTCCATAGTGATTAATCTGGTCTGGACCTTGTGCGCCAGCTTGCCCGCTGCGCGGGAGTCTGCCAGCAGCTGCTCAGCTTTAGCGAAATCACCGCCGCGCGCCTGGGCCAGAGCTTCGAATGCCAGACTCTTCGCTTCGCCGGCACGAACAATCAGATCCATTACGATATTTTCAAAATTCATGATCTTCTCCTTTGCAGCCATCCCGGAAAGCGGAATGGCTGCGAATCAATAAACTGTCTAACTAAAGGGCTGTCTAACTAAAGAAAGTTCTAATACAGCAGTCGTTTATCAGGCAGTTACCTGCTGACCGCCTTCTACTGGAGCCACTGTCTGGCTAGCTGCAACTGCGTTCTCTTCTGCCAGTACCTGCTTCTCGTAAACCTTGAAGAAGGGGTAGTAGATGAGCACGTCGATCACCATCAGCACCGCCGTCAGAATGGAGGCTTTGAGCACCCAGCCAGCGCCCCAGGCCGCACCAATCAGAGCGGGAGTCGTCCATGGCGTCACTGCGATAGCCCTGTCCACCAGACCGGTATTAACGGCGATATAGGCGATCACAGCGTTCACGACCGGAGCCAGCACGAAGGGCAGGAACAGGGTCGCGTTCATCACCACAGGGGCACCAAACATCACTGGTTCGTTAATTTGGAACAGACCTGGCAGCGCACTCATACGACCAACAGAGCGCAGATGAGTGGCCTTGGAGAAGGACATCAGGATCACCAGGGCCAGAGTTGCACCGGCACCACCGATAAAGATGTAGAAGTCCCAGAAAGGCTGAGTGAACAGGTTAGGCAGAGGCTCACCAGCAGCATAGGCGGCAGCATTTCCGGCAATGTTAGTCAGGAAGATAGGAGACAGAATACCTACGACAATGTTCGCACCATGGATGCCGGCGAACCACAGCAGCTGGCACAGCAGCAGGGCACCGATAATAGCTGGCAAAGAGTTAGAAGCGGATACCAGCGGAGAGAACAGCATCATCACCGCGTCTGGAATCTGCATGCCAAAGTTAGCTTGCAGGAACAGACTCAGCGGGTAGGCCGTCAGGAAGATCGTCAGTACAGGGATCAGCAAGGCGAAAGAGGCAGCGATAGCAGGAGGTACCTGCTCAGGCATACGAATAGTGATATTGCGCTCTTTCAGGAAGCGGGTCAGCTCTACGGAGTAGTAAGCAGAGAGCAGCGCCGTGAAAATACCGGTACCACCGAAGTGGTTCAGCGGCAGCGCCCAGCCTTTCTCGGGGGCAGCAACCAGCAGGAAGGTCATCACAGACAACGCGGCGGCGCCAACCTGATCCATCTTGTAGGATTTCGCCAGACTCTGCGCCACACCCATGGTGATAAACAGGGACATAATGCCCATGCTCATTGTCCAGGGCATTACGATGGTTGCACGGTGTGCAGCAACAAAATCCAGCCATATACGACCAAAAGTGTTTGTGGTATCAGCCGCAAATGGAGGGTTGGCAAATATCAGAATGAAGCTGCCCACAATAATGAAAGGCATCGCCACCAGAAAGCCATCTCTCAGCGCACCGATGTGGCGCTGAGAGCCGAGCTTACCAGCAACCGGCCCCAGCTTCTGCTCAACAAATTTTATAAGGCTGTCGTATAACTTCATTTTTATTTTCCCGCTTCTTGCCAGGTTTTATTACCGGTAAAACGTCTTTAAGACGCCTGTCAGACGGTTTATTAACCTTCCAGCAGAGCCAGAGCCTGATCCAGAACCTGGTCACCCTTCATCATGCCGTAAGCCATAGAGTCAATAACGGCCACTTTTTTGCCGTACTCTGCAGCCTGCCTGGCCAGATCTTCGTGACGGAAACGAACCTGAGGACCCAGAAGACATACGTCGTACTCGGTGATGGTTTCATCAAACTCGGACAGAGAGACGGCAATAATGTCTGTTTCCAGGTTGCGCTCAGCAGCAGCGGCTTTCATTTTTTTCACCAGCATGCTGGTAGACATACCTGCGCTGCAGCAAAGGAAAATCTTTTTCATGTTCGCACCTTGTCGTGTATGGGTCTGTTGGCATTGATTTCGGGTAATGCAGCTTCTGGTTTCACTTCCAATTTCAGAACGCTGAAAGGTATCTCTGCCTTACCTGATGATGTTTCCGGCGCAGTATAAAGCGAGAAAACAAACAATGTAAACCGGTTTCTGAAACCGGTTTCTGAAACAGTTTCATAAGCCTGAATCGGTGAATAGTCCGTTAGCCCGTACGAGTTCTGGACTGAAAGGGACACACACAAGAAAATATCGATCCCGTCACAAAAAACATCTGTAAACAAAACTATTCATTCCATGATACAGGTCAAAATCCCCGGCATTATATTCATACACCTCAAGCAATACAGGCATTTAATGACCGAAATCAAAATGTTTTAATCTTTTATGAAACCGGTTTCAGATACCGGTTTCATTTATTACACGACAGCCATATACTAAAAATCGAACCATATACTCAAAATCGAACAGAGATGAGCTGCCATTGAACACCGGCAGCCCGCCCAATGATTTTTCAGATACCACTTTAGCAAGACAAAAAAAGTGACAGGGGAGTTACCCACATATGTTTAAGAGAACAGCACTGTCCGCAGCTGTTTTTACTGCCGCCCTGGGTACCGTTGCCGGTAGTGTCAATGCGGCAAGCCTCGAAGGTGCCTTCTTTGATGATGCAACCGTAACCGGTGGCATCTACAACATGACCCGCCAGCGCGACCGTCGGGAAAACATTGGTGGTAGCTATAAAGAGAACATTTACCACTCCACCATGATGGCCAACGTTGACTTCAGCTCAGGTCTGATTAACGGCATGTTTGGCTTCGATGGCGGTATTTTCGGCACCTACGACCTATGGGACAGTGATTCATCCCAGTGGAGTGAATTCTCCCTTGTTGACGACAATGGCAAGATTGAAAACGGCGTCTCTGTTTACAAAGCGGCTCTGAAATTTCACCTGAACAACCTGCGTGTCCGTGCCGGCTACATCCAACCAACAGGACCTGGTGTTCTGGGCGTAAACTGGAGCTTTATGCCGGGCACCTACCGTGGTGCAGAAGCTGTTTACAGCAATGCAGGACTGACCGTTGCGGCGATGACCGCAGACCAATATAAAAATCCATGGACTTACGACATGGATGACATAAAGCGTAAAGATGGAACAAAGATCGACTCCGTCTACAGTGTTGGTGCCAGCTATGATTTCGGCAATGGCATCAATGTACTGGGCGGCTATGGTGAAAGCCGAGACTTCCTCGAACTCTACAAATTTAAAACCAGCTTTGATACAGAAGGTTTACACCTGAGCTATCACTTCTACGGCATGGATGACAAGATCGGTGACTCCTACGTCGACGGTGCACCAAAAAATATCAACAACGTTTTTGAAAATCTGACCTATCAGCACGCACTGGTTTCCCGCTTCAATTTCAACAACTGGACCATCCGCGCCGAAGCTACCTACACCGAATCCGAAGGCACTGAAAGCAACTTTGCTTTCCGTCCAACCGGTTATAACGGTGGCTTTGGTAAATCCGCCGGTGCCTATGAAATCTGGTGGGATAGCCGCTCTGACTGGAACCACAACGAAGAAAAAGCTGTTTTCGTTGGCGGCTGGTATGACTTCCAGAATGGCTGGAATGCCGGTGCTTCCTTTGCTTACGGATGGGATGGCAAATCAAACGACAAAACTGTTGATAAAAAACTGGTTGAAAGTGCCTGGAACCTGGACTTGGGCTACACCTTCCAGGAAGGTCAGTTGAAGGGTGCATCTATCAAGGCGCACTACACCGAATACGACTTGAAAACGAGTGTAAAGAGCTGGTCCAACGCCTTCCCGAACGCTTTTCAGGATGACCGTGATATCAAACTGATGTTCGTTATGCCTATCTCTTTCTAAAACGAACAACCCTGTGTGTGTGTTCGCCGACCTTAGGGTCGGCTTTTTTCTTTATAGCTCTGGTGTGAAGAGCTCTGG
>CAMRBW010000017.1 GCA_947040555.1 uncultured Oceanospirillales bacterium | reverse complement strand
AAACTTAATGATTCTGAAATGAGTCACAGGGAGCCTGCGACTCTAAAGTCGAGCTATGATTAACATACCAACTAATAGTAACTGCTCATTTTTCACTGGCAAATCTGCATTTTCGGAATCATCACCCCCCGGAAATACTGGGCTGCATGCAAGCGAGCACCCAATCTGCCAGATAATTTTGGGCAGTTAACAACCAATAACTAATAAATAGCTGACGACTTGTCAATTTATTGAAAAGTATGAAATTTAAAATACGCATCTAAAAAATGAGGTAAATATGGGACATAAAAACAAAAAATTACTCACTCTCTTTTTTTCAGGAATATTATTTTCCCTGAGCACTATCAATAACGAGCTATCGGCAAATACCTTTAAAACGGCCTTCGACAGGTTCAATGACTTATTAAACAACGGCAATGGTTATGCGAACTATGACAACCTTAACGGAAGTTTGGCGTGGGGGGAAAGCTATATCATGATGTCCTATATGGCAATGTATAGGGCCACTAATGACATTGAGTACCTTAAAAAACTGATTGCTCATACTGAAAACATTATTAACCAACGCGATGATTATCAAGGCAGATTAGATTATAGAGGTATTAGCGGGCCCACGTGGGCTTCTACAAAGTATTCAAAAAATAATGAACCTTATGCATGGGTTGTCCATAGTGGCATGATTACCTATCCAATGGCAGATTTTTCACAATTAATCATAAATAACCCAGATCTACAGGGCCACTACTCTTATTCAGGGAAAATGTTTCTTGATGTTGCTCACTGGCTAAACAACAAAATAGCTGAAACAATTGCATCCCATGATGACCAGTGGGATGACACTGAACTCGTATATCGATTTCGTAACACTTCTGTCATTCATTATCCGAACATCGTTCTACCATTTAACCAACAGGCGGCCATGGGTCGTACACTTCTGATGATGTATTTATCAACGGGCAGATCTGATTACTTGTATAAAACTGTGAACATAGCAATTCATTTCCATAACAACCTTGTACTAAACAGCGATAATAATTCATACATTTGGAATTACTTTAATCACACTAACATTACAGAAGATATATCCCACGCCGCTATAGAAGTTGATTTTTCTATTCTATGCTACCAACATGACTTACTATTTAACAAAACAGATATGGAGCGTTTTGCTTCTACATTTAAAAACAATATATACATTGAGCCACTTAAAATAACAGATAAGGTAGATGGAAGTGGAGAAACAAACTCTCACATCAACCAAACAGGAAGATGGTTAAATATTTCTAGTTTTGATAGAGACATTTATCATGTCGTGGCAGATATTTTCATGGATAAAGCTATCTATCAATCCACGAAAGAGCTTTCTGCAAGCAGCTTTCTCGCTATCGCCAACTTACAACGACTCCAAAAAGCATTTAATCCAATTGCTGTTAACCGCACAGCGGAAGCTAATTCAGAATTTGCAGGAGCAGCTACTGGTGATTTCGATGGGGATGGTATTGATGAGATCATTTCCGCCAGAAATCTGGACGGTAGTTTTCATATATACAAACTGGACAGTGACAATGAAATCATAACTATAGCGAGTCACACCCCCCCAGACCCAACATCACAATGGGCAGGAGTTGCCGCCAGTGATTTTAATGGAAACGGCAGAGATGAATTTATAGCCGTCAGCAATTCCGATGGCAATTTTTACATCTATGAATTAGATGATGGCCAGATAAAGCTTGTGACCTCCAACACACTTCCAGATTCAACATCACAATGGGCAGGAGTCGCTGCCGGTGATTTTGATGGGGACGGTAAAGGTGAATTTGTAGCTGTCAGCAATTTGGATGACAACTTCTACATCTATGAACTAGATGATGGCCAGATAAAGCATGTGGCCTCCAGCACATCCTCTAACTCATCATCTCAATGGGCAGGAATTGCAGCCAGTGATTTTGATGGGGACGGGATAGACGAATTTGTATCTGTTCGAAATAGTGATGGCAACTTCTATATCCATGAATTAGATAATGGTCAGATAAAGTATGTGGCCTCCAATAAATCCCCAGGGCCACAATCACAATGGACAGGAATTACCGCCGGTGATTTTGATGGCGATGGAATTTATGAGTTCATAGCTAATCGTAATTTTGATGGTGATTTTTACATTTACACTTTAGACAATGGCCAGATCAAATCAAAAAACAGAGTGTTTTTCCCGAAAAATCTGGAGCACGGAATATTAGCATCAGGAAAGGTTCAGACGACATCACAAAAGAGTGATGACCTGATTTTGATAAGAAATTTTGATGAGGATATTTTTATATTCTCTATTGAAAATAGCGGTATTCTGAAAAAATCAAAGAAAATTAACAAGGCACCCACAAAGTGGTGGTCACAACTCCAAGGGAAACGAGGTCTTCCGTCGATTTTCCGAAAAAAAATCACACATATAAAAAAGCCGCGCCCTGAGAAATAAAAGCGCGGCTTTTTTAGCGAAGAGCTAAGTGGGGGATGATTACATCATGCCGCCCATGCCACCCATACCGCCCATGCCGCCCATATCAGGCATTGCAGGCTTATCTTCTGGCAGCTCGGCAACCATGGCTTCGGTGGTGATCATCAGACCAGCAACGGAAGCCGCCGCCTGCAGTGCAGAACGGGTCACCTTGGCAGGATCCAGAATACCCATTTCCATCATGTCGCCGTATTCGCCAGTGGCTGCGTTGTAACCGAAGTTACCTTCGCCAGCGCGAACCTTGTCAACCACAACGGAGGCTTCGTCACCACAGTTGGCAGCAATCTGACGGATAGGACCTTCCAGAGCGCGCATAGCCAGAGCGATACCGGCTTCCTGCTCCTTGTTGATGCCTGTCACAGAGATGCGGCTCAGAGCGCGGATCAGGGCAACACCACCACCAGCAACAACACCTTCTTCAACAGCGGCGCGGGTGGCGTGCAGTGCGTCTTCTACGCGGGCCTTCTTCTCTTTCATTTCCACTTCAGTAGCGGCACCAACCTTGATCACGGCAACACCGCCGGCCAGCTTGGCAACACGCTCTTGAAGCTTCTCTTTGTCGTAGTCGGAAGAGGAGTTTTCGATCTCAGCACGGATCTGCTCAACGCGAGCAACGATATCGCCTTCGATGCCGGCACCGTCAACCAGAACAGTCTCGTCCTTGGTGATTACGATGCGCTTGGCAGTACCCAGATCTTCCAGAGTGACACTTTCCAGGCTCATACCGATCTCTTCGGAGATCACAGTACCGCCAGTCAGGACAGCGATATCCTGCAGCATCGCCTTGCGACGGTCACCGAAGCCAGGCGCCTTAACAGCAGCAACCTTCACGATACCGCGCATGTTGTTGACAACCAGAGTGGCCAGCGCTTCGCCTTCCACATCTTCAGCAACGATCAGCAGCGGCTTGCCAGCCTTGGCCACAGCTTCCAGAACCGGCAGCAGTTCACGGATGTTAGAGATTTTCTTGTCGAACAGCAGGATGAATGGCGTTTCCAGTTCGGCAGCCATACGCTCCTGGTTGTTGATGAAGTAAGGAGAGAGGTAGCCGCGATCGAACTGCATACCTTCTACTACGTCCAGCTCGTTATCCAGACTGGTGCCTTCTTCAACGGTGATAACACCTTCTTTACCGACCTTGCCCATCGCTTCAGCGATGATATCACCCACGGTTTCGTCGGAGTTGGCAGAGATGGTAGCTACCTGAGCGATAGCCTTGCTATCAGAGCAAGGAATAGCCATTTCACGCAGTTCAGCAACAACCGCAGCAACAGCTTTGTCGATACCGCGCTTCAGATCCATTGGGTTCATGCCGGCAGCAACGTACTTCAGACCTTCGTTAACGATGGACTGAGCCAGTACGGTAGCGGTCGTGGTACCGTCACCTGCCTGATCGTTGGCCTGGGAAGCAACTTCCTTAACCAGCTGGGCACCCATGTTCTCGAACTTGTCTTTCAGTTCGATTTCCTTGGCTACGGAGACACCATCTTTAGTGATAACCGGTGCACCGAAGGACTTCTCCAGCAACACGTTACGGCCTTTAGGGCCCAGAGTTGCTTTTACCGCGTCAGCCAGGATGTTAACACCCACCTGCATTTTTTTGCGGGCGTCGTCACCGAATTTGACTTGCTTGGCAGCCATCGTGATGTTCCTTTTACTTGGATTTGAGGTCGTGGAGCTTCGGTTTACTCGGCTCCAGATTATTCAGCTTCGGCTTACTCGGCTTCAATCACGGCCAAAATGTCCGCTTCGGACATCAGCACGTGTTCAATACCATCAATCTTGATGGTGTTGGAGTCGCTGTGGTAGCCGCCGAATACGACCTTATCACCCACCTTTACGACCAGCTCAATCAGATTGCCATTGTTGTCGATACGGCCGGTACCCGTAGCAACAACTTCACCACGATTGGTTTTTTCAGCCTTACCAGGCAGTACGATACCACTGGTGGTAGTAGTTTCACTTTCGAAACGGCGCACAAGCACCTGGTCACGCAAAGGACGGAGCTTCATTGGTAGTCTCTCCAACTCTGTTTTTAGAAAAAAATCATCACTCGACCGGCGAACCGGTTATTCCTATAACTCTTGCAGTCTGAAATATTTTGGAGGATCGAGCCTCGTTTCAAACTGCAGCCGATATATCCGTATTGGTCATACCGGCGAAAGCTGTTAGTCAGAAACTTTTTCTGAACGCCCGATATGAATGGGGTTGATCACTTTCTATTTCAACCCCTTCCCTGAAAAAAAATTTAATCTTCCCTGCGATATTCACCGTCGATAACATCCTCAGAACTGGGGCGACGTCTACCCGCACCGCTCCATGGTGAATCGCCCGATGATGTACGACCAGTGTCGTTTCCAGCAGAACTGTACGCACTCTGGTGACGACTGTAGTGACTGCTTTGCGAGCCACCAGACGTATACCCCTGAAACCGGGAGCTTTTAGTCATGCATTTAATGATGAGCCGACGCACGGGAGGAATAAGACCACAAAGTGCGATGATATCGGTCATAAATCCCGGGGCGAGCAACAGAGCGCCACAAAACGCGATCATCAGACCTTCCATTATTTCTGTGGCAGGCACTTCTCCAGAAGCCATACGTTGTTGCGCCCTGACAAAAGTACTAAACCCCTCCCTGCGCATCAGGTACAGCCCTGCAGACGCAGTCAGTAAAATCAGGGCCAAGGTTGGCAGCACGCCGATCAGCCCTCCCACTTTAAGGAGAATCATCAGTTCTGTGATGGGAAACAGAACCAGCAGCATAAAGCCCAGACGCATTCGTACCTCCATTGGTTACAGAGGCTATATGGCGCTCATATCAGGAATTTCAAGATGCGCAAATTGGAATTCGAATGTATTAATCCTTTCGTTATGGATTTTCTGATTCGGCAAGAGGTGCCTGCCGCTGTTTTTCCAGATGCTTCAAGATCGTCCGGTTTACCGCCAGATTGTCTTTAACACCATCCAGATAACCCTTCAGCCGAGTAGAGGTGAGTACACTCCGCACAAGATAGTACCCGAAGCTACCCAGCACGGATCCTGCTATGTAATGACAGGCCCTGTCATAATTTTCCCTGCTAACGATAGAGCCATTGCTGAATCTGCTACTGCGATTGGTCATAGTCCGTAGCGCTGCTGGTACAAACTTCAAAATACTGCGCCCGATAGTGTGATTAAGCGCCAAGGTCATAAACCCCAGAAATTGCCCCATGCCAACAGCCTTAAAAGCAAACTCCACGTGCTGACTGAGGGCGATCGGTCCGTCTATCTTCAGATATTGCATGATGTGCAGAGCCAGCGAAAACGCCGCGGCACTATAAAGGGATTGTGCTGTAGCCTGTTCTATAAACGTGCTCCGCTCCGCCATGACACCGCTCAAATAGCGGGAGACACCGGTCGTCACAACACCATCCAAAATAACAGCACCAACACCACCAGCAATGGCCGCGAGAACATCCAGCTCATCGCTGGCACCATAATGGGTTCTCAGGGTGAGGTTCAGCTCATCAATTTTGTTTAATACAGTGACACGCTCACGTGTTTGCTGGTCCGTCTCTTTGGGCTCCAAGGTAAAGTGCTTAAGAAATTCAGACAATGAGCCAATATCAAAATTATCGTCATAATCAGGCAGTAGCTCCCACTCGTCGTTTTCACTACGGTCGTTCTCGCCTGAAATCTCATCCGAATCATCCGGGACGTCCGGCATCTCCAAAGAATGTGCATAACCGCCCGACACCAGCACCAGAATCAGCACGCCTCTGAGAATTCTATTCCCCCCTCTTGACAGAAGCCTCGACAGAAGCCAACACAAAGTCTCGGATTTGTTTTTATTCGCAAACATACTTCTCCCAACCCCCTCGCAGTCCAAACAGCTCCCTGTTTTGATAACGACTGAAGCAGTATAGAAGAAGGTTTTACTCTTTTTCTTCTAAATCGAGCCGTTCCTCTCTGGCTGTGCAAAAATCGTCAGACATCTCAGGGTCAAGCCCACAAATCTGGTGGATACGGTCACGGGTACTTCTCACTGCCGTATGCCCTTCGCGGATGGCATCACGGGCGCGGTCAAAATCCATCATGCCGATATCCATCACCTTGGGAGAGAGCAGAATATCTGGCGGGTCTCCTGCCATTCGACTGCGGGTTATTCGATCCTGCATGATGTTAATGGCAGCGGCCATAACCTCCATAATTCCCGGATAGGTTTCACTTTCGTTTTCATGTTTTTCCGAGCTGATAAACCAGCTCTTTATTCGATTAATGGCTGTGCCATCGGGCTCTTCTTCCCTATTATTCAGTGCTGTCCGCTCCAGTTTTTGATCAGTTTCAGGCTGCCTTTTCTCCTTTCGGGACATCTGTACATTGCGGGCCACCAACTGGGTGTTGAGATCTACAGCAATGATAATATCAGCCCCCAACGCCCTGCAGAGCGAAACCGGTACCGGATTGACCAGTCCGCCATCGACCAGCCAGCAACCATTGCTGTTAACAGGGCGAAACAGCCCTGGAAAAGTACAGGACGCCCGCACAGCGTCGACAATTTTGCCCGATCGCAGCCACAGCTCTTGCCCGGTGCCCAGCTCCGTGGCAACAGCACCGAAGGTACACGGCATATCCTCGATATTACGGTCGATACCAGCCTCTTTGAAAAAACCGAGCAGTTTATCGCCACGCACCAATCCGCCGGCAAAACTGACATCCAGCAACCCCCAAACCTCCCGCCAGTTCAGGGCGATAACCCACTCCTCAAACTCATCAAGATGACCAAGGCCAGCAACGGCACCGACAAGGGAGCCCACGGAGCAGCCGACAATCACATCGGGTTCAATCCCCAGAGCTCGCAACTCCTTAAGAACACCAATGTGAGCCCATCCTCTGGCGGAGCCTGATCCGAGCGCAACACCAATTGTTTTGCCGTTAATCATCTTCAATCCCCCCCCCCTGCCGCATCATCGTCCCTACATTTTACGGTCTGAGAATCAAACTTGGCAGATTACTGTTATCGAAGCTAACTTGTTCTCTACCGTGGTACAGGGAGTGCAGACTATTGAAAGATGTTCATCTGTACATATACACGTGGCTGATGCGTCAACAACGACTGCAGGCACAGCGAATCACTGTAGAGTGTCACGGCTCGGTTTTGCTTCTGCTTCTGGTTTTGTACGTACTGACTCTTTGCGCTCAGGTATCAGCCGCAGAGTCAGAAAGGCAGTGTAGCGATAAACACCGAATCCACCCAAGAGATGCGCTGTTGCCTCAAAGCCCCTCACTGGCTGATGGTACTGACGATCCTATCGACTGGGACGGCATTCCCCACAATCTTCGTCTGAATAACTATCTGCACAGATCCCCTCCCGCCACAGTGCGAAAAGCGGTTGCCCTTGCCTTGGGTGAGCTGGCTGTTCCTGGCGCGGTTCTGGCGGGTAACAGTTTTTTACTGGGGTTTCTGAGCCAGCAGCTGGCATACACCATTCCCCACGAAGGTCTTCGCGGGTTGAGTTATCCTCTGACTGGCGCTATCTGGCACGAAATTATAGCGCCTTCCCGCAGCCTCAAGGAGGCGGTCTGGAACACTATTCCTTCAGTGATAGACGGTCTGCTGACCCTGGTTTCAAAAACCCCTCACTGGGCAGGAGGCTGGACATACACCCTCCGCTCCCTGCTAACAATTTACACCATGGGGTTATCGCTCGCCCCGGCGCTCTCTCAGGAGCGTGAGATGTACAGCGGCATGGACCGGCGCAAAATAATAGTGGAAGGGTTTTCTGGTGTGAATATTGTTCTGGAGCGAAACCGCCCCGATGATGAGCCCGCAAAAAATCGTTTCACGCTGAGCTGGCTCCCATCAAGTGAAAGCCGACCTGATGGCAATGGTATGGATGAGAACCATCATCATCCGGTCGGGCAGGCTTTGCAGAGTGTCATTGATCGGGCGGCGCAACTGCGAGCATCAGCCCTTCAGCTCTATCCATCCGATAATGATGGCGATGAGAATGGGAGACCGGCAATCTCCCTACTCTGGAAAATTGATGATGACTGGACATCACCTACCAGAGTTGAGTTTCCCCCAATAAAGAGCCGATGGTGGACGACACTGGTCTGTGACCACTATTTCGAGCACAACAACAAGGCGGAGCTTCTTGCCGACCCTCTCTCTGCCGACGTGCTGAATTTTGTCAGCGAAGCAGCCGTGAATTGTACTCAGGAGACCGTGACCAGTGCTTCCATCATGACCGGCCATCAGCACTCACCCCAACTGGCCACCCTTTCGGGCGAAGGGCACGCCAATATCTGGCTCACCCCTTCGGCTTCAGCCCTGCTATCGAACAACAGCAATCGTATACCAAACATTACCCTGCAGCTTGACCAGACCTTTGAAAGCGATCTGGAACCACTACAAAAATATATTAACAAATCATTATTACCGGGATGGAGTCAATTACCCTGGCAGCTAGTCAAAACGACCCTGCTCACCAAATTGAGTTCATGGGCCTGGAAGTGGGGCCTTTCGTACGGAAAGCACTTAGAAACCAGTAAGGCTTTCCCCGGAGCCTATCCCAAGCGTCCTGAAAATAAAATCTGGCTGGATAACATCAAACCACCTGGTCATACGGAGCACAAGAAGGTGATTCTGAGCGATGGCGAGGAGATGACCGGCCATCTTGTGAAATCAACAACCTCTGAGAAAAACAAGTCTCTACTTATCGTCTATCATCCCGCCAAAGATACCTCTGGTGGTATGTCCAATTCAGGGCAACTCACCCTTAATAATGAGAAATGGGCAACAGAACTGGGAAAATTCCTTAACGAGAAGGGTTATGACGTTTTTTTTCCGGAGTACCGGGGCTACAAAAATCCCCTCCACCCAACAAACCAGACACAATTTTTTGAGGATGCCGTCAGCTTCTTCGATCAGATCGCTTCAGACTACAAAAATATCAGTGTTATCGGTTACTCCATTGGCACCGGCGCGGCTAGCCACGTAGCGAGTGTTCGCGATGATAAAATAGATCGCCTCGTGCTACTCGCTCCCTTTCGAAAGCTGCACGACATAACAAAACAGTTTATAGGGTTCGTGCCGCCAAACTGGGTTATGAAATTTAACATGAACAATCAGGATGCCCTGATGAAAACCAACAAACCTGTGCACATCTTGCATGGAGGGAATGACAGGGTCATTCCCTCCTCAGGCAGCTTACAGATGTATAACTACCTGAAAGAGCAAAAAAAGGATATTCACCGTTATGAATTTAAGGGATTAACCCACAATGACATTCTTAAAGATCAGACTCTAATGACCCAGATGATTAATATCTTTTCCGAATCAACCAATCAGTGAAAGAGCCTTAAATAGCCGACAGACACTGGTATTCATCTAAAACAAAGTTGTCTGTCATTCCACTCAGGTAATCGATCAAGAGGCGGCAGCGGTAATACCATTCAAGCGTCGTTTGCTCCTCAGGCGTACCTCTGAGCCCTGCTATGGCGTTTTGATAGGCATCCTTGTGTTTTGCAGAAAGACGGCGATAGAGACGCAAGGCGATAAAGTGTCGGGACGAATGACCCTTAACGAGTTCAGCAAACTCGTCTCCGGGAATCTCCAGCAGGGGCTGGTAAAGGCTCATCAACCCAATCAGGGCCGCGTAACCACGCAGCTGTAAGGTCTCAATTTCCGGTGCATTAAACACATGCTCGCGAGCAATCGACTTCAGGGTCAGAAGCGCCATATGCTGTTCTGAGCCGCCGTCAATCAAAGGGCCATCCAGAGCCCCATCAAAAATAGCCTGATGATGCTGACAGTAGCGACTGGCGGCATAACCAACCAGATCTTTCACCAGTCGAGTACGCAGGTGGGTAATGAACTGATACGCTGTGGCATTGTCTTTCAATGCTTCCGCAACAATATCCGGCAGATAAGAGCTATCATCACAATTTATTGCCCGACACTGTGCATACCACTCGTCCTGAAGCTGACATTGCAGCTGCTTCAAATTAAGAATGCCCTTATCAACCGCATCTTCAATATCAGCGATGCAGTAAGCAATATCGTCCGCCGCTTCCATAATGTAGACCAGCGGATGACGGTGACCATGAGCCATGTCCAAATGATTCCAGACCGCTTCAACCAACGGTGTTTCACTGAAATAATGTCCGGGTTTACTATGTCTGTAGCTAAACCCTTTATCCGCTGTCGTCTGCCAGGCGGGGCGAGTGTATTTGATCAGCGCGGCAACCTGTGAGTTGGTCAGGTTCAATTTCTGCAGGCTGTGAATAATTCGCAACCCCTGAGCATTGCCCTCAAAACGAAGCAGATCCGGTAGCAGACACTCACGGTAGAGCTTAGGTGTTCTAAATTTTTTATCGACGCTCTTTTCAAAGCAAGCGTGTGCATGTTTATTCATCCAGTCACTAATGGCAGCTTCACCAAAGTGTCCGAATGGTGGATTACCAACGTCGTGCATGAGGCAGGACATCTCCACCAAATTGGTAAACGCAGTCTCCAGACTCTCAAGCCCCAGCTCTGCTAACTTGCCCTGCTCTGCCAAGGTTTTCAGAATGGAACGGGCAAGAAACCGACCGGTCTGCTGCACTTCCAGAGAGTGAGTAAGACGACTGCGTACGGCTGCATTGGTCTCCAGCGGGTAAACCTGGGTTTTCTGCTGTAGTCGACGAATGGCAGCGGATTGAATGATACGTCCACGGTCACTTTCCGTCTCATCAACAACATCTCTACCCTGAAATATTGTTGGATGCTGTCTTTCGCGGGTTATTTTTTTTCTATAATCCATAGCTGATTCAATCCCGTGCGAGTGGTGAATTTTTCCTGAGTACAAGTGTTATTACAGCATGACTTTATCTTCCAGACTGGATGCTTTGAAGTGCGCATAGACCAGCATTCCAGGCATCAACCCCAATTGGTGGCATGCTCTGCGAGTGATTAATGCCAACAGTTTCTGCTCCTCCAGCCTAAGCTGCAAAAGAGAGTGATGACCATCAATATCGCGAATATCGTCCAATGTCGTCTGTATTCGGTTCTGAATACTGGTACGTTCAACAGGATCAAGTGCTATGCTGACTTCAGTTGCAGAAATGACTACTCGTATGTTCTTTCCTACCTCCAGAGCACTCCGGTCAATAAACAATTGTTGTTTATCAACAGCCAGCTCTGTCATACCGAATCCGGCACTGCGCACCACTGTCCCTTCGAGCACAGAGAGCGCACAATCGTCCGCCTGCGAACCATCTATTCGACTTAGCAACCTGCGCACAGATCCCCGCTCTACGATAGAGCCTTCGTCCATCAGTAACAATTCATCCGCCAGACGTGCCATCTCTCCGCGATCATGGCTGACCACCAGCACAGGAATATCAAAGCGTTTATTGAGCTCCCGTAGCCGAGGCATAATTGAGATTTTCGCAGCCCAGTCCAGTGCCGCCAACGGTTCATCCATCAACAATAACTGGGGAGCCATAAGCAGCGCCCGTCCAATAGCCACTCGCTGACGCTGCCCACCGGACAGACTGGTGACAGAGCGTTGTAGCAGCGGTTCAATACCCAACCAATCCACTATTTCATCAAGCGCTGGTTCATCAAGCGCTGGTTCATCAAGTTCTGGCTCACCAAGAGCCCGCTTACCATTTGACCATCGTCGTTGACGTTGTAAGCCGTACTGCAGGTTGCCTAACACACTTAGATGCGGAAACAGTCGTCCATCCTGAAAGATATAACCAACCCTGCGCTGTTCCGGTGGCAGAAACTCTCCGCCCTCCTGCCAGATCTGGTCACGAAACCGAATCACACTATTCGGTACTTTTTCCAAACCGGCAATACAGCGCAGTAACGTCGTCTTGCCACAGCCAGATGGCCCCATAATTGCGGTTATACCGGCAAGACCAAACTGCTCCCGGACCTCCAGACGAAAGTCTGGTCTCTGCAAATGCAGGTCAATCGTCAACATCAACGTCCATCCCTGCGATTCGGCCCATAATCAAGGGCATAGAGTCCCGTCAACAACACCAGTGCAAAACCGATTAAGCCACCAGAAATAAGGTGTGCACTGGCAAGGTTCTGGGTTTCAACCGCATCATAAAGAGCAATAGAGAGCACCTGAGTTTTACCGGGAATATTGCCGCCAATCATCAGCACCACGCCAAATTCACCCACGGTGTGAGCAAAGCCGAGACTGGCTGCCAACAATAGTGGGCGAAAGGTCTGCGGAAGTACGACAGAGACAAAACGATCGATGGGACCGGCACCTAATGTTGCTGCTGCCTCCAACAGACCACGATTAATCTGTTCAAAAGCACGCTGCAGGGGCTGAACGACAAACGGCAGTGAGTAGATAACAGAAGCCACTACCAGACCATGGAAGCTGAATGCCAGCGAAGAGCCGGTGAGCTTTAGCCAGAACTGCCCGAGCGGATTATTTGGCGAAAAGGCCACCAGCAAATAAAACCCGAGAACCGTTGGCGGCAAGACCATAGGCAAACCGACCAGTGCCTCAAGCACTGGTCTTATACGACTGGTCATTCCCGATAGCCACCATGCCAGCGGTAGACCGATAATCAGAAGAATAAGGGTTGTTACCCCCGCAAGCTGCAGTGTGACCAGCAGAGCTTGCCAGACACCCTCCGTCATTTATTATCCTTAGAAAGTTCTGCCCGTTTACCCGCAATACGGCTACCTGTATTGATAACCCCCGGATAATAACCAGCCTCTTGAATAATTTTCTGCTGGGGTTCAGCAAAAATAAAATCAAGAAACTGCTGCGCCAGCTTCGTATTCTTGCTGGTTTTTATAATAACTACATTCTGTCGTATAGGATTATACAATTCATCCCTCAACAACAGATAACCGCTGTCTATTTTGCCACCCACAACCTGGGATAAAGCGACAAACCCCGCTCGAACATTACCTGTGGCGATAAACTGCCAAGCCTGTTGAACACTCATTCCCTGGACCAGCTCGATACGTGGCTTCCCCCAAAGGTCGAAATACTCCAGCACTTGCTGGGCGGCAAATCCATAAGGAGCCTTACCGGGGTCTGCCATTGCCAAATTCCCCTGCCACTGGCTCAAAACCTTATAATCCGGTGTTGGATTTCCGGGTTGCCAGAAAACCAGACGACCATAAGCGTAGGTTTTAGGCTCCCCTTTTACTTTGCCAGCCTCCTGCAACATTCTTGGGCGTTCACGGTCTGCTGAGAAAAACAGATCATACGACGCACCATAAAAAACCTGGTTATATAACACTCCTGAGGAGGCAGAAGAGAGCGTCACACGATGACCAGTGCGCCGAGTGAAGTCGTCAGCCAACCGTTGAGCAACCGGGCGAAAGTTGGAGGCAACAGCAATACTAAGGGCAGCGCCCTGTCGAGCATCTTTATGAAGAGCATCTCCATGAAGAGCTTTTCCCCACGCAGCCTGTGCACTCAACAATGTACCAGACAGAAAACCTATAGCTAAAAACAGGGTTCTTCCCATCATCATGCTCCCTCCCAGCGTGTTGCTGCAGTATTATCGCTCTCTCGAGCCTCTATCCAGTGCTCCCCCTCGAGAGTCTGCTCCCGCTTCCAGAACGGTGCCCGGGTTTTCAGATAATCCATCAGAAATTCGCACGCCTCAAAAGCGGCCTGCCGATGGGCGCTGGCGACTCCGACAAAAACAATCCGGTCACCAATATCCAACTGGCCGACCCGGTGAATCACTCTCCATGCGTCAATGGGCCAGCGTTCGCAAGCTTCATCAACTATCGCCTGCAGGGACTTCTCAGTCATGCCCGCGTAGTGCTCCAGGTAGAGTCCGCCAACACTCGCTCCCAGATTCATATCCCGAACCAACCCACTAAACATCACTACAGCACCGGTACCCGATGACTGACACAACGTCCGGTATTCATGGTCCACATCAAAATCATCTGTTTGTACACTGATCATGGCACGCTCTCAAACTTACAACTTGAAGTCAGGCAAACTATTCACTGCTGGATGACAGGAAATCAAGCAGTTTCATCACATCAACTCTGAGATTGGCTGAAGCCAGTTCCAAATTGGCAGAAAACTCATCCGCTGTAACTTGACCACCATCCATCAGATCGGTGACCGATTTTATGGCTACCACCGGTATTCCATAAAGGCCTGCGACCCACGCTATTGCTGCTGCCTCCATCTCCTTATTAACGACGGTCTCTTCACGAAGTATTGCTTCGTCGGTTGGGCTCATATCCAGAAAGTTTCCGGTACAAACGACAGAGGTAGGCATATCTAGTTTACAAGCGATTTCCATAGCCCGCTCACAGGTATAGTTACCATGCCCATAATCTTCATAAGGACCCAGAGGTATACGACGATCAAAAAAACGTATGCGTTTCCCAATATAGATGTCACCAATCTTGCTGCCCTTTTCCGAGAAAGCGCCACAGGTACCAGCATTGATCAGCAGATCGGGAGCAAATATCCGTATCGCTTCATAAGCGGTAAGTGTCGCAGGCTGTGTTCCCACATTTTCAACGCCATGGGTCTTATCAGTACCATTGATGACTAACGATATCTCCAGACCCCCAAATCGGCCCGTGAAGGCTTTGCAAGGAAGAACCAGATTTAAAAACATCGCAAGCCGTCAGGCCCAGCTGCTCAATCAAAGGCGCAGCTTCCTGCTTCATAGCTACAATCAATGTTATATTTTTCATTAAATATTATTAAGCTATCAACGGAAGGCTATAGTGTGTCGCCAGATCGCGCGTTTTCCAAGAGATAACCTGAGCTTAAAGAGGCAAGGAGATGAGCGGGTAAGTGGATAAGGAGGTAAATTGTCATGCTTATGGTTCTGGCTGGTTTCAGACAATAAGCGTCAATAACCACCGATAGCACGTATTCTGGTAGCATAAGCACTCATCTACGCTGTTTTCATACCGAACTAAGGGTTGAATCGACTTTCATGTCTGCAGAGCTTCGCCAACACTTTCCCATTCTGACAGAACAGGTCCACGGCCAACCGTTGGTCTGGCTGGACAATGCTGCAACCACGCAAAAACCCCAAGTGGTTATTGATGCTGTCAGCCACTATTACTCATGCGCAAATGCCAACGTACACCGCGCATCACACGCTCTGAGCACAAGGGCGACCCGTGCATTTGAAGATGCCCGTGACATCGTCTCGCGCTTTCTGAATACACGACATAGTGATGAAATAATCTGGACTCGCGGTGCTACAGAAGCGCTCAATCTACTGGCCTGGAGCTGGGGCATAGAAAATCTGAAAGCAGGCGACGAAATACTCCTGTCAGAATTAGAACACCACGCCAATATCGTGCCTTGGCAGCTGGTTGCCAAACAGAATGGTGCAGTTATCCGGGTCATACCTGTCACCAGCACGGGTGAGCTCGATCAGGACGTCTTTAAAAACTTGCTGGGCAAGCGCACCAAGGTGCTCTCTGTAACCCATGTATCCAACGCTTTGGGCACCATCAATCCGGTGCGGGAAATGATCGCTGCGGCCAAGGCTTTTGGTGCGACAACTATCATTGATGGCTCTCAGGCCGTGGCTCACTTTTCGGTGGATGTGCAGGCGCTGGACTGTGACTTCTATGTTTTTTCCGGTCACAAGGTTTATGGCCCGACAGGTATTGGTGTGCTCTACGGTCGTCGTGAATTGTTGGAAGCGATGCCGCCCTGGCAGGGAGGGGGCGAGATGATTGAGCGGGTCAGCTTCTCTGGTACTACATTCCAGAAACCACCATTCCGTTTCGAGGCGGGTACGCCTAATATTGCGGGCGTTATAGGTATGGCGGCAGCGATCCGGTTTATCAGCAAACTGGATCGTGAACAACAAATGCTTAAAGAAAAAGTCCTGTGCCAGCGGCTTGAACGAGCGCTGGATCAATTACCTGATATTCGTCGTATTGGTACTGCAGAAAAAAAAACAGCTGTCGTCTCTTTTGTCTGCGACACGATTCACAACCAGGATATCGGTGTACTACTGGATCAACAGGGCATAGCGGTTCGTACCGGCCATCACTGCGCTATGCCGCTAATGGAATCTCTGGGGCTACAAGGTACTGTTCGTGCATCTCTAGCCTGTTACAACACGACTGAAGATGTGGATGCTTTTATTCTGGCCATGCAAACCATTCTTGCCGAAACAGGGGCTGAAATCGGAACATCAGACAGCCATGCTATACAGGCACTATCAGCACCAGAATCATACGACAACATACCCGCAGCATTCGGTACTGTGCCCCACTTCAGTGAACAGGCACTGATTCAATTACGCACTGATCTGCTCAAGCAGCGTAACTGGCAGGATCGCTATCGTCGTATTATGCAATTGGCATCCAGATTACCGGTACTGCCGAGTGGTATGCGCCAAGAGCAGACCCGCCTTGCCGGCTGTGAAAGTACGGTATGGATGCATCACTTCTATAACGAAGAAAACCGAACCCTGCACTTTGCTATAGACAGCGATGCTCGTGTAATACGAGGGTTAATCCTGATTACTCTCTCTTGCCTCAATGGCCGAGCTCCTCAGGATCTTCTGGAATTTGATATCGATGTTCTGTTCGGCGAGCTGGAACTGACTAACCACCTCAGCCCATCCAGAGGGAATGGTCTGAGAGCCATTGTGCAGGAAATTCACAGCATCGCGAGACGTTTTCTTTAAACTGGCCTATTGTTATTATTTGCGGCAGATGTCGTTTAAGTTAACACCTGCTATGCTTTACCTGCTTATATTATAATTTTAATTATTAAGTTCGAGCGCCGAGCAACTCTCTCTAAACCCGATCGGTAAATGGATCGGACAGGGGGGGGTTCGCCGTGGTGAGAAATCGCCACCGGGTTGCAGCGAGAAATCCTGCAGCCTCCCTTAGTATTTTGGAAAGGTGTTCAATGCCCATTTTACCAGAACCACTACAAGACCGTCAGGGACGTACGTTTCCTTATTTGCGTCTATCCGTCACGGATCTGTGCAACTTCAGTTGTCAGTACTGTCTGCCGGATGGCTGCACCGAGACATCCCACAAAACAGCCATCGGTCTGGATGAAATTCGCCGGATTGTGACCGCTTTTGCCATACTCGGTACCAACAAAGTTCGCATTAGTGGCGGTGAGCCAAGCCTGCGCTTCGATTTCATGGATATTCTGCAGACTGTCCGCAATGTACCAGGCATCGATACCGTCGCCGTGACGACTAATGGCTACAAGCTGGATAAGCGGGTCGGAAATTGGCTCTCCGCTGGTATGACGCATCTTAATGTCAGCATCGACAGCCTTGAGCCCGCCATGTTCCAGCGCATTACCGGCCACAACCGGCTGGACGAAATTCTGCGAGGTATCGATCACGCTTTTGCCATGGGGCTGCCAAAGGTAAAGGTCAATACAGTTCTACTGAAGGGTATGAACGACAAAGAGCTGGATCGATTCCTTGGTTGGATTAAAGATCAACCCGTTACGGTGCGCATGATTGAGCTGATGGAAACCAGTGATTCCATCGATTTTTTCAATCGCCACCATCTGTCCGGTCAGGTTATACGACAGCAGCTTGCTGATCGAGGCTGGACACAATCCATTCGTGCCGACAACGCGGGACCGGCACAAGAGTTCTGGCATCCCGATTACCAAGGTCAGATCGGCCTGATCATGCCCTATTCCAAAGACTTTTGTGCTGATTGCAATCGCTTGCGGGTGAATAGTCAAGGCGAACTACAACTGTGCCTGTTCGCTGAACAAGGTCACAACCTGCGCCACCTTTTGCAGAGCGATGACCAGCTACCACTGCTGATCCACCGCATACAAGAGCTGCTCAACCTGAAAGATGATAAACACTTTCTCGATTATGGACTGACCGGTAGCACCCGTAATCTGTCCATTATTGGTGGTTAATATAGGCCGTGGTTAACACTCAGAATGAATTATAATCTGCCTGTTCTCGGTTTCGCTGCTTTCAGTGGTACGGGAAAAACCACACTGCTGGAACAGGTGATTCCGCAATTGAAAAGTTACGGTTTACGCATTGGCCTGATAAAGGCTTCACACCATATTATCGAACCGGATAAGCCTGGTAAGGACAGCTATCGCCTGCGCCATGCAGGGTCTGTTCAGACTGTGCTCAGTACTCCGAATCGAACCATCTGTATTACTGAACGAGAGATGGAAGAGCCTACGCTGGAAGACCAGCTCACTCTACTAGACCATAGTCGTCTTGATATTATTCTGGTGGAAGGGTTCCGGGATACAGCCATTCCTAAAATAGAAATCCATCGGAAAGACCTCGACCGCCCTTTTATCTACCCCGAAGACAAAAACATTATTGCCTTATGCTGGGATGGTGGTAACCCCCTCTCTGACAACGCACCATCTCTGCCCATACTGGATATTAATAACCCAGAGCAAGTTGCAGCATTTGTCATCAAATTTTACCAACAACATAAACCCTGAATTCAGGAACAATCACAAATGACACCAGATGCTCAAGGAGACTCGCAATGACCGACTGTTGCGCTAAGCCAGGATTGATGACTCTGGATCAAGCTCTGCAGACACTTTTTCGTGGCGTAACTCCCGTAAAAGAGACAGAGATGCTACCGCTGGCACTGTGCGATGGTCGGGTTTTGGCTCAAGCGGTTATCTCTCCCATGAACATTCCGCCACATAATAATTCGGCCATGGACGGTTATGCCCTGCGTGCCGCCGATCTCGAGGTCAGCGATACCCTGCCACTGACGGGTGAATCCTTTGCCGGACACCCTTTTGAAGGTGTCTGTCCAGAGGGGCACTGTATTCGCATTATGACCGGCGCCACCATTCCCACCGGTACTGATGCCGTGATTATGCAGGAACAGACTGAACGTACTGAAACGGGAATTCATTTCCTGAAAAAGACCGATGTGGGTAGCAATATTCGCCACGCCGGTGAAGATATCGCCGAAGGTTGTGAAGTACTGACCACAGGGCACCGCCTGCGACCACAGGATCTTGGACTTATAGCCTCTCTTGGATTTACAGAAGTTGTCGTTTATCGAAAGGTAAAAGTCGCTGTATTTTCCACTGGTGACGAGTTGAAACTTCCCGGTGAGACACTGGGATATGGCGATATTTACGACAGTAATCGTATTGTTATAACCAGTATGCTGTACCGTCTCGGCGTTGATGTAATTGATCTTGGCAAACTACCCGATGACCGTGCTGCCATCCATGAGGCTTTCCTGCTGGCCAACAGTGAAGCTGATGCCGTGATGACCTCCGGCGGTGTCTCTGTAGGCGAAGCTGACTATACCAAAGAGGTGCTTGATGAGCTGGGTGAAACCCGATTCTGGAAACTGGCGATCAAACCCGGCAAACCATTTGCCTTTGGTCAGCTATCTGACAGTGTTTTCTTTGGGCTGCCTGGCAATCCTGTTTCCGCCACCATTACCCTTCACGCATTGGCTGTTCCGGCACTGCGGATAATGTCAGGCGAAGAAAATACGACTCCGGTCATGTTTAATGCAACCACTCAAACCCGTCTGAAAAAAGCTCCCGGTAGAAGGGAGTTTCAGCGTGGCATTCTCTCTACTGACGACAGCGGTAACCCTGTTGTAGTCACCACCGGCAGCCAGGGCTCTGGCATTCTTCGTTCCATGAATATGGCAAACTGCTACATCATTTTGACGGAAGAAAGCTGCGGTGTTGAACCTAACGACAGCGTTTTAGTTTTACCTTTCGATAATTTACTCTCGTAACAGCCCCCCCTCCTGCTTACATAGCGGTAAAAGCCACAGCTCTACCGCTCTCTTTTTTTTGATCTAAATCAATTTTTCATACGACAGTCTGAGGCATGCTTCCGCGGGGGAGATAACTCCAAACAGCCATGTGCGGGAAATGCTACCCACCCCAAACGACAGAAACAGGGCTGCATTTCCATGGTAAAAATGTAAAGGTATTGCTGCGTGAAATCAGATATTGAAATTTCAAGGGACGCAAAACTGATGCCTGTAACCGAGCTTGCCACCCGCCTCGGTCTGCTGCCAGAACACGTTGAACCCTATGGCCATTATAAGGCTAAAGTTAACCTTGATGCCTGTAAGAGTCTGTCCCATAAGCCCGATGGCCGCATGGTGATTGTCACCGCCACTACACCCACTCCTTTTGGCGAAGGCAAAACCGTAAACACTATCGGTATTACCATGGGTCTGAACTGCATTGGTAAAACAGCGATCAGCTGTATTCGTCAGCCCAGCATGGGACCGGTATTTGGTATTAAGGGCGGTGCTGCCGGGGGCGGTTACGCTCAGGTTGTACCGATGGAAGATTTCAACCTGCACCTGACCGGCGATATTCACGCCATCACCAGCGCCCACAATCTGGGTGCGGCCGCTCTCGACACCCGCCTGTTCCACGAACAGCGCGAGGGCTATGAAGACTTTGAAAAGCGCTCCGGCCTGAAGGCTCTGCGTATTGACCCTGCCCGTATCGTATGGCGTCGTGTCATTGACCATAACGACCGCGCTCTGCGCCAGATCACTATCGGCGAACAAACGCTCGGTATGGCCGACAACCAGAATGGCATTCCCCGCTCCGAAGGTTTTGATATTGCGGTGGCTTCCGAACTGATGGCCATTCTGGCACTGGCGACAAGCCTGCAGGATATGCGTCAGCGGTTCGGAAAAATGATCATGGCCTACAACCTGGATGGCGAGCCGGTAACGGCAGAAGATCTGCAGGTTGCAGGCTCCATGGCTGTGATTATGAAAGAGGCCATCAAGCCGACTCTGATGCAAAACCTGGAAGGTGGTGCCAGCTTTGTGCATGCAGGACCATTCGCCAATATCGCCCATGGAAACTCATCCATTGTCGCTGATCAGATCGCCCTGAAGCTGGCCGACTATGTGGTGACCGAGGCAGGCTTCGGCTCCGATATGGGCTTTGAAAAGTACTGCAATATCAAGGTACGTGCCGGTGGTAAGTCCCCCGATGTGGCTGCGCTGGTCTGCTCCCTGCGTGGCTTGAAGTCCCACTCCGGAGATTTCGAAATTGTTGCCGGTCGTCGTTTAGATCACGGCATGATCGACCCGAACCTGCCAGCACTGGAAAAAGGCATCAGCAACCTGCGTTTCCATATCAACAACGTGAAAAAGTATGGTCTGCCCTGTGTAGTTGCCATTAACCGCTTCCCTGAAGATACTCAGGAAGAGCTGGACTGGTTGCTGGAAAAGACTCAGGAATTAGGCGCAGATGGTGCAGCTATCAGTGAAGGTTTTGTTCACGGCGGTGAAGGCTGTATGGAAGTTGCCCGGGAAATCGATCGGGTCTGCAATGCCAAAAAGCCTTACTTCCAGTACCTTTACAATACCGAGGACAACATCACTGCCAAGCTGAACGATCTGGTGGTGAAGGGTTATGGCGGCAGCAAAGTGGTGATCAACGAGCAGGCCAAGCAACAGATCGCCGATCTGGAAGCAAAAGGCTATGGTCATCTACCAGTGTGCATGGCCAAGACTCAGCTCTCTGTCTCCCACGATCCAAATCTGAAAGGTGAACCGACTGACTTTGAAGTGCCAGTGCGCGAGGTTCGTCTCTCTGCGGGTGCAGGATTCGTCTACGCCCTGTGTGGCTCTATTATGACCATGCCTGGTTTGGGCTCACTGCCTGGGTACATGAAGATTGATATTGATGCCGATGGCAACATTATTAACTTAAGCTAGGCATCCGTTTTACCACCCACACAAACGTCAGACACAAAAAAACCGCAGCCTCTTGATTTCCTTACGAAAAACAAGAGACTGCGGTTTATTTATTTGGTCGGCGAGAAAGGATTCGAACCTTCGACCCCCACAACCCGAATGTGGTGCGCTACCAGGCTGCGCTACTCGCCGGAGTGAAGAAACGTAGCATTGAACTTTATCGATTTCAAATTGCACAGGTTGAATTTCAACCGGACGTGCAGTTTTGCTCTTTTCCGTGCCTAACTTTTTTTACTTGGCACTTTTTTTACTTCGAGTCTCGAGTGTCGCCATCCTGCTGGCTCGCAAAACGACCAGGGTCATGTTTCGGGACAGTTCTTCTCGAGAGGTAGTGCAGCAAGTCATAGAACAGAGAGCGTCGAAAATGGGTATCGGTCATTTTAAAAATGAGAGGCAGTTTGCAGAACTTGTGATTAGATGGCTTTCTTTTTTTGTGACTGATGGCGGAAGAGCCAGTCGACAATACGGCTGGAGGGGGTATAACCGTCAACGTATTTCAGCAGCAGCTCACGGGTGACATAGTAGTCATGATCCTGAAGGCTCATCATAATGTCGTCTAGTACCAGCTGCAGTTTCTCCCACGCAAGAAACTGTTCTCGAGCGGAGCAGATCTTCGGGTGCTCGGTATTGGTTACGCTGTCGCCAATCAGCAGCTCTTCGTAGAGTTTTTCCCCCGGACGCAGACCAGAGAAAGCAATTTCGATATCACCCTCCGGATTCTCAGCATCCCGCACAGTAAGACCAGAAAGACTGATCATTCGGCGAGCAAGGTCAACTATCTTTACCGGCTGCCCCATATCCAGCACAAAAACATCTCCCCCTTTTCCCATGGCACCAGCCTGCATAACCAACTGTGCAGCTTCAGGAATCGTCATGAAGTAACGGTTAATGTCCGGGTGGGTCACGGTTATCGGCCCTCCAGCGGCAATCTGCTCATGGAATACCGGAATAACTGAACCGCTGGATCCCAGCACATTACCGAACCGGACGATGGTAAAACAGGTTTTGTTCTTACCAGACAGCGCGTGAATCTTCGAGGAAGAGAACAAGTCGGGGCGATATAACTTTGGTATCGATTCCTCATTAAGCGACTGCAACACCATCTCCGCAAGACGCTTCGAGGCTCCCATCACGTTGGTGGGACGCACGGCCTTGTCGGTGGAGATCAGCACAAACTTCTCGACGCCGCAAACAATAGCGGCCTGCGCCGTATAGAGCGTACCCAGCACATTGTTACGCAATCCCTGAGAAAGGTTATGTTCCACCATAGGGACATGTTTGTAGGCCGCCGCATGGTAGATCGTTTCTACCTCGTAGATAGACATGGTTTCAACTAGACGATCAGGATCGTTAACTGAACCCAATACCGTGATCAACTCTATCTCGGCAAAATCTTCCTCTACCTCATCTTGGCGGCGCAGCTCTTTATCGATGCTGTAAAGATTGAATTCCGAATGATCCATTAACACCAGCGCCTTCGGCTTCAAGGCGATCACCTGCCGGGCAATCTCGGAACCGATGGAACCACCCGCACCAGTGACCATAACAACCTTGCCGATGATATTCCGAGTGAGGAGGCCATAGTCCGGAGGAACCGCGTCACGCCCCAGCAGGTCGCCGATATCGACAACCCGGGTCTGTTGCACATTCAGTCGACCACTGGCCAGATCGGCCATTGACGGAACAGAGCGCACCTGTACATCCAGACTCTCCAGTTTTGCCAATACGCGCTTTCTTGCCGAGCGTCTGGCTGAAGGCATTGCCAGTATAAATACTGCCGGTTTATGGGTGGTCATCAACTCGCCAATATTATCATTATCCCCATACCAGACAGGACAACCATAAATATGGTTACCAGCCAGACTGACGTTGTCATCCACAAAAGCAACCACGTTGTACTCTCGCGACCTTTTCAGGGCCATATAAAGCTCAGTACCTGAGACTCCGGCACCATATATAACCACAGGAATCTCATAGTTCAAACTGACACTGGGAAGTAGATCACTGAATGGAATCCCTCGCAGCCAGTGACATATCGCATAACGGCTACTGGTCACCAATATCAGAGAGAAAAACCAATACAGTACCGGAACAGAGCGAGGTACATTGAAGTCGGAGAGGACAATACAAGCAGAAAGAGTAATAAAGCCCAGAAAGCAGGCTCGGAAAATGGTCATGCTAACAAAGGAGCCCATATACCTAAGAATGGCACGGTAGAGACCCAAACGAATATAAAACGGAATAGACGTCACCGGACCAAGAGCAATCATCAGCCAGAACCCTGGCATGAATGCCTCCCTCGGTATTCCTGCAAAACGAATCTCGTATGCCAGCAGAACACTTAGCCAAATGGCAAGGATATCCACGACGATGGAGATAATTCGCTTTTGAGTGCGTGGCAGTGCAAGTACTTTTGATCGCATATAGAGTTCCTCAACTACAGAAAACACAAAGAGGATGGAAAGATGTTCCCTTGTGGCCTTTCATCCTTGAGAGGCAAGCAACAGAACATCTCTAATAACTTCACGGGTCGTGTGAATTTCAATCTGAGTCAGCGTTGGGTGCACAAGGAACATCAGACTGGTTTCACCCAGTTCGCGAGCAACTGGAAGGGGTTTATCCGGACGGTAGCCAGTACCATCGAATGCTTTTTCCAGATAGATCTCAGAGCAGGAACCTTGGTAGCAGGGAACGCCGCGTGCCACGATCTCATCAATGATTCGATCACGGCTCCAGTCTTTCTTTAAGAGTTCAGGGCGGACAAACACATAGTGTTTGTAACAAGCATGCTCCACCCCTTTGGGGATTTCAGGTACGCGCAGGGCGGCAAACTTACGACAGACTTCGTTAATAGCAGCCGCATTGGCTTGTCGTTGGCGAGTCCACTCTGGCATGCGTTTCAGTTGAATACGCCCGATCACCGATTGCATCTCGGTCATTCGCCAATTGGTGCCAAATGATTCATGGAGCCAGCGAAAACCTGGCGGATGTTTGCGGTTATAAACAGCATCAAAAGATTTACCGTGATCCTTATAAGACCACATCTTGTTCCACAGGTTTTCATCATTGGTGGTGACCATGCCACCTTCGCCACCAGTGGTCATGATTTTGTCCTGGCAGAAAGACCAGGTGCCGATGTGTCCGATGCTGCCCACCGCTTTCCCTTTATAGGTGGCACCATGTGCTTGGGCACAGTCCTCTATGACATAAAGATTGTGCTGTTCAGCAATTGTTAAAATCTCATCCATCTCACAAGGCCAACCTGCCAGATGAACACAGATAATCGCTTTGGTTTTTGGCGTTAAAACGGCACGAATGGTCTTGGCGGTAATATTCTGGGAATCTCTATCCACATCGGCAAAAACAGGAGTAGCACCGGCAGTGACGATAGATGTGGCGGATGCGAGAAATGTGCGGGATGTAACAATCACTTCATCACCAGCTTTTATATCAAGCGCCTTCAAGGCAAGATCTAAAGCCAGCGTGCCATTGCCAACGGCTATCGCATATTGAGTGCCACACCACGTTGCGAACTCTCTTTCAAACTCCCGTCCCTCTGTTCCAGTCCAATAATTAACTTTATTAGAGAGTAAGGTTTTGCAGACCTCATCAGCCTCTTCCTTGGTGAAAGAAGGCCATTGAGAAAATGGAGTATTTAGCATTTAAAGATTCACCAAAAAGATCAATTGATGCTCCGTGCAGGCACACCCACAACTTTTGAGCCACTATCAATATTTTTAAGAACAAGAGATCCTGCACCAACAATAACATTCGAGCCTATTTTCACGCCCTGAATAACATTGGCTCCCATACCAATCCAACTTTTCTCTCCGACAATCACACCACCGGCAAGAGCTGCTCTGGGGGATATATGGGAACCATCACCAATGACACAGTCGTGATCAATAGAACAACTGGTATTAAGAATGCTGGCTTTTCCTACTTTGGCATCGACATTAACGATAGCTCCTGCAAGAACAACAGTCCCATCACCAATATTTGCATAGGGGCTGACAATGGATTTAGCATGGATAACTACAGGAAACTTGGCTCCTGCATTAATACCTCGCTTTAACCACTGCAATCGAAGATCCTCATGATTGGCACCTACACCAAGAGCCATATGAGAGTATTGATTCACAAACAATTCGATATCAGAAACTTTCCCGATAACAGGCCAGTTACCAATCTGTTTTAAATCCGGGTAGCGATCATCAAGAAAAGCCACCTTCTGCCACTCACCAGAAGCCAATGCACAATCGGCGACAACTTTGGCATGTCCACCTGCACCCAATATCAAAATTATTTTTTCCACCTGATATCCCTATCATTTATTCACCACAGGAACACTATTCATTACAGGAACATAAGATACCCAAAGTTATTTATCTCTTTGTATCTTCATATCTTTGTGGTTCAGCTCTTCGCAAGATCCGGTAAAAAATGGCATCGGCGCATTATCATCTGCGTTGATCCCTTCTCGAAAAATAACTTTTTTAACCGTTATGAAAAGAATTTTTATATCCATCCATAAAGAGCGATTATCCACATACCAGATATCAAACTTGAATTTTTCATCCCAGGATATAGCATTCCGTCCATTGACCTGTGCCCAGCCGGTAATACCGGGTTTAACATTATGGCGGCGAGACTGCTCTTTAGAATAGAGCGGCAAATACTGCATTAACAAAGGTCTTGGCCCGACAAGGCTCATATCCCCTTTCAAAACATTATAAAACTCAGGCAACTCATCCAGACTCATACGACGAATAAAAGAGCCAAAGGAAGTCATTCGCTCCGCATCAGGGAGTGGCTGCCCATCCGCACCATTGGCATCTTTCATGCTGCGGAACTTAATCATGTCAAATGGTTTACCATCTCTGCCAGGACGAGTCTGACAAAACAAAACCGGACTACCCATGGTCTTGAAAACCTTCCAAGAAATAAAGGCCATGATTGGACTGAAGATAATAAGTGCGGAGAGTGACCCAAGAATATCAAGACATCGTTTTATCATATATTCGCTTACCATGATCAATTACATCGATTATTTCAGTGAATTTCACTTATCAAATAAGATATTAGATAGTTGCTGAGCTAGCTTTCCATATTCGTAGGGTTCCACACCCTTACGTCCATTTTCACCCATCTGTTTTCTTATTTCTGGTGGCATGCAGTAAATCTTCAGAATAGCCTCTGCAAGCTTTTCAGCATCTTCAGCCGGAACCTGTAGACCGGCTTTCATTTCTTCAACAGGTTTGTATTCTCCAGAATCAATGCCATAAATAATAGCCTTACCAGAGTATAAATAATCAAAAAACTTGTTAGGAGAAACACCAAATCTGAACAAAGGGTCATTAGTCAATCCAATATAACAAACGTCAAACTGAGTCAGCATGGCTTGAATTTCATCTTTTGGAATTGGATCAATAAAAAATACATTGGATAATTTTTTATCTGATACAGCCTGCTCCAGCTTAGCTTTTTCCCGACCTGATCCAACCAAAACAAAGGCAATATCAGAATATTCATGTAGCCTGTCAGCGGCATCAATAAGCGTTTTTAAAGTATTGGCAACACCTAAGGTTCCTGTGTAACCGACTACAAAGGGCTTATTTGGCAGTTGCTTTTGAGCCTGTGAATTTAATAGTATTTTCTGGTCAACCTCATCCTGTGAAAAACCATTAGGTATCCAGGTAAACTTCTCAGGTTTCATGCCGCGTGAAATCATATGTTTAAATGAGTACTTGAGGTTGGAGATAACAAAATCAGAACATTGATAAGCTCGATCTTCTACCCATTGCATGAGACGAATAAATGGATGACCTGGGGAGTAACCATCAATCTCTGTCAGACTTAAAGGCCATATATCTCGCACTTCAAAAACTAATCTGACACCGAAACGCCTTGCTAATCTTTGGCCACCAAGAAAAGAGAATGGTGAAGGCGATGAGCACAAAATAGCATCTGGCTTATCTTGAATTAATGTTGGTAGCTTCAAAATCTGCCATGGAAACAAAAACCAATTGATCACTCGCTGCTTACTACGAGATTCTGCATACGAAGGTAATTTAACCCAAACAAAGTTAATTCCATCAATAACTTCTAACTGAAATGCTTGATTAAAAACAGGTTTATTTCTCAGGAGATGATGAGATGATGAAGCAATAATGTAGACCTTGTATCCTTTCTTCACTAACTCTTTAGCCAGATAGAAATGTCTCCCACCCATACCTGTTGCAGGTGTCGATGCATATTGATTAATAATCCAGACAACTTTACTCATAGGACCATTTCATCAGTTCATTGACAATATTCTGGGATGTTCTGCCACCGCCATAAAGCTCGTTTGTATCATGCACCACACGTCCAAAATTATGATTTACAGACTCAATTATCTTTTTACAATCTGCTCCAACTATGTCATTAACACCTAAATTTACTAGCTCGACCCACTCGGTCTGGTCCCGTAGAGTGACACAGGCTTTACCAAAGAAAAAAGCCTCTTTCTGAACACCACCGCTATCAGTCAATACTAATCCACAGTTATTCAGAAGCCATATCATCTCCAAATAACCAACAGGCTCTATTAAGTGCACCTTCAATTCAAGACCGAGCTTTTTAATAGCATTATGCGTTCGAGGATGTAATGGTAGAACTACAGGGCTAACTGTTTGATGAATATCATTCAGTGCCGAAATAATACTAGTCAAACGTTCAGGGTCATCCGTATTTTCTGCTCTATGAACGGTAGACAAGATAAATCCAGGATCTAATTTAAAACCTGCAGGTGCAACGGCTCTTGAAGCAAAAAATAGTGCAGCATCCTGCATAACATCACCAACTTTAACAACTCTTTTACTTAAGTTTTTAAAGCCTTCACATTCCAAATTATGGATTGAAATATCAGTTGGACAAAGCAAGATATCACTCAAACGATCTGTTACTATTCTGTTAACTTCCTCCGGCATATGTATATCAAAACTACGCAAACCGGACTCAACATGTGCAATAGGAATATGTAACTTTGAAGACGCCAAAGCGCCAGCCAGGGTTGAGTTAGTATCGCCATAAACTAAAACACCATCTGGTTTGTGTTCAATTAGAGTTTTCTCAATCTCTACCAGCATGCGACCAGTCATTTCACCATGATTACCTCCATGAATATGGTGATGTATCTCAGGTCGTGAAATATCAAGCTGATTAAAGAAAATATCAGACATATTGGCATCGAAATGTTGCCCAGTATGGACCATAATCTCTTCGATACCATCAACATTCTGAATCTTATTAGAGATCATTGCTGCCTTTATAAACTGCGGTCTTGCACCTACAATACTAACAAATTTATTCATACCTTATATTCGCTCAAGATCAAATTATAATAATTAATTAGTTTTTTTTTTAAATCTTCATTCTCAAATATTTTATCTGACTTTATCCTAAACAGATCTCATCTCATCAGACATTGTGCTGCTCTTGGCTTTAATAACATTTGGCAAGTAGGCACACAATCTAACCTGCAAATACCACACGACTTAAAAATAACATCAGGCATACTGCAATTAAAATCGTACCCAATATGTATGAACCCTTCCTTAATACTATTCGTGTATTCAATTTCATAAGAAATAACACTTATTTTTATAAATTAAAGTTTTAAATATAATGCCGTAACTATTTTTATTCATACATCATGATTCATAATTTTATCATAGAAACTAAACAACTTTTTCTCTTCTATTTTCCAATTATATTTATCTAAAATAGCTTTTCTGCCATTTTCTCCCATACTTTGGGCTTTATCTGGATTTTCAAAGAAAAAATCAATTGCATTTGCTATTTGTTGTGGATCTAACGGATCAACCAAAACTCCACACCGACTACCTTCTATAATGTCATGCCAAAGAGTGAAGTCTGAAGCAATTACAGGTATGCCAGAGGCCATATATTCAAACATCTTCACAGGAAGAGAATCTATATAATTTGAAACAGGATGCAATGTCACGATTCCAGCAAAGGATTTTGAGTAAATTTCTCCAACACTGCTTCTATTCAAAAAACCATACTCATTTACTTTTTCCCAACCAGGTACTGATTTAACTTTTCTTTCAACAGCAGGCTCACAAAAATTTCCACATAGATTTAGGCGAACATCACCCTTAATCAGCCCCATGGCATCACAGAGTTCTTCTATACCACGAATCCGAGCAATACCACCAAGATAACAAATTTCTGGTTTCTTATTGTTCGAATTTGCAGCATCAACAAACTCATCAACAAGAGGAAAATTATTAATATCTACCGTATTTGCATTTATTTTTAAAAACTTATCTCGAATAAAAGGTGTCGCGGCAACAACACCATCAAATTTTTTACATGCCCACTTCTCAAAACATGCAAAGGTTTTGGAAAGCAACCATAAAACCGCTCTATTTAGATAGGGTTTACCTAATAATTGTTTAGGGACATCTTCATGTGAGTCAAAAATGACCTTCTTCCCTTTACGCTTAAGCTTCAGCCCAACAGGAATAAGCTCAGGATCATGGATATGATAAATATCACCATCCAGCTCTAAGGCTTTTTTATAGATTAACTGTGTCGATTTGAAAATTCTCTGCCGACGACTCGCCGGACAACCAATATCAAATATCTCAACACCTGATAATTTCTCATTGCCTTTACCATCAGCAACTAACAAAACAACATCATTATCACCCCTGTAGTTCAACAAGGATAGGCATTGCTTATTAAAGATACGAACATCAGAACGAGGATGAGCACTGGTTAACACGATAGACTTCAAAACTCACCCTCCCTTGTCAGCACTTATAACTTCTGTTTTATCAGAATGAGTTAAATTCATCCCTCCATACAATGTCACAACCGCCAACACTCCAAACATAATCCTAAGATCGGTAAGACTTGATGATTTCAATGCATTCAACATCAAATAAAGGAAAATAATCATCCCATACAGGGAAGCATTTTTTATTGCAAAGGCACAGGATAGCAAGAAACAAACAAAAACAATAAGACCCACCATTCCTAACTCAAACCAGACTTCCAATATAATATTATGTGGGTAACCTCTCTCATCAACACCCGTAGTAACAACCGTAAAACTACCAATCCCATAACCTAGAATATATTTATCAGAAATAAATTTAATTGATTTTTCTATATAACCTATGCGGGCACCGACTGAAGCGCCTTTATCGTCTGAAAACAATAGCGACAGCCGAAAAAGTGTTCGAGATAAAACACCACCCTGTGGATCAAAATCACCACCAGAAAGAGAAAGAGCTATGATGGATACCAGAACGACGACTCCGGCTCCACCAATGAACAACATAACAACATGCCACGCCTCAAACCCTCTAATCAACCTTTTATAAAACCAATAAGCAACAAGCGGACAAGTCAGCAATACACAAAAAACAAGTGGACCTCTTGCTGCTGTGGTAAATAGCAGAAATAATGCTATCAAAAGAGCAAAAATATGCATGTAATGTTTTTCAAACAACAACCCTTCCCAGAAAAACTCCTTGCGGTAGAGAAGAGACAAATACACAATACCCCACAAATAACCAATCAACAGATAAAACGAAGCAACAAAATTACCGCTATCAAGCTCTCCAGGATCAGCACCACTTATACTGGCATCAAGTTTAGAAATATAAATTAATGTTGCAACCAAAGAAAAAACAAAGAGAAGCGTAAATAACAGCTTTGGATTGACTCTAATAACAAAAGGATAATAAAAAGCGATGAAAACTGTAAGCCACAATATCGCTTTCCAGAAGCCATAACTGGACGAATACGTGTATACCAAGGTCATCAACAGCCAGAAAGTAAACACCATAAACAAGGCTATTGAGATCTTTTGACTCATGTTCAAAAAATCGAGAAATAGTGAACTGTCATTCTTATAGGACTCCATCATATGCAGACCCATAATCATACATAGGACAATCCCAAGCAGAAGCGTTATATCACCAGGTACGTGTATACCATACAAAAATAATAGTGCTTTGGTTCCACCAGAAACAAGATAGAAAAAAAATATTATAGTGCGCAAAAAATCTTTTTTAAAAAGATTTATTATTTTACCGGTATCAAAAAAACCAATACGCATCTAATAAAACCCCTGAAAAACCATAACTCAAAAACTTAACTGCTCTTCATACAAGGCATTACTTTCAACGTAAAAAGTAAAACTAAAGACCCTATAAAATAAACAACACCATTCACAATACTGAAATACAAAACAGCATCAAGAAAATCAATTTTATTCATAAAACAAAAAACCAAAACCAATATCTGCAAAATAAAAGAACAGATATTAAATATCAGGCTAAATTTGAAATTTTGAACTATTACATAAGCAGTTGATATACAAAAATAAGGAAATTTAAAAATCAACCAAATTGCCATGTACTTAGCAATTGTCCCGGCCGCTGACCAAGACTCTCCAAAAACAAGACTAAAACCAAACTCACCAAACAGAAATACCAGACCGAATGGTATAACACCAATAAATATCATTCTGGTATAGAGTTTGGACGTAAGTATGAAAATATTTCCTGTATCAGCTAATGTTTTTGCTGCTTTTTCATAGTATACCTGCGAAACTGCAGCACCTATTAAGGTGACTGGAATAACCATAACTTTAAGCGCCAAACCATAGTAACCTACCTGATCAACCATAAACAGATAAGAGAAAAATATGATTGGCAAATGAGCTGAAATACTATTGAGCAGAGAAGCCCAAATATCATATATCGGAAATTTCGAATATTTTTTTGCATACTTAACAAGTATGCCAGAACTTTCAACATTTTTGGGTCTATCTTTCGACAATAAAACCAATACTATTGCAAGTTGCCCAGCTAATAGACCATGAAGCAGCCCTTGTTCCACCTCTAAGTAACCAAAGATTAACATGACAGCAGAACTAACAAAGGCCTGGGTAATTCTACCTATCGCCATCAGACGATAATTTTTTATCCGATTTTGCCAAACACTAAGTGACTGCCAAATTCCGACAAGAAGAATACTAAACGGAAGAATAAAGCAGTATCCATCTGAAAGTAACTTATAACCATGCGAATCATGTAAATCATGCGCGCCATGTAATACTTCAAAAAACTTCCAATAGATATATAACAAAAACAACAGAGCAGAAAAGCACAATGCTATTATGCAAGAGAGATAGAAAACTCTGGCAGCATCTTCTTTTTTGTCTGGAAGCATAATGGCATGTTGATATCTTCCATTTGCTATAACTCCAAGCACACCTATTATCGACATAAGCAGTGCCCATATACCAAACTGTTCTGGTGAATATAAACGAGTCAGTAATGGGCTTATTAAGATAGGTATTGCCTGAGCTGTGGCAGTACCCGTCATCAAGATTATGACATTCCTTATAAATTCATTATTTAATTTCTGATGGAGCATTGATTTTTCTCTTTATGATCACAAGACCTTTTGATCTTGTGCATCTAAATATTATTCCCCCAATCCACTTACAACGCTCTCCTGATCTTTTAATGATAAATTAGGATAAAAAGGCAAACTCATAACTTTATTAGCCAGCTCTTCACTCACTGGCACATGAGCCATCTTATCAGCAACCGCAGGTTGTAAATTCAAGGGGAATGGATAATGTATAGCTGTAGGAATACCAGTTTCTTGTAATTTATTTTGGATATCCATCCTGTTTACAACCTGAAGAGTATACTGGGCAAAAACACTCACATTATGAGGCTCAATATAAGGCGTGATAATATTGCCTTTGTCTGTAAGCATTTCACTATAGCGTTTTGCAACTTTTGCTCTGGCATCCAACTCTTCATCAAAAATTTCCAGCTTGGCTAATAAAATAGCTGCCTGAAAGGTATCTAAGCGGCTATTGACACCGGCTCGAACATGATAATATCGCCGCTCCTGACCATGACGCGCCACTTGCCTAAGGACTACAGCTAACTCATCATCATCTGTAAAGATAGCGCCACCATCTCCATAGCAACCTAATGGTTTGGATGGGAAAAAGCTGGTGCATCCTATGGTACTTAAACTACCGGAACGACGCCCTTTATATGTTGCACCAAAACTTTGAGCGCCATCTTCAATGACCGGAATATTGTACCGATCGGCTATCTCATTAATCGCATCAAAATCTGCACATTGACCATAGAGAGATACTGGAATGATAGCTTTGGTTCGTTCCGTAATTGCCGCTTCAAGAAGTGCTGGATCAAGATTGCAGGTTTTTGGATCCACATCAACATAGACGGGTTTTGCTCCCAATACGACCGATGTTTCAGCCGTCGCAATATAAGAAAATGCAGGTGTAATCACCTCATCCCCTGGCTTTACACCCACGGCCATGAGTGCAATATGCAACGCATCAGTACCATTGGCAACAGAGATACAGTGTTTTACACCGACATAGTCAGCCAATTTTTCTTCGAGCTCAGTAACTTCAGGACCGAGGATATATTTTCCGTGCTCTAATACTGTTTGAATTCTGCGATTAATATCTTTTTCTATAAGACGGTACTGGGATTTTAAATCGATAAATTCCATAGTGTTCACTTATAAAATGTTTTAATGATAAAGATCAGGCTTTGGATACTTTTCCATTTTGAAGACGGTAAGTAATCTGAGTATCCTGACACAGATATTCACCATCCCCTTCCAAAGGAAGGCTCAGGCGTTCACCATATTCACTCATCCAGCCAATCTGTTTGGCCGGTACGCCTGCCATCAATGCATAATCGGGAACATCTCGGGTAATGACCGCACCCGCTGCCACAAAAGCGTACTTCCCGATCATCGCTCCACACACGATGGTACAGTTTGCTCCCAATGTGGCTCCCTGCTTGACGAGTGTATTCCGATATTCATTCTTACGGTTAACTGCGGAACGAGGATTATAAACATTGGTAAAAACCATGCTTGGCCCACAGAACACATCGTCTTCCAGCGTGACATTGTCATAAACAGAGACGTTGTTCTGGATTTTAACGTTATCGCCAATTTTCACTTTGTTCCCGACAAAGACATTCTGTCCCAACGAGCACCCTTTTCCGATAACCGCCTGACCACAGACGTGCACCCAATGCCAGACGTGGGTACCACTACCAATAGTGGCACCCTCATCAATAATTGCCCTATTGTGGGCGTTATAATTTGATGCCGTCATATTAATAGTCCAGTGGGAGAGAGACTGTTTGCCCATCCCGAGCCGAAATATACGCTGCAATCAATACCTCAAGAGATTTCAGACCTGCTCTTCCATCAGTTTCTGGTTCAGCTCTGCCTCGCAACGTATCAACAACGTTTTGGTAGTAGAGTGGATGACCAAATCCATACACTGACGTTGTCTCATAATTTGCTGAAGCAATATCAGCATCGTAAGAGGCGGGCTCAGCAAATGTCCACTCATGGATTTTATTAACCGCTACACCACCAATACGTACAGTTCCTTTTTCACCCAGTATGGTTATTGAACCTTCCAGATTATTGGGGTAGGTACACATAGTCACGGCCATGGATCCGAGTGCACCATTACGCCAACGTACATTCATCACGCCAGTGTCTTCGACTTCAATATTTCGATGGGTAGACGTCATGCACTGAACATCTTCAACCTGCCCAACCAGCCACTCCATCAGATCAACATAGTGGCTGGCCTGGTTCATAAAAGCCCCACCATCCATCTCCCACGTACCGCACCAGCTGGCCCGGTCATAGTACTCTTGAGGACGAGTCCAGAATACGTTCAGATGCACCATGTGGATTTTGCCAAAACGATTTTCGTTCATGGCGCGCTTTAATAGCTGCAGCGTGGCATTCCTGCGATTTTGCTTGACCACAAAAAGCCTGACGCCCGCGTCATCACAAGCTTTCACCATCTCCACACCATCAGTCCAACGGGTAGCCATAGGCTTCTCACTGATGACGTTGATACCGGCTTTTGCAACTTCCATCGCTTGTTTTGGATGCAGACCGCTGGGCGTACAGAGGGAAATAACATCAAGCTGCTCATTAGCCAGTAATTGATCCAGCTTTTCATACCCTGGAACACCATAATCAGCGCTGGCTTTGCGCAAAACTTCCGGATCGACATCACAGACAGCGACTAGCTCAAAATCATCGGAATGATGCTTTATCGCCTCTCCATGCTTTTCGGAAATACGACCACAGCCAACAAGGCCAATACGGATTTTTCTATCGGTAATTATCGGAAATATTCCTGCCATCTTAGACCCCTTTCGTCTTATGCTCTTACAATATGATCAGCCGCACCCGGATATTTACCGCGGGTATCAACAATCAGGTGAGCATGTTGGGCAATCATTGGATAATCGAACGCGGTGTGATCCGTCGCCAGCAGTACGCCATCAAAGCTGCTGATGGACTCCGGTGTCAGTGCCACACTGCTCAAATCAAAGTGGTGTTCACGCATATCAGGGAAGACAGGAACATGGGGATCGGAATATTCGACAACGGCCCCCTTTCTTGTCAGACCTGACATCAACTGTACGGATGGTGATTCACGCATATCATCAACGTTTTTCTTGTATGCAATACCAAGCACCAGGATTTTGCTACCTTTCAGAGTTTTACCACGATCATTAAGAGCATCTACAAGTTTGTCTATCACAAACCTTGGCATATAGGCGTTGATCTCACCGGCCAGCTCAATAAAACGGGTGTGAAGACCATACTCGCGGGCTTTCCATGTCAGGTAAAACGGGTCGATGGGGATACAGTGACCTCCCAGACCAGGACCCGGATAGTACGGGGTAAAACCGAATGGCTTTGTTGCCGCTGCGTTAATCACCTCATGAATATCGATATCCATCCGGTCAGCAACAACTTTCATCTCATTGACCAGACCAATATTGACAGCGCGGTGAATATTTTCCAAAAGTTTGGTCATCTCTGCAGCTCTCGTTGAAGAGACAGGAACAACCCTATCTATCGCCACACTGTAGAGAGCTATACCTGCACGCAGACATGCGGATGTATGACCACCACAAATCTTGGGAATTGTGCGGGTTTCAAAATTTGGATTGGCAGGATCTTCTCTTTCCGGAGAGTAAACCAAAAAAGCATCTTTACCGACGTCAAGACCAGCCTTTTCCATAAGAGGCAACAGCTCTTCTTCTGTTGTTCCAGGATAAGTCGTGCTTTCCAGAGAGAGAATATGGCCTTTACGAAGGTATGGCACCAGACTTTCAGCGGTATTGACAACAAAGCTGAGATCAGGCTCACGATGTTTATTCAACGGCGTAGGTACACAGAGTATAAGAGCATCCGCTTCTGTAGCTTTTGAGAAATCTGTCGTCGCTTCAAAAAGTCCACTCTCCACCGCATCGGCTATACAGCTGGAGTCGATATGTTCTATATAACTAAGACCTTGATTGAGTTTCTCTACTTTATCCTGGTCTATGTCGATACCCCGTACCTGGTAACCTTCTTCAACGTAGCGAAGCATGAGCGGAAGGCCTACATAACCAAGACCAACAATACCAATAACCGCTGTGCGGTCTGAGATTTTTTTAATAAGACTCTGTTCTTGATTCACTTGAATAAACCTTCCTTGGAAACAGTGAGCTTTAACCTACCTGAGAGGTAAAAACATGTTGATTGCATGTCAAACAGCCATGAGCGGAAAATGCCGCCCATCCCAGTATGGGTTTCGCATCTTGTGCAAGAAGCGTTTGCTAGCGGGTATTTAAAAGTGTCTGATTAAGACGACTCAGAAGACTGCTCGTCTTCATGGCTATAGTATTTATAACTGCTCTCGATCTCCTCCTTGCTCGATTCAGTCTTATTAAGAACAACACCCGTGATATGGGCATGGCTCTGTAGTAATCGGTCAATCGCAGCCGTAATCTCCTGAATGTGTATCCGGCCGCTTTCAACGACGTAGATCATGCCATCACTTTCCTTGCTTACCATCAGGGTGTCAGCAATGCTCTGGACGGGTGGGCAGTCCAGAATGATGTTGTCGTAATACTTGCGCAGATATCTAATCATCAGGCTAAAGCGTTTACTGGCCAACAGCTCTTGAGGATTGGGCGGAATAACGCCCGAAGGCATAACATCTATTTCACCGACAGTGAAAATACATTCATTCCCTTTACAGGTACCACTAAGCAGGTTAGACAGACCAGAAAGTCCATTCTTCATACCCAAACGTTTTTCTAAAGTCGGTCGTCGCATATCACAGCCAATAATGATAGTTTTTCCCAACCGTCCCATGGCCAGAGCCAGATTACAGCTGATCGTAGACTTTCCCTCCTCCGGTACGGAAGATGTTACTGCAAAGACTTTGTGACCTTTCTCTAAAGTCGTCAGCGCTATGCTGGTACGAATAGTGCGAATCGCCTCACCAAAACTGTGTTCATCATCGTCCATAAAGAGTCGTTGCATCTCCTCTTCATTCTTGTCACGAACAATTGGCAACAGACCCAGCACTGGCAAATTCAGTTTATCCTCAATATCCTTGGCTTTGCGGATAGTGCTGTTCATCATCTCCAACAAGAAGGCAAGGCCACAGGAGACCATCAGAGAAAGAATCGCGGAGAGGGTGATGATAAAACTCCTCTTGGGCTTGATCGCCCCATAGCGAGGATAAGCTTCGTCGACAATACGAGCATTGGATGTCTGCAAGTCTGAAGTGGCGTTTGTTTCCTGAATACGCTTAAAGAATGCAGCGTACAGATCTTTGTTGGTTTGTACGGCTCGCTCCAGTGCTTGCAGGCGGAACTGTTTGCGGTTTATCTCCTGCACCCGTCTTCGGGATTCAGCAACAGCCTTACTTAAAGAGGCTTCGGTCGCCTTGGCCACCTTGTGCTCATTCTCAATACCGCTAAGAATCTGTTCCACCTGCAGGGCGATATTGCTTCGAATACTGATCAACTCGGACTGAACAGCCATCATCTTGGGGTGTTTCGAGCCGTAGCGTAACGAGAGTTCCTGCACAGTACGCACAATCCTCGCCTCTATGTGTTTCAACTCCTTCATCAAGGGGTCGGCAAGCACCGCTGGTAAGGAGGAAAGATCCATTTTATCCTTACTGTCTCCCTCTTGAATTTGGTTATAGATATTACGGCTTACTGTCAGAGTCTGTCGCTCTTTCAGTAGCGAACGGGTCAAGGTTTGAAGTTCGTTATTAGACAAAGTAAGAACACCCTTCATCTCCACCAGATTTTCCTGTTCACGATAAGCCTGCAATTTCCCTTCAGCCTTGGTCAGTTTCTCCGCCAACTCCTGCAAGCGGGCCTGCATCCAGAAAGTGGCACTGGCGGTCTGGGAGACTTTTGCTTCCAGGTAAGAGTCGATATAAGAGTTGGCGACAGCATTGGCGATGCTGGCCGCCCGCTCCGGATTTTTGGACGTGACATTAACCTTAACAATCTGGGTTTTCTTGATGGGTGATATCTGCACAGTTCCCAGCAGTGTGCTGATGGTATTGTTGAGAATGCGAATGCTCTTGTCTTTCTTGACCGGTTCTTCTTTTTTTATCGATTTCACAGACGGCGTAATACCTAACCAGCGCCGCCAATCTAACAATTGAGCATGCCAGGGCTTAGGGCGAAGGATGCTGTTGTACTCAGGATCTTCGAGCAGATTAAGCCGCTTGATCACCTTTTCCATAACACTGCGGGATTTCAGCACCTCGTACTGGGTATTCAGGTATATGTCGGTGTCGCCTTCCAGACCATAGAGTTCTTCAACAGAGAGCACCTTTGCCTGTTCCCGTTCGAGTTCAAGCATGGCGGTAGCCTGATACACAGGTGTCATCGAGAACGCCGCCAAAGTCGCTATCATGGAAGCAGCCACAGTGACGCCGGCAATGGCCCACTTGTATTTTTTCAGAGTCTGGACCATCTCCCGAGGGGAGATAACATCCTGATCTGGCAGCGTTTGTTTTGACGCTGTCTGGGGCACGGGCAAAGACTGCATCAGAAGAAACTTTCTCTCACATTGATGATATCGTCAGGCAGTACCGGCTTATCCAGCTCCATCCTTTTGGTGGATTTTTCACCGCTCCGCTCCCTGGTAACCTCAACACTGTCCTTGCTCGCTCTGGGGGAGAAACCACCCGCCAGAGCCACAGCCTTCTCCAGAGTAAGGCCCGGCTCAAAAGAGAAGCCACCTGGGTCTTTTACCTCTCCATAAACAAAGAACTTACGGTATTCAGTGATGATGACATTGACTCGGGGGTTGACCAGATAATCCCCTTTCAGTTTTTCGATGATTAAACTTTCCAGCTGACCAACAGTTAATCCGAGCACCCGTACCTCACCAAAAAATGGATAGGAAATGGTGCCGGCGTCGGTCAGGCGAGACTTCACATTGAGATCATCTTCACCAAAGACGCTGATTTTTATCTGATCACCAGCATCCAGCTGATAGGTTGAGACTGTGACTCCCTCTTCAGCACGCACAGCACCGAAAAAGGCAATAGCACACCCTAGCAAGAGCATCTGTATTTTTGATAAGGACATGGTGCCCTCTTAAAAAAGGATTTATCTTCACGGAAATGAATAAACCACTTTTCAATTATTCAATCAGCTAATCGTTAATTTATTGACGCTGGATTAATAAAATAGTCATCGGTGGAATATGTAACCCACCAAAAATAATGCACATAGGTTTAATCGAGAAATATTAAATACGCTACCGCCCGCCAAGTGTGGTATCACCCTGACAAACCAAACGCAGAAACAGAAAATAACTTTCAATCCATCGCCAGTATGATTTCGGCATCGTCATATTAATAATTAATAAAACGGTTAATCTCTCAGCTATCCGCCAGCCTTTTTTACCAGACCAAAAGGCTTTACATTAATGGGGATCAAGACTGTCCTGTCGCAGCGAGGCGGGATTCAGGCAATAGATGCGATCATGAGGTATCGAGAGCAACTTCAATCCTGCCAATATCGGCAGCGGCCAATATCAGGCAAGATTAAGATTGATTGAGGGATCTATGCAGTGAGATCTAACGGACGAAGATCTATATCAGAGAAAGCTGCAACTGCGCTTCAAAGTTCAATAGCTTTTGTTTTCTTTCTATGCCAAATGCATAGCCTGTCAAAGAACCGTCTGCCCCAATCACCCTGTGGCAGGGAATAATCAGTGCAATCGGATTACAACCATTAGCGGCCCCGACAGCGCGGGAGGCAGAAGGCCTGCCAAGCTGACCGGCCAACTCACCATAAGAGCAGGTTGTACCGTAAGGAATGGTCTGTAGTGCTTTCCACACCTCTTTCTGGAAAGGTGTACCTTCCGGAGCCAGAGGCAGGTCAAAATTACGTCGCATACCTGAAAACCATTCATCCAGCTGCTGGCATGCCGCTGTCAGGATAGCATCACTCTCTCCACTCAACGGTTCATCGTCAGGAATAAAATCATGGCGGGAAGCAAGAAAGGTCACTCTCTTCAGAGCGCTGCCATCACTGAACAATAGTAATGGTCCCAAGAAGGATTCATAGAGCTGATAATTCATGGCCAAACACCCAAACACCGCACACTTCAACGAAAGTAGGATTGATCCAGCCGAGTTAAGCTGGCACTGTGCCAGATGTTATGCCCAACATTACATACATGCAATCCGATTTTGTTTCTCACCCCGCAATCGTCTTATCCCATCATTCCAGGCCCATTTCAGACCAATGTCTCACAGACCTATGTCCAACAGACGAGCGGGGACTAAATCCGTATCTTGAATCCATAAGTTAATCAAAGTGACCAAAAAATAGTTCGGTGAATAAGTTATTAAGGAGGTGCACCGTGGCTCTTGAACTCTATATTGAGGAGTACCATGAACTGGCTGTTCTGACACTGGCAGGTACTGTGCTAGCCAGCACTGCCAGCTACCTGCAGGAGACCGTGACCACGCTGTTGCAGAACGGGCACACCCGCATAGTCATCGACTGCGAAAATCTGATTTCCATTAATAGCGATGGGCTGGCCATACTCTCTGATTTAGTACGGATATTGGCCTCCAATGAAATCGAGGGGCGGATTGTTCTCTGCAATACCAGCACCAATATACGGGATTTGATCCATCTCAGCGGGCTGGATCAATTTATTGAGACGGTGCCCGACAAAGGCGATGCCATTGACCGGATAATGCACTAATCGACACAGTCAGGAGGTGTGATCATGGGCAATCATATAACCAACAAAGGTAACAGCATAATCTCTTCAGACGTTATGCAGTCACGTAAACGTAAGCATAAACGCAAGAAACACAAGGAACGCACCGTAGCGCCCAGCGCTGCTAAAACAACCTCATTGTTGCCCTCGTCGACGATGACTCCGCACCTGTGCCAACGGAATACATCCCCAAAGTCAGGAAATAACACATCCCGCAATTCTGAGTCTAAAGATAGAAAACGGCGGACTAGATCGAGATCGAGATCGAGATCGAGATCGAGATCGAGATCGAGATCGAGTTCGCACGAGAGGCTGACATGCGTTTTCCGCACTGAGTCACAAGACCCTATCGCACCAACAGACGGTAGCCAGAAAACGGGAGAAGAGGGAAAAAAAAGGCTGATGGAGAGAGTGTGCTACTGCCTGTCATCACCAAAACGGATTATCAACAGTCTGCTCAGCGTGTTTTTGTATGCAGGTACTTACGCAGTCCTTGCCAGCGGTGTTTTAGGGGTCATCGGAACAGTTCTGTCACCCATTGGGTTGGTTATACCCGCTCTGCTGGTGACCGTCGTGGTCGGAGTCGCTATTGGCACCGGAGCCATTATCGGGATGCGCAACGCCCTTCAAGACCGCTCCGTACTTCCGGAAGACAACCCTCACTGGCTGGAGCTACTCAGCAAGATTGCCTTCTGGCACAGAATCACCTCTACCGCTCCCTAATCAGATTCAGCATTGAGAGCTGAAAAAAACACCCCGACTCGTGGGTCGGGGTATTCAGGGAGAAAAGTCAGAATTTACTTGGTACCAAAGATCTTGTCACCAGCATCACCCAGGCCAGGCAGGATATAACCCTGCTCATTCAGACCATCATCAATAGAAGCGGTAAAAATCTCCACATCCGGATGCAAGTCCAGCACCTTTTTGATGCCTTCAGGCGCAGCGACCAGAACCAGAACACGGATACTGGTACAACCTGCCTTCTTCAGCATATCGATGGTCGCTACCATGCTGCCGCCGGTGGCCAGCATAGGATCAACAACCAGCGCCATACGCTCATCGATCTGCTTGCACAGCTTCTCGAAGTAAGGCACCGGCTCCAGAGTCTCCTCATCACGGTAGAGGCCGACAACGCTGATACGGGCACTGGGGATCAGATCGACAACACCATCCAGCATACCCAGACCGGCACGAAGAATAGGCACAACGGTGATTTTCTTGCCCTTCAGGCGCTGTACGGTGATATCGCCACACCAGCCATCAATAACCGTGTCTTCGACTTCCAGATCTTTGGTTGCTTCATAGGTGAGCAGGGAGCCCACTTCACTGGCCAGCGTTCGGAACGCCTTGGTGCTGATCTCTCTCTCACGCATCAAACCCAGCTTGTGTTGAATAAGGGGGTGAATAATTTCGCGTACGCTCATAGCGGGCCTCAGCAGGAATAAAGTTGCAGATCTAAGAGGGGTTGGTCGTATTGTAAGCGTCAAAGGGGCTGACTCCAACCTCTTACATCCATCATCGACTAAGTGATCATCACAACCAGACTCATTATTGATTCAGCGTCACAAGCCCTGTATGTTTCCCGCTTTATACTGAATGCCGTCGCATGCGACAGCAGGCAACACTCTATCCGACTCCGAAGAGAGGCTCTTCACCATGTCCATTGATCTGGACCACATTCGCCAAATTTTTGAAGAAGCTGACTGCCTGTTTACCCGGGAACAAGTTAATGTCGCAATTGAAGGGATGGCGGCGGAAATCTCCGCAAAGCTATCTGATAAAAACCCTCTGGTATTCGCGGTGATGAATGGCGGCCTGGTGTTCTGTGGCAAGCTGCTCACCCATCTGCACTTCCCGCTGGAGTCCTCCTACATGCACGCCACCCGCTATCGGAATACCACCTGTGGCGGCGAACTGGACTGGAAAGTGCCACCCGCTCAGGAGCTGAAAGGCCGTCACGTATTGATTACCGATGATATTCTTGATGAGGGTCACACACTGGCCGCAATCGTGGAATATTGCCGTGCCGCTGGTGCCGCCGAGGTTCTTACGGCTGTTCTGGTGGATAAAAAGCATGACCGGAAAGCCCAGCCTGGCCAGAAATGTGACTTCACCGGCCTGGAGTGCGAGGATCGTTATATTTTCGGTTACGGTATGGATTATCAAGGCTACTGGCGTAATGCGCCGGGCATTTATGCCGTGAAAGGTCTCTGATTATTCAGCAGAATCATCCGGCTCAGTGGTGGGTTCACCTCCTGCCACTGGTCGGGACTGTGTTTGAATGGCTTTCTGATCAGCTTTACCCTGTATCTGAAGTGTTTTTATCTTTGCGGCATTGTTTTTCAGGCTTTCCTTGGCGTCCGCCAAACGTCGGTGGGGCGCTGATTTTTTCTTGAACGCTGCATCAGTCGTTGCTCTTCCCTTATAGATATCTTTCACAGATTGTTTGGCGCTGGAAATTTCTTCCTTGATGCTGGCGCGCTCTTCAAGTGCTTCCTGTTGGGCGACATAATTTGTTTTATTTAGAGAAGCAGAGAGCTTTTTACGCAGCAGTTTATCGTCATCTTTTGCCCTGGTTTTAAAAGTTCCGAGCTGTGACTCTAACTCACTTACCTTCTGTTTAGCGGGTTCCAGAGCCTTACGAATGTCAGCTTCATTATCTTTCACCAGTCTCAAAGGTGTCCCTACCTGACCGGGGAGCGCAAACTGATTATCTCCCCCAATATAAGAGCTCTCGCTATTCCAGCTGAGCTTTACGTTCTCCCCTTCATTAAATGCAGATTTATTATCCAGTAGCTTGTTAAGTGCCTCGAGATTGGCAAGATCGGCTTTTGCTTGCTCAAGATCCTCCTTGATGCCATTCACCTTACCTGCTGATTTCACGCTGACCTCTTTTATCACCTTTAGTGCTTTTTGAACCGATGCTGAGGGCGAGGGAAGCGGCTTAGCAAAACGACTGAACAGTGCTTTTGGGTTCGGCAGGCTGTCTCCCCGGGGAAGAGCCGGTATTTTATTCTTGATAGTTTCAGGCAGAGAAATAGCCCGTTCTTTCAGGGACGTTGCCTTACCTTTTATATTTTCTCCTGCTTTGCTCAGGACATCTTTGGGATCGCTCTTGACAGCACTAAGCCCTCTTGCAACCTGGCCGTACAACCCTATCCCGGTTCTTTTGGCAGTCGTCAATTTACCGCCCGCATATCCCTTGAGCTTGCCTGCAGCATCCAGGGTTCTATCTTTCGGATCGCGAACAAAGGCTTTCGTGATCGTTAATGCGGATTCGCCAAACGCCTTGCCGGCGTGCACTATATCAAGAACTAACCCCTTAATACCATCAGCAGCGGGCTGAGCCTTACTTTTTAGCTGGTTCAATACGTTTCTCAGTCGGGCCTGCACATTCTCAGTCTTGCGTTCGCCGATAGCCGTATTCTCAGGTGAGGTTGACCCGGCATCATCGGGAACCAGCAAAGAAGAGGACGGCGCGGTTACGGAAACGGGGCGGGAGCCACTGCCAAAGGGGACCGTCTTCGTCGGGGTTTGCTCTGTGGCCGGACTGCCTGTACCCGGTCCGATGGGTTGAGCGGAACCACTACCGTGAATACCTAGTGAAGCCATAACTATTGCCCTTTAAAAGTCTTTGCTAAGCGTTATCGGCAAAAACCGGGCATAACGGGCATAACGGGCATAAATAGTTTCTATACGAAAAAACCCCGCAACCTGAGGCTGCGAGGTTTTGAAATATGGCTGGGGTGGCAGGATTCGAACCTGCGCATGACGGGATCAAAACCCGTTGCC
>CAMRBW010000016.1 GCA_947040555.1 uncultured Oceanospirillales bacterium | reverse complement strand
ATGGGTACTGGGCTCACATCATTCGATCGCCTAAAATAGAGCCAAAATCAGCACTGGACTGTCGTAAGTAACTCCTCAAAATTTATGGGCAAAATCGATCATCTTTTCATATGATCCCCTTGATGTTACTGGCTTGTAGCCAATCAGCTTTAAAATTTGCCTACACCTTTTGAGCAATGACTGTTGTGATATGGCAGGGGATTCTTGCGCTTTATTTCGCTGAGCGCATAGTGTGAGCCCAGTGCCAGCTAGCTCCCCGGAATCCATAAAGAGTCTTCTAATTATAGGAATGATGAAGATCTTCAATGTTCTGCCTCTTTTTTGAGGATTGCGCATCATTTTTACAAGGTTGTGAACAGGTTAATTGGCGAAGGTGCGGTTAGTCTGCAATTGATTGGGTGCGAAGTGGGAGAAATCCTTTATTACTCCAATTTGAAGGGTGTTCCAAAATCGAAACAGGCATTAAAAATAGCGAAGAATAAACTATCGAGTACTCGTTTTGACAGGGATTATCGACAGCTTTTAGGTGATCGGCCCAGAGGGACTGAAAGCCAGGATAAACGCTGCTACCGATCAAGGATGTTAGAGACGGGTGATTACGGCTACTGTCCCTATTGGATATTTGATGGAAACAAAAACCCGTATCTGAATAAGCAGAGCATTCGACGGGCTCCGGTGGGCTGGGAGACGGAAAGGCGCAATTTTCTCTTCACGGGTGAGTGAGGGGTAACTGCTCAAAAAGTGTAGGCAAATTTGAAGGCCGACTGACCACAGGCCAGTAATGTCAAGGGGTCGTGTGAAAAACGATCGGTTTTGCCTATGGATTTTGAGCAGTTACGTGACGGATGTGGTCGGAACACGGAAGTTAAGGAGCCTGTGCAGTTGCGAATAGAGTTGCCCCCCGCTCTGGGTTACACTTCTCCGCTTTCAATGAGTCCCCTAACGAGTTCCTGAAAGAGTCTCCATGGAAAACCTCCAAACATTGACCGACGCAGCACTGGCTGCTGTTGCGGCTGCCGATGATGCAGCCAGTCTGGACCAGGTGCGGGTACAGTACCTGGGCAAGAAGGGTGAGATTAGCCTGCTGATGCAGGAGTTGCGCCATCTCTCTCCAGAAGAGAAGCCAAAGGCCGGCGCAAAAATCAACGAAGCCAAACAGGCCGTAGAGGCCGCGCTCCGCAGCTGTCGTGAGCGGATGGATCAGGCCGAACTGGATGCCAAACTGGCGGCCGAGTCCATCGATGTGACTCTGCCTGGTCGCGGTGAAGATGTCGGTTCTGTCCATCCGGTGACCCGCACGATGGAGCGGATCAGCGAGTACTTCCAGACCATTGGCTTTACCGTTGAGTCCGGCCCCGAGATCGAAGATGACTTCCACAACTTCGAAGCGCTGAATATTCCCGACTACCATCCGGCGCGTGCTATGCACGATACCTTCTATATGAAGGATGGTTCTGTGATGCGTACTCACACCTCTCCGGTACAGATTCGCACGATGGAGCGTTTCGCCGCTGAGAATCGCAATCCGCCGATTGCCATTATCTGCCCCGGCAAGGTCTACCGCTGTGATTCCGATCAGACCCACAGCCCGATGTTCCATCAGGTGGAAGGTCTGTACGTGGCCGAGAAGGCCAGCTTTGCTGATCTGAAGAGTTTGCTGTCTGACTTTCTGCGGGTCTTCTTTGAGCGTGATGATCTGGCGGTGCGCTTCCGTCCGTCTTACTTCCCGTTCACCGAGCCTTCTGCCGAGGTGGATATCGAGTGGGGCCGTAATGAAGATGGTTCCATCAAGTGGCTGGAGGTGCTGGGTTGCGGCATGGTGCATCCCGATGTGTTCCGCTATGCGGGTATCGATCCTGAGAAGTACACCGGCTTCGCTTTTGGTATGGGTGTTGAGCGCTTTGCCATGCTGCGTTACGGCGTGCGGGATCTGCGTCAGTTCTTCGAGAACGATATGCGTTTTCTGGAACAGTTTAAGTAAAAGATATTAACCACAGAGACACAGAGACACAGAGGAAAAGAAAAAGAGAGGAAAAGATTTTTGGTAAGAGAAAAAAGCTCTTGTTAATAATCTTTTCTCTGTGTCTCTGTGTCTTTGTGTCTCTGTGGTGAAAAAAGGATGAGAACAGAATGAAATTCAGTGAGCAGTGGTTGCGTGAGTGGGTTAACCCGCAGGTGACGACCGAAGAGCTGGTCAGCAAGATTACCATGGCTGGTCTGGAAGTGGATGAGTACGCCGCGGTTGCGCCGGCATTCTCCGGTATTGTGGTCGGCGAAATTGTTGCCTGCGAACAGCATCCGGATGCAGACAAGCTGCGGGTGACCAAAGTCTCCAATGGTTCTGAAGTGTTCCAGGTGGTCTGTGGTGCGCCTAACGCCCGTGTCGGCATCAAGATTCCTTTTGCCATGGTCGGTGCGGTTCTGCCTGGCAACTTTAAGATCAAGAAGGCCAGGCTGCGTGGCGTGGAATCTTTTGGCATGCTGTGCGGGGATGATGAGATCGGTCTGGCCAGTGAGCGTGCCGACGGTCTGATGGAGCTGCCAGCCGATGCGCCGGTGGGCGAAGATATTCGCACCTTCCTGCAGCTGGACGACGCCATTATCGATGTCGATCTGACCCCGAACCGGGGTGACTGTCTGAGCATTGCCGGTCTGGCCCGTGAAGTGTCTGCCAACTTCCTGTGCGAAGTGACTGTCCCTGTGATCGAAGATGTGATTGAAGAGATCGACGATACCTTTGAGGTCGATCTGCAGGCGCCCGAAGCCTGCCCACGCTTTGTGGGTCGTGTACTCCGGGGTGTGAATGTTAAGGCGAAGAGCCCTCAGTGGCTGGTGGAACGTCTGCGTCGTTCCGGTCTTCGTGCTATCGATCCGGTGGTAGACGTCACTAACTATGTGATGCTGGAGCTGGGTCAGCCCATGCACGGCTATGATCTGGATCGTCTGGAAGGTTCCATTATTGTGCGCATGGCAGAGCAGGGTGAAAAGCTGCTGATGCTGGATGGTTCCGAGCAGGCGCTGAACAGTGACACGCTGGTGATTGCCGACGAGAAGAAAGTACTCGGTATGGCCGGGGTTATGGGCGGTGAGTACTCCGGTATCAATGCGGACGCCACCAATATCTTCCTGGAGTCGGCCTTCTTCGACAAGATCGCCATTGCCGGTAAGGCGCGCGCTTACGGTCTGCACACCGATGCCTCCCACCGTTTTGAGCGGGGTGTGGATTATCAGTTGCAGAGCCAGGCGATTGAACGTGCCACCCGTCTGATTCTGGATATTTGCGGTGGTCAGGCCGGTCCGCTGGTGGAGGTTGTCTGCGAAGAGAGTCTGCCAAAAGCAAAGACCGTGATTCTGAACCGTCAGAAGGTGACTGATCTGCTGGGCGTTGATCTGCCTGCTACCCAGATTGAGCCGCTGCTGACCTGCCTCGGTATGGAACTGTCGTCTATTGACGAAGACCGGTGGTCTGTGGCCGTACCGAGCTGGCGTTTCGATATCAGCATCCAGGAAGATCTGGTGGAAGAGGTCGGTCGTATCTACGGCTACAACAACCTGCCCAACACCATGCCGCTGGCGGAGCTGCGTCTGCAGACTATTCCGGAAGGGACGATCGAAATGTCTGAACTGCGTCGTGTGCTGGTGGCCCGTGGCTACCGGGAAGCGATCAACTTCAGCTTTATCGATCCGTCTCTGCACCAGCTATTTGACCCTGAGCGTGAAGCGGAGCCGCTGGCCAATCCGATCTCCAGCGAGATGTCGGTGATGCGCACCAGCCTGATGCCGGGTATGGTGACCACTTTGCGTCACAACCTGAACCGTCAGCAGAACCGTATTCGCATATTTGAGTCCGGTCAGATCTTTATCCGGGAGCACGATGTTTCTGGAAACAGTGTGCTGACCCAGAATCTGTGGCTGGGCGGTGCGGTGTGTGGCAGCCGTCATCCGGAGAGCTGGCACGGCGCCGGTGCTTCTGTTGATTTTTTCGATCTGAAGAGTGATCTGGAAGCGCTGTTCCAGCGTGTCGGCAATGCCGAAGAGTACAGTTTCCGTGCTGCGCAACATTCGGCGCTGCATCCGGGCCAGTGTGCGGAGATTCTCCGTCACGGCGCAGTGGTTGGTGTGATTGGTGCCCTGCATCCGAAGATCGCCAAAGCGGTTGATATCAATCTGCCGGTCTATCTGTTTGAGATCGCGGCGGATGCCCTGACCGACGGTTCTGTTACCCGCTTCAAAGAGCTGTCCAAATATCCGGAAGTGCGTCGTGATATGGCGCTGGTGCTGGATCAGGCCACCCCGGAAGCAGATGTTGAAGCGGTGATCCGTGAGCAGGCTGGTGAATGGCTGCGCTCAATTCGTTTGTTTGACGTTTACAGTGGTAAGGGTATCGAAGCAGGTAAGAAGAGTCTGGCCCTGGGTGTCACCTGGCGTCACTCTGAGCGGACTCTGACCGATGAAGAAATCAACACGTTGTTTAGTCATGTGATCTCTGCTTTGGGTGAGAAACTAGGCGTTTCACTGCGACAGTAGTCGTTTCTGCCTGTTTCGTTTGCGCGCCCCCTGTTTCGACGGGGGGCGGGCATTACGGGTTGTGGTGAGCAGAAGTATCGTCTGAAAAGTTTAGCTGCTTGTGAGATTGTCGCTATCAGCAACGGCATCATCATCGGTATCATAGGCAACGACGACTGGTGCATTGTCTAATAATAATGAACCGTCGATATCCCTATATTCTTCTGATTTATTTATTTTTTCTATAAATTTATTCACGTTGAAAGTAGAGGACAATTTTCCGTTTTCATCAAGATGAGTTTCTACACAATCATGCCACTCGAATGTGTCAATGACGTCGGTTGTTTCTGTCTTATTAGGGGGGGTAAGAGTTTTGTGTTTCAAATCGATGGTATTACTGTAATAATCATACTCGCTGATGTGAAGCTTGCTGTTCCTATTAAATAGGTTTTCATTTTTAGTTTGCAATGTTGATAACGCCAGATTAGCGTTCATGGCGGTAACAAGCTGTTGAGCATAATCTTTACTTTCACTAATAGTGGAAAATAATGATTTCGGATAGGTGTGTGTATGTGTGGGCATATCCATGCCATCGATAATTATATTAACAACGATTACCGGTTTGTGATTTATTGTTTTACTTATTGTGGTTACCATTGTATTAGCAGGCAGGTGATTTTTTGTTTGTTTATTAATGAAATTTTTAAGATGTCTTTCATGGCTTTCATGGCTTTCATGGCTTTCATGGTTTTCTAGTTTTAGTTGTTCAACTAAATCGGAATATTTCTGTTGCTGCTCTTGCCACCCCCGAAGTTCTTGTTTTGTCTTAAAGGTGATAATGGGGTCAGCGTTGGTATCACAGCCACCCTCACAGCCGACAGGTTTTTCTGTCTGTAGATTTTCAATGCAGGTCTCGTGGGCTACATGGCGGCACGACAGTACTACCAGCGGGGACTGCTCAAAGTCCTTCCCGCAGGACACGCAGTTGTTGGTGTTTTCAGCGGTGACACCGAACCCGAAAGCTTTTACTTGCGCGGCAGCATCAGTGAAAGCAAGATTGTTAAGTTCCGTTGTTTGGAAACGTGGGTGAGTTACATTACTAGCCATATCTCCTTCCTCCTTTTTGTGTGGTCTATGATTGGATTGTTGCTGGTATTGTTTATAAATGACTCAGTGTCAGTATCTCAGACCTGTTTCTATGCAAAAGATTCCATGAGAATGCAAAATTTCATTAAGAATTGGTAACCACTTGGTTAATAGGGAGGGCAGCATTTCCTGCTTATGGCTGTTTGCTCATTGAACAACTTAGCCTGTCGCACCAGAAGATCGTCAAGGAGGGTGCTCTCTGTTCAGGATGGCTGCCGATGTACTCATGTCCGGTGCCATGACTGAGTGCCATGAGAGCTCTACATTCCTGGTGGTGGGGCATAGTGGTGGGGCATAGTGGTGGGGCATAGTGGTGGGGCATGGCGCTGGCGCCGGATCGGGCAGTGTTCCCGCAAAAATCGCGCCTGAACAGCCCACAGATGAAAGCCCCGGAAGCTTTTTATTTGGATCTCTTACTGGTTATGGTGGCGAGACTATTGGTTTATACGTAGAATTTTGTGAGAGCTGCGTTTGTTTAGCTTGATATTTTCGCATATTCGCAGCATTCTAGTACCCAACATTAGCCCGTCGGATTCCTATAAAAGACAGAATGTTACCGACGGGCATAAAAAAACAGATCGAGGATGTTGGCCATGGGGGCGCTGACCAAGGCAGAAATTGCTGAACGGTTGCATGAGGAGCTTGGGCTGAACAAACGGGAAGCCCGGGATCTGCTGGACCTGTTTTTTGAGGAAATTCGGGGCGCACTCGAAAACAATGAGCAGGTGAAGCTTTCAGGTTTTGGTAACTTTGATCTTAGGGATAAAAAACAGCGCCCGGGGCGCAATCCGAAGACCGGTGAAGAAGTTGCCATTACACCAAGACGGGTTGTGACCTTCAAACCGGGCCATAAACTCAGGGCTAGAGTTGAAGACTATGCAGGACAGCATACCGAAGATTGACCGGGCACCGGAGCCGGTTAGCCGTCATAACAAAAGTGACAGTGACTTTCCACCCATACCCGAGAAACACTATTTCAGTATCGGTGAAGTGGCGAGGTTGTGTCGTGTGGAACGCCATGTGCTGGGGCACTGGGAGCAGGAGTTTCTTCCGCACCTTGCCCCCGATAAACGGCGGAGTAACCGCCGTTACTACAGACATCAGGATATTCTGATGGTCCGTAAAATTCGCACTCTTCTCTATGAGCAAAGCTACACCGTTCCAGGCGTTAAGGCGCACCTGGCCGGTGAGATTGATGGAGAAAAAGATCATAACCGTGATCCGTACCGTCAGCTGGTGGCGCAGATGATTGGGGAGCTGGAAGCGCTGCTTGCCGATCTTAAAAAACACGGCTGAAGAAGTGCTAAAACCCTTGCTCTAACCTCCTGTTTTGGATAGGATACGTTCCGTTCTCGCAGAGCGTGAAATGATAACGGAGCGTAGCGCAGCCTGGTAGCGCACCACAATGGGGTTGTGGGGGTCGGAGGTTCAAATCCTCTCGCTCCGACCATTTTGATATCAGTATCCCCAATTGACTGATAGCCGCAAGTGTCATGGTCTTTAGCCTGTCGAACAGGTGCGAAGATTTTGATAGTGAATTCGAGTATTTCGGAGCGTAGCGCAGCCTGGTAGCGCACTACAATGGGGTTGTAGGGGTCGGAGGTTCGAATCCTCTCGCTCCGACCATATATCAAGAAAGCGTACATCGTTTGATGTGCGCTTTTTTTGTGTCTGTATTTTACTGTCTGTCTGTCTTTGTTAGTGCTCGTGACAGGCTGGTTAGTGTTTTCTCCGATGGGGGTGCTAGATTTTAGAATTAAGCACCTAACTTGGAGATTGAATTTTATGGCTTCATCCAGCGGAACCAGACCCCCTTCCAACAGTAATCCTGTCAGTAGTCCTGTGTCTTCTATTCCAGCATCTTCTTCTGCCGATAGCGGTATGAGTAATGGGAGCTCTACGACAAGGGCAACACCCAGCAGAGGGTCAGGTTCAGGGCCTGATGCTATACCTTTGAATCAGCGCTCAGCAATTGAGGTACAGACGCAACAAAATGCGCTACTGGAGAAAGCCGTTCAGGCGAGCATGATAGAGCAGGCTGTTAAGTTACTGGCACCAACAGTGAGTGAGGAAGAAATAAAAAAGGCGGGGCTGGAAATCGTGGTTACCAATCCACCGAGGGGCCCCGTAGTTGTCTTGCCCCCAGACCCGGATATTACACAGGATGAAATGAAGGAGTTGCAGGATCTTGCTGGTGTTATGTTAAATAAGTACAAAGAAAGTAATAATTTTCAGAATGAGGCTCTGATCAATCAGGAGATTCAGGAATTGGCGAACAGCATCTCGGGAAGCTCAGGGGAAGCGTGGCATTGGCAGGAGGAGCTGAAGAAACGAAAGAAGGATTACTCATTCACTATTGGTAATAATGATAACGGCAATCTTACACTGACCTCAGGTTCAGCCGCTGGCGGTGAATCAGTCAGGAAATCCGAGGAAGCAGAAGTACTGAGACGGCGTATAAAAAAACTGAATCGGGAGGATGGACCGACACAGCTTAAAGAGGATAATAATGCAGGTAAACCTATGTCGGATCATGTTGGCGTTAAAATGCCCGAATTTAGTTTTCTGGAAGCGGTTGATAATAGCAAATTTTCTAATATCTACGAGCGCAATTCTGAGACAGAAGGTGGCTCTATTGCGTCTGTGAATGCAGGTGATACCGATCTCTATCTGGGTGGCGGCACTATAAACAGACAGTTTTGTTTAGAACTGACAGGAAGTCAATATAAAAATGATAATGAATTTGAAAAGTATCATAAGAAAATACAAAATTTTAAGGGTAAGGCTAATACGGTCTGCGTGGTGAATCTCTCCAAAGAGAACATTATCGACGGCGTGAATTATTCAATTTTCCGGCGAGGGGGGGGAGATGCAGGGAACGTCTTTATCCACGTTTTTGATGATGAACACTGCCCTTATGGGAATCTTCGAAATCGGGCCATGGTTTATGTCGTTCCACCCCGAGGAGATAAGTTTAAACGCGAAAAAGATTTCCTGGCTGCTGTTAAAAAGACAGCAAAAAACATGGTTGTCCTGACCCATGCTTACAATATCAGGGCAAGAAAAAAAGGATTGAAGGAGTTGGATACACTGCGTGTCTGTCAATTCAGTGGTGGTAGTTATTTGATGAAGGGTACTAGTGCTAATGAGGTGTCCAGTTCTATTCACGAAGGCATTAAAGAGGGGTGCAACGAGATGCATAGTAAGCATGGCAGCGTATTTTTAAAAAGGATCGAATACGAAGATGGTGCAAAGAAAGTCTTTTCCTCCGCAGGGATAGATGAAGCTGAGGCACAGTTGGTAAGGAAGTAAATCTGTAGTCAACGTGCTATAAAAAACAGTACAACAATAAAAAGAGCATCTTGACCGTGCACATTTTAAAAAGACCAGCCAGTATCAGGGTGCCATTCGTTTTTTTATGGGTTTTGTTTGGTACAGGCGCTGCCCCGGCGGCTCAGGAAGATCTTATTGATAATCACCATCGCTGGCAATTGCTCAGTTACTCCCGCATTCCCGCCAATGAGGTTGATTTCTCAGATGACGAAATGGTTATCTCGGTCAACAGTTCCGCCAGTCCGGTTATCTACCCCCTGAAAACGCCTGCCCTGCTGACGCAGATCTCAGTAGAGCTTTCTGTCGAGGGAGTGTTGAATAAAACAGAAAAATTACAGGGAGGAAAGGGGGCCGATGATTTTCTGTTTCGATTGGGTGTGGTTTACGAAGGGGATCAGACGTTAGGTTTCTTTCAACGTACGCTTGCTGCCGACTGGGTAAAAAAACTGTTCTCTCTCGCCCCGAAGGGAACCGGTGTCTCCCATATTGCCTTTCACAATCTCTATTCGGATTCACGGTTGATGGACCAAAGTCGTGTGCATCCTGCGTCTCATCTCCTGACGGAAGATTTTGTTGCGCCTTCCGGTAAATATCCACTGACGTTCACCATCACACCAGAACCACAGAAGAAGGTGCTGGCGCTTTGGATCAGCTCTGATGGTGATGATACCCAATCCCGCTATAAAGTGCGGTTAAAAGATTTTGTTGTGCAGCTTTAGGGAGACTATTAGCTGGCTTTACTGCGAGAACAGTGACTATATTTTACTATAGAGCGGTCGCTCCTGTTTTTAATAGCAAAAAGCTCTGACAACAAAAAGCGCCGATAACAAAAAGTTCCCGCCACAAAAAAGGATGAAAAAACCTTGAGAAAAATAAAAATGATATTTCAGTGGTTGAAAAACTTTTCACTTTTTGAAGTGACACCGTTGTCGAAAAACGAGGCGGTTGACTCTGAGCGTGAAGCCCTTCGAAAAGAGTCTACGCAGGAGGAGGTCGTCAGCAATCGTGTTTTGGTCCCTGTCGCCAGAGATGGCAGCTGTTTGGGGCACCGCTGTGTCCGTACCAAAGGCGTACAGATAGGCCCCAGAAAAAGTGAGTTCTATGTCGCCAGTCTTGAAGAGGCGCTCGCTATTTTGAAAGCGGAGCATGAGGCTGGCAAGGGCCCTGCCAGATGGCGTCGTCCAAACGAGAAGGGCCACTTCGGCACCGTTGCCGCTGTGGCCTGGGAAGAGCGCCCCCGGGAAGAGGTCTTCGGCGAGGAGAAGTGCCCGGTATAAGGGCTGGAGTGACGGAATGGGGGTATCGTGTCGTACGTCTTGCGATACCCCTGATCAGACTATTGAAAGAAAAAGGTTTTATTAAAAGGCATCCACCGGCAAAATCACAGGGTTGATATGAGTCAACCCACTGAAAGGATTTTGTTAGTGTTGTCTTCTCCCATAGCGCTGTTTTCCCCGATAACGTTGTTTTCCCCAATAGAGAATGTCATTAGCTCAGCTGGTGCCCCTCTGCTTACCAATATTTTTCTTGTTGTTCTTGTCGGTGTTTTCATATTTGCTGTCGTATGTCAGAAGTTGAACAAGCTTCCCGGACTGACGATCTATACGCCAACACTGCTGACCTCATTGGGTATGCTCGGTACTTTTATGGGGATTGTGTCGGGGTTGTTAGCGTTCGATACCATCAATATTGATACCAGTATCGGTCCTCTGCTGGATGGTCTGAAAACAGCTTTTATTACCAGTCTTGCCGGTATGTCACTGTCGATTATCTACAAGACCCTGAGCGTGTCCGGTGCGCTGGCCCCCAATGTCACTTATCAGACTACGACAGACAAAGATGTCACTGCCGCTGATTTGTACGCCATTATGGTGCAGCAAAATAATGCTCAGAAGCGGGCAGAGAGACAGCTGGAGCAGGTGGTAGAAACGCTTGCCGGTATCAGTACGGCGACGCAACAGCAGCAGGCCGGTTTTCAGGCATTCCAGGAACAGCTTTGGAATAAGATGGAAGGTTTTGCCGAGATATCCCAGGCGACAACCCTGCAGATGGCCAATGCCCTGACCCGCATCGATGGCGCTGTTACACAACAGGCTACACAACAGCAGGCTGGTTTCAAAGCCTTTGAAACCCAGCTATGGGAGAGACTGCAGGAATTTGCCGATATGATGTCCAGATCGGCCACAGAGCAGGTTGTAGAAGCGCTCAAGATGGTTATTCAGGATTTCAATAATAACCTGACCGAGCAGTTTGGTGATAACTTCAAGCAGCTGAATTCGGCGGTGATTGAGTTGGTGGTTTGGCAAGAGAACTATAAACAACAGCTGTCTGCCATGAAGGTCCAGTACGACCATGGTGTGCAAGCCATTACCAGAACAGAGAGTGCGGTGGCTCATATTGGTGAAAAGACCGAGTCTATCCCGGTGGCCATGGATGCGCTGGTGAAGGTGATGGAGGTGAATCAGCATCAGATTAACGAGCTGGCTCGCCATCTTGAGGGCTTTGCCCAGGTGCGGGACAAAGCGGTGGCGGCGGTGCCGGAGATCAGCGGTCAGATCGACCTTGTAGTCCGGGGCGCGCGTGAAGCCAATCAAACCATGGCGAAAAGTGTTATCGAAAGCGCAGGTCAGTTGCAGCAGGTTGTGACTGAGAGCGCCGAGAATTACCGGGTAACCGTTGACCAGACCCGTCTATCTCTGGCCGATGTCGCGACGACAACGGCAGACTCCAGCATCGCCATCAAAGAGCAGTTTGGAGGTGTCGTAACGGATATCAATATGCGCATGGGTGAGCTTGCCAGCGAACTGCAGATGAGCAGCCTTCAGCTGGTGGATGGATTAAGACAAGGCAATACCGAGTTGAGAGAGCTCAATGAACGACTGATTGCCGATATTCGGTCGGGTAATCAGGTGGTCAGCACCAGCTTCAATGAGGCGGCAAACGATGTGACCGAAAACACCAGAAAGATGGTCTCTTCGTTCAGTACCGCCGCCGGAGACAACCAGCAGCTGCTGATGGAGACGATCGAACTGTCCGTCAGGAAACAGTGCGAGATGATCGAGAATAATATGGTGACAGAGGTGACCAGAGTCATGCAGGCCATGGGCGATGCTCTGGCCACTATCAGTGGTCAGTTTGTTAAGGATTACAGCAAAATGACCAAGATGATGTCCGATGTTGATCGTCGTCAGGCCAGCTAAAGGGCACCAGTAATGCAGGAAATACTTGCCAGACGTCACGATGAACAGGAAGAGAATCACTGGCTGTCGGTCTCCGACCTGATGGCCGGTCTGATGATCGTTTTTCTGTTTATCTCCATTGCCCTGATGCGCAGTGCTTTTATCGAGCGGGACAAGATCAAACAGATCGCTGTCGCTTATCAGGAGAAGCAGGTCGCCATTTATAATGCGCTCCATCACGAGTTTTCTCAGGATCTGGAGCGCTGGGATGCGGATATTGACGACAGTACACTTACGTTTACCTTCAAATCACCGGAGCTGTTGTTTCAGAAGGGTGAAATTGAGCTGAACCCGGCTTACAAGCAACTGCTGAATGACTTTTTTCCCCGTTACATGACCGTTCTGGAGCCGTTCCACGATGGGATTAACGAGATTCGTATAGAGGGTCATACCAGTAGCGACTGGGGCTACAAATCCACGGACCAGCAGGCCTATTTCAACAATATGGCTCTCTCTCAGGGGCGTACCCGCTCGGTACTGGATTATATCTATAACCTGGAGAGTAGCCAGCCGTTTCGCAGCTGGATCAAATCCCATATTGCGGCGGTCGGTTTATCGTCGTCAAAACTGGTTTTTGATCCGCAGGGCGGGGAAGATCATGTACGCTCCAGACGGGTCAGCTTCAGAGTGATCACCAATTCTGATATACAGATCAAGCGTATTCTGGAAGAGGGCTGATGAAGATCGATGTAAATCTTGATGCGTTATGGGCCTGTGTTAACCGGATGGAAACCGAAAATCTGGCGTTCGACCATTCGTTAGATAGTCCCAAAGGAAAACAGATCGCTCTGGACGATCTCGAATCCTGTCAGCAGTTGATCTGCCTTTCAGGACGACAGGTGTCGTTATTTATTCCGGATCATGGTCCTCGAATGGGAGAGGTCATTGCCAGGGGGGAGATGGGAAAAAGATTCCATGTTGCCCACTGTCGTACGCTGGAGGAGATAAAACGCAACGGTCGGTCTGAGCGTTACCATGCCAATGCCAATCTTGATGGAGAGTTTGAGATTCATGGAGACAACGCACTCGGCAGACCGGATCAGGGTATCGCCCGTCTGACCGTCTGTACCGACTGCCTTGATCTGCTGAACTACAGAGGTGTTGCTAACGCTAATGTCAGTGCTGCTAAACGTAATGAGATTGTCGAGAACTTTAACATCAGGGAATTTTTCTCAACCTATAGTTCACTGTTTGAATACCATGCCCCAACCTCCGATGACGAGGCAAAGGGCTATACACCGGATTGGTCTGATATTTCCAGAGCGGCCCGGAAAGAGGCGGGTCACATGTGCCAGTCGTGCCATGTGAATCTTTCTTCCTATGGCTTTCTGCTCCATGTTCACCACCGTAATGGTGTCAGGCATGATAATGCGGAAGCCAACCTCGCCGTTCTGTGCGCGGACTGTTACCGCAGACAGCCAAAGCATGATCACCGGCATATCCGGCATATGCAGATGAGAACGCTGAACCGGGTGAGGCGTCGGCAGGGGATTATTCCTCAGGCGAGCAGCTGGAACGATGCCTTGAAATATGCGGATCCGGCACTGGGAGGATTACTCGAGCATGGTCGTAGTAAAGATTTCGATGCGCCGGAAGTGGCTTATGAAATCATCAATAATGAAGGGCATGTGACCGCACTGGAACTGGCTTGGCCGAAATCAAAGTACGGAGTCTATATCGACCGGGATAAGCCCGAGGCTCCGGCGGGATGGGAAGTTTATCCCCTTGAGAAGGCTATGCACTATTTTAGGCAAAGATAGGTTTAGGCAAAGATAGGTTTAGGCAAAGATAGGTTTAGGCAAAGAGAGCCTGCAAACGCCTTCGCTTCGGCAAGATGTTTGCAGGCTTTTTTTTAGACCGGTTGGCGCGTTGTTTTGGTGATGACTCTGGCCAGTTGGTCGTAGTCTTTTGAGAGTTTGTCGCCCACAGACTGAACGACGGCGGCAGAGATGGACTGTATCTTCTTATCGATATGAACCAACGAGTGACCGGCCTGTTCCAGTACTTTGCGCTGCGCTCTCATATCCGACAGCTGTTGCGCACAGTTCTGTTGTAGATCGGCCAGTTCACAGACAGAGGCATTCAGCTGGGCAATATTGTCACCCAACAGGTCAACCCGCTGGTTGCTGAGCTCATGGCTGACCTGGTTCAGGGCTTCGAGCACCTGTTCAAACTGGGTTTGAACATGTTGCTGACTGTCGTTCATCTGTGACCATAACAGGAACTGTTCGGCCTGATTTGTCTGAGCGTCACTGGCGATGGTTTTTCTCAGCAGTTCGACGCTTTCTGTCTGCTGAACCATAGCGGCATAAAGATCGGCAACGGTGACTTCGTCAGGGTGGGCCATTGGATCGTCGCTGGTGGTCTGTACGCTCAGTTTTGTTAACAGTTTGAAGAGCATAGACAGTAAAAATCCGGCCAGGCCGGTCACCAGTGATGCGGTCAGGGATTCCATCAGTGGACCAATGCCGCTCAGGCTTGTGGCATCAAAATTGATAAGCCCGGCTAAAGTCCCTGCCAGAGCGCCCAGAATGCCGAGCGAAGTGAGAAAATTTGGGGTGTGGTCAACAAACGAGTGCTGGGTATTTTTCTTTTGACACCAGGTAGCAAACCCGAAAGTGGCGAAAATTGCAGCAAGAAAAATAGACGCAAGAACGGGGGTACCTGCGATGCTTGCTACCTGTGCAATGGGTGCTGATAACACGGGGACAACTTCCTATCTATATGTATATGCTTGAAAAAATCACACGGTACTGCGTTACAGGTTCGCCTCATCCTCGACAAGGAGGTGATTGACCATGGAAATGCAGCTTCTATGTCCATCACTTCCGGCTCATGGCTGTATGGCAAGACCACCTCTCAGGCGAATCCTTCGCCTGCCCAACTAGATCATAATACTGACTACCGACGCAACATGATTCTACACCTTTTCACGGGCTGGTTGGCAGGGGGGTTTTCTTGAATTTGGTAGCCCCTTGCGCAGTGAAAACCGTATTATGACCGAGGTCATGGATAGAAGTCTGTGACATGGGGTAGGGGAGTCCTCAGAAGGCAGGAGCTGGCTACACCGGCATGATCGGTCGTGTTTCACAATTGTGGATAGTACATGTGGTATGGATTCACTAATCAGGTGGGGCAAGTCATCACAATCCGGGATCGGCAAAAGCGGATAACTCGCCCCATCAACAGTTCTGAAACATGATCGACGGAGACAGAAAATGGCAGTCAATCAGGGAAACGTCAACCCACCTGTTTTCAGAAAGGCGTTTGAGGCTGAAGCCAGTACGCAAAGCGCTTAAAGACTCTGGATCCAGCTCAGTACCTTATGGCTATTGACGGTCACGGCGGCGCTCTGGATGGGACGGTCGTCCCAAAGGTTGTCGCTGTTGTTCAGGGTGTTCTTCCCATGGATCGCCATTATGCCACGATTGATCTCATCGCACTGTACCCTCAGCTGTCCGCGTTCCACCGCGAACCATTCCGGATGCAGGGCGCAGGCAACCGCTGTGGCGTCGTGCACGTAGCAGCCGTTGATGCCGTATTGGTGCTGGTAAAAGTTAAGATAATGGCGGGTAATATCGTGGAGAAACTTTCCTTCTACCGGCTTGCGCTGCTCCAGTCGCGCAAAGAATGCCGGGGTAGCCGTTACCGAGCGAGTCACGTTGAGCCCCACAACCGTAACCGGCCAGAAGGCACTGAGCACACTTTCTGCCGCATGAGGGTCGCGAACGGTGTTGGCATTACGGGCCGTCGAGGCATTGTCAGAAGTCGGGAGATTGTCAGAAGTAGGGAGATTGTCAGAAGCAGGAAGGTTCCCTCCCATCAGCACCACCTTTTTGATTTTCCGCTCGATGCCGGGATCAAGCTGCAGTGCAAGCGCCAGATTGGTTAGCGGTCCGAGCGCAACCAGAGTGATCTCACCCGGATGTGCGTTTGCCATCTCGACAATATACTGTGCTGCATTTGATGATTCCGGAGTTTTGCTGGCTTTGGGCAGGGGGATATTGCCCAGGCCGTTCTCGCCGTGAATAAGGGATGGATACTCACCCAATGGCAAAATCAGAGGGCCAGCTGCACCTTTGTGAACCGGAATGTTTCGCCCAAAGATGTCTAACAGGCGCAGGGCATTTTCAGTTGTGGTCTCAATAGCGGCATTACCAAATACGGTGGTCAGTGCCAGCACTTCGCCAGCATCGTCGTTAAGTGCGCAGTAGATGGCGAGCGCATCATCAATACCAGGATCGGTATCAATAATGAGTTTTTCTTTTATAACCGGTGGTAAGTGGTCGTTGGTATATTGTCTCAACAATAGGTACTCCAGTATGGACAAAACAAATTTATGACGGAGGATGGTGTAAAGCAGCGAAGCACGCTGCCGGGCGTTTTCGGGAAGCTTATTCCGGCCAGCGATGGCCGCGCTTAGTGTATCAGCGATGGCGGTGTGACCATTCCGTTCTGCAATGCACAAGGGCGTATCGCCATCATCATGAGCCAGATTTAGTTCGGCTTTGGTGCTCAGTGGGTAATGCTCAGTGGGGGACATCCACAAAGTCAATCAGTCGTCCAGTGCCGAAACTTAGTACCAGAGGGCTCAGTACCGAAGGTTGAGCTTCTGAAACAGGAAGCCAAGGCACCACAATGGGCCAATCAACAGGAATTGAATATCTTTGAAAAAGGATGGCTTTTTCCCTTCGCTCCGATGGCCAATAAACTGGAATATCCAGGCGGTCACAAAGATACTGGTACTGGTTGGTAGCAGATATTCCCCCAGGCTTTTGGCGATGGCCGCAGAGAGACAGAACACAATGATCATTGCCAGTGAGAGAGGGACGGAAAGGCTGAAGTAAAACAACAGGCTGATAGCTATGGCAAGCCCGGCGTAGAGGGGGTCAATAGCCCATAACAGGCCGACAATACTGAACAGAATGGCAGGGACGCAGACCCAGTGGATGCGCTTGTTAGTGAGGTTCTGGTGACTCTCTCCGTATTCACTGAACCATTGCTCAATGGTTTTCATGCAGGATCACCTCTTTTAGCCTCGTATATCATTTCCACCTCCTAACGATGGGCTCGCTCTCATAGTTAAAAACTGGAAATGGTAATATACCGCTGTTGGCAACCTGGCAAAAGCTCAAGGGGGGACACAAAGTCAACCGGTCGCCCAGAACCCTGCTGGAAAGTGCTGTCAATACCGGAACTCTCCGCTACCACCAGAGTTCGAGATGCGGATTCAGACAGCTCGGTAGCTTATGGGCTGAGTTGTGATGAGGTGCCGGTACTCATTCGTATCGATATTAATGATCATACCAATACACTGACTTTTTCCGAACGGGAAGTCACTGTCGATGACCCGGAGCTTTTAGGCGTTTCCGATGGATGAAGGCCGGGTTTATATCAGTCCTGATGCGAAGAGACCGACCTGGAAACTGTTATGGACTCCTGCGGATGCTACCAGAGTCAAACATCTGAGTATCACCGTCAGTAAGGTTTACAAACAGAACCGGTACCCCCCGCCCGAAGGCGAGTGATACCGATTTTTTGTGTACACCGTGAAGAACCGTCAGCTCACTCAAGCGGGATTAATACTCAGACCGTTGTGGCTCTCTTTTTTTGCGAGATGTAACCATCGTTTGCGCGCCTTGATCAGTAACTGGATCAGATGGCTGCAGTCCACTGTACTTTTGGCTGCGCCATAACGGCTGTGCAGCAGAATGTACCACTCCTTTTTCAGGGTTTTGCTGTCAAGACTGGCGATGATGTCGCTGGCCGACAGGGTGTCGTTGTTCATCAGCGTCTGTCCCCAGCTCAAAATATCCTGCTCGACTTCCGTAAGCCGGTTTTCACGACAGGTGGCTTCCAGTTTCTGGAAAAGAGCTTTCTCGCCGGTTGAACCGCTGACTGTTTGAAGAGGACTGTCGGCTTCTGCCCCTTGAATCGTCTGCCTTGTCCGGAACAGATAAGCCAGTGTTGATAGCCAGAGCAGAGAAAAGACGCCGGTTGTCGTTTGCCAGAGTATAAGACTACTGTCATCTACAATGACGGCGTTCTGTTGGCCACCCTGTTCGGTATCGATAGTATCAGTCGAAGCCACAGGTAGTTGAGTTGACTGCGATGTCGTTTGCGATTCGCCCAGAGAAGGTGTTTGTGGCACCGTCTGGGAGAGATTGCCGGGCGCGATGGTCAGGGTCTGTGCGGCCAGGGTCGCGGTCTCAATGGTTTGTGATGTGACATTAAACCAGGTGACCTGTGTTGCCGGTAGGGTCACCGTACCGGGCTGGGTCGGTACCAGGGCGATGGATTCGCTGCGAATGCCATTGCTGCCGCTGTCCGTCACTTCATTTTCGATGCGGGGCTGGTCCGGATAGTGGTTGATACCGAGAATATTTAACGTCGGCAGCGGTGGGATTTGAGCGCTGTTGGCACCTTGGGCGGTAATCGTCACTGTTCGTGTTATGGAGTCTCCCGTTTTCAGTTCGTTAGGGCTGCCGCTCCAGATCTCGCTGATAGAGAGCTGCTCTGCCGGTAGCCAGGGCTTGTCCGCCGGCCAGTCGGTTGGCGGTGGGTTGACCATTAACGATAACTCTTGTGCCCTGGTGCGCAGCGGACGGGTGCGTTGCATGCCGAACAGGCTGTTACGCGTGTAGGGGTCGCTTTCAACGATGGCACCGGTCAGGGTCTGACCAGGAATGGTCAGCTGGCCGGCTCTGGTCGGTGTGACCAGATATTTCAGGGCAATGATCTGGTAGCGAATACCGTTGACAATTTTCTCTGAGCGCTGGTCGTTCTCTATCAGCTTGAAAATCAAACCATCGGCTTTCGGCGGCGAAAGGTCCGGGTTCTCGGCAAAATTGGCTCGACTGACCACCTCCAGCGTCATCACCGCCTCCTGACCTTCCCACAAAGTGTCGGCGCTGAGGCTGTTCTCCATGAAGACCGGTGCCCCATCGGCGCCGTTCTGAGCGGCATCCGACGCCTTGCGTATCTCTACAGTAATGGCATTACTGGCGAAGCCATCGTGGTTGACCGGTGGCAGGGTGAGTGAACCGGTACGACGGGGTGTTAACGTCAGGTTCCACTCGGCCCAGGAGGCATTACGGCCATTGATAATCTGAATCTGATTGCTGCGGCTGGTGCCGAGAATCTCGAAATCCTTTTCCAGTGGTGAAAAATCCGGTGAACCGTTGATGTTCATACCATCACTGCGCAGGTTGTACACCAGTATTTCATCTTCCGACAGGACATTGCGATCCACTGTCGCATTGAGCTCTGCCCATGCCGGAAGTGTGGTGGTGAGAAGTATCAGCACCAGCGTTGAACGACGGGTCAGCTTTTTGACCAAACTGTTTTTTGAATATGTCATTACCATGGCTGTGAATCCTGGGGGGCATATCTGCGTTGCTGTTGTTTCTGTTGTTGCTGTTCAAATTTGCGGCGCAGCAAACCGCCCGGGTCATTGGGAATTCGACGCAGCCACGCTTCGGTCTGTTCGGCATCCATATCCAGCGGCTGATCCTGGACGGCTGCAGAGCCAGATTGCTGTTCCTGTTCTGCGGAATTTTCCGATTGAGCAGGTTGCCCCTGCTGGGCTTGAGACTCTTCTGCTGTATCGGTTTCACCTTTACCGTTCTGTTGCTCCGCTTGTTGTTGTTCTGTTTGTTGTTGCTCCGCTTGTTGTTGCTCGGTTTGCTGGTCGGTTTGCTGTTGATTCGCTGAATCGGACGACTCCTGCTGATCGCTATCAGACGGCTGACCATTTTGAGACTGGTCGTTTTGTTTCTCATCCTTATTGTTATCGGAACTGTTCTCAGAGCTGCTTTGTTCGGATTGCTCCTGTTCAGACGGCTGTTGTTGAGAATCACCCTGTTGGTTGTCTTTGTTCTGCTGATCTTTCTGCTGATCTTTCTGCTGATCTTTCTGTTGATCTTTCTGTTGATCTTTCTGCTGATCTTTCTGTTGATTCTGGTTTTGTTGCTGTTGCTGCTTCATCAGTTCCTCAACAATTTTGCGGTTGGTTGCCGCCTGCTCCAGATCGGGATCCTGTTTCAGGGCTTTATCATAGGCAGCCAGCGACTTCTTTAGATCACCTGCGCGGGCGAGGGCGTTGGCCTGATTATAGAGGGCTGCCGCCTTCTGTTTTGCGTTCTCTGCCTGAGTCGCTTGCTGAGCAAACAGCTGGGCTGCTTCGGCCGACTGGCCACTGCGATCCAACGCTTCCGCCTTCCATGCCGGATCGGTGAACATGCCGGCGGCCTCTGCGCTGTCGCCCTGCTCTAATAGTGCTTGAGCCTGCTGGTCGGGTGTTTGCCAAGAGTTGTTCCAGAGTTTGTCGAAGGTGCTCGGTATCTGTGGCTCTGGGGGTGTCGCTGCCGGAACGGGTGCAGCCTGCGCCAAACTCTCCGGGCTGTGCACACCCAACAGGGCGACCAGAATCAGCGGCAGCAGAAGCCCCCGTTGGAATCCGGCCAGTGCCAGTGGAATCAACAGCAGGATCAGCCAGCGACCCTCATCGTGCCAGCTGTCGAAATTGCGCTCAACGCGCAGGGTGGCATCCAGGGCAGAGGTTTTTGGAACAAGGGCGTTGATGTCGGAGTCGTCCAGAGTCAGATCCCGGTAGCGACCACCGCTGGCTGTGGCGGTCTGTTGCAGTACATCCCGGTCCAGCTGGGCCATCACGATACCGCCCCGGCCATCACGCATAAAACCACCGCCTTCTGCCGGAACCGGTGCGCCGTTGGCGGAGCCGATGCCGAGAATGGCGAGGGTGTTGCCAGTATCTGATAGCTGTCGTTTGATTGACTGACTCTGCTCCTGGGTCAGGCCATCGGTCAGCATCAGAATGGTACCCGGCTGACCGGAACCATTAGCCAGCAGCTCAATCGCCTGCTTGATGCCGAGTTCGGGGCGGCTGCCCTGTATCGGCATTATGGTCGGATCAAGGGAGCGGACCAGATTGTTTAAGGTTGCATTGTCGTCTGTTAGGGGGGCCACTGTGTGGCTGCTTCCGGCATAAGCGACAAGTGCCGTTAAGCCATCTTCACGCCGACGCAGAATATCGGCCAGCTTCTGTTTGGCGCGAACCAGACGGCTGGGCGCTGGATCAGAGGCGAGCATGGAGCGGGATAGATCGACGACCAGTACTATCGGTGACAGACTTTTTTCAACCGGCGCCTCGATTTGCCGCCAGACCGGCCCAGCCATGGCAATGGTGGCTACGAGGCCGCCAATTAAAGTGAGCAGGGCGGGCCAGCGACTGCGTCTCTGCTCCTGATCTTCCAGCAGATGTTCCAGCAGGTGGGCCGGAATCAGGCTCTGCCAGCTGCCTTTTCCGCTTTGTAACTGCCACAGTTGCCAGACGATACCGGCCAGCGGTATCAGGGCGAGCAGCCAGAGTGGGCGTAAAAAATGAAAATTCTCAATCATATTCATGGTCGGCCTCCCTGTTTTTGGCGCTGCTGTTCCTGCTGCTGCTTCTTCTGCTCCTGCTCCTGATAGTGCTCCTGATGGTATGACGGTAGGGCTCTGCAGCCAGCAGTGCGGCGAATATCAGAGCCAGTCCCAGAGGCCAGAAAAACAGCTCTCTCAACGGCCGGAAGGTCTCTTTTGTCAATTCAATGGGTTCCAGACTGTCGATGATGTGATAGATCTCTTTCAGATCTTCAAGGGAGCGGGCGCGGAAGTAACGACCTCCCGTCTGCCTGGCGATGGCGGTGAGTGTCTTTTCATCAAGATCGGCGGACGGGTTGATCCGCTGGGCACCGAAGCTGCTACCGAACATACCCGGTACGATCATCTCGTCTGCGCCGACACCGACGGAGTAGATGGTCACCCCCTCTTTGGCGGCCAGCTCGGCGGCCTTGAGCGGACTGAGATTACCGGCGGTATTGGCGCCGTCGGTGAGCAGTATCAGTACCCGTTGATCCTTTGGTCGGTTACGTAGCTGTCGCACCCCGAGGCCGATAGCATCGCCGATGGCGGTTTTCGGGCCGGCGATGCCAATAGTGGACTCATTGAGCAGGGTACGAACGGTCTCGACATCAAAGGTCAGTGGCGTCTGCAGGTAGGCGGTGCTGCCAAACAGGATCAGCCCGATACGGTCACCTTTGCGACCATCGATAAACTGCGATACCACATCCTTGATGACTTCCAGTCGATCGGCTTCCTGGCCCCGCAATTTCAGATCTGAGATGCTCATGCTTTCAGACAGATCGACCGCCAGCATGGTATCGCGCCCGGTGACCGGCAGCTCAATCGGCTGGCCTGACCAGCGTGGACCCGCTGCGGCAGTGATCAGCAATAACCAGATCAGCACCACCATCGGCAGGGTGAATCGACTGCCTACTGCCGGAGTCGCCAGCTTGGTATCCAGCGGAAGGTCGGCAAAAAATGGTACCAGCAGAGCGCTCTGCCGGCGTCTGACCGGTGGTGCAAAACGATACACCAGCCAGGGCAGGGGCAGCAGTAGGAACAGCCAGGGCAGGCTGAATCCGAAGCTGGTTATCAGGCGGTGAATAAACGGGACTATCTCAGCCATGCTGACCTCCCGTCACCTTATGGTTTTTGAGCCAGTGTTTGACCAGCTGCAGCAGATCCGTGGCGGATGATTGGGGTCCCGGCCCGGTTTTGTTATACAGGGCGTGTCCGAGAACTGTTCCGCTACCTTTGCAGAAGCTGTCGCCGTTGTTGCCATGCTTTTTGATAGCGCTGTGGTCGAGGAAGGCGAGCCATTCGTCGCCGTGGAGGGGGGCGACCGGTTCACGGGGCCAGACCTGCAGGGCGGTGGCTTTCAATAGATGGTTGCACTCTTTAGCCAGTTGTTTCATATCCTGATGGTGTTCAAATGCCTGTGAAATGAATTCCAGTTCCCGCAGGGCGCGCCGCCGGTAAGCGTTCCGACGGTAATAACGCACCAGCCCGACCGTGGCCAGGGTCACCAGCGCAATGGTCAGGGCGATCAGTAGCCACCATCCTGGTGCGAGAGGAAACCAGCCGATGGGGTCCGGGACAATATTAGGTGTCAGCGCCGCGAGCGGATCAGGCGCGAGCGGGTTAGACGGTACACCCTGGGGGACCAGAGGGGAGGGCGTAGCCGGGGAGGGTATAACGGGTGAGGTCATGGCTTCCCTCCACGATTTATTCCACGAGGGATGGCGATCATTTGCTCTTCCGTGGGCTGGCTGCAGTCGATGCGCAGCAGGGGAATACGGTGGCTCTGTAAATGATCAGATAATGTCGTCTGTCGCTGTTCTGCCTGCTGACGATAACGCTCCTGTGTCTGGTGCGGACGGGTATCGAGCAGCCCCCGGCGCTGACCATCACTGACGGCGTAGAGTCCGGCGGGAGGCAGGTGATAATCGAATGGGTCAAAGACCTGAATCGCCATCACCTCACAGTGACGAGCCAACATGGCCAGCTCTTTCAGGCCATTTTTGCTGATACCGTGAAAATCACTGATTACAATAACCAAAGTGCCAGGGTGGGCCAGGCGGGTCGCACTGGCCAGCATTTTATCCAGCGCCTGATCGTCCCGGGGCATCCCGGCTTTCAAGCTCTGGTTCATGGTTGCGGTGTGCTGAAGCATCTGCAGCAGATGCCGGCGCGAGCGCCGGGGGCGCAGCTCCCGATGTTGCTGTTCATCGCCGTTCAGGCCGGAAAGCAGTGCGCCGACCCGGTCGCCCTGATGTAACGTCTTCCAGCCCAGTAGCGCCAGCACTTCTGCTGCCGCGACCGATTTAAAGTTGAGTTGACTGCCGAAAAACAGTCCCGGCCCCTGGTCGAGCACCAGCAGCACCGGACGTTCTCGCTCTTCCTGGTAGACGCGGGTCAGGGTTTTTCCGGTACGGGCGCTGGCGCGCCAGTCGATGCTGCGAATATCGTCGCCAGGCTGGTAGCTGCGATACTCTTCAAAATCCATGCCCCGACCACGCATTCGGGAGTGATGACCTCCCGCCATCTGCGCCTGTGCCGGGCAGGGACGATAGAGCGAAACCCGTCTGGCGGCGTCTGCCAGACGGGTCAGTTCTTCAAGGGTGGTATAGGCACCGCTCATTGATCTCTCCTGTGACGACCATGTGACAGACTGAGATCAGGCCACGGCGACCTGTTGCAGCAGCTGGGCAAGAATGCGGTCGGCATTCATACCTCTGGCTTCTGCCTCGTAGCTGGGGATGATCCGGTGGCGCAGTGCATCGTGGGCGATGGCCTGAACATCTTCCGGGGTGACGAAGTCCCGTCCGGCCAGCCAGGCGTGGGCGCGGGCGCAGCGATCCAGAGCGATAGTGCCCCGGGGGCTGGCACCGTAGTCCAGCAGGGCATCCAGATTTTGCTGGTATTTGGCAGGGTTACGGGTGGCGTCGATCAGGTGAACGATGTAGTTCTCTACCGCCTCATCCATATGCAGCTCCAGCACCTCTTTGCGGGCGGCGAAGATAGTCTCCTGGGAGATAATAGCGGGTTGGGGCTGTTCAAGATCAAGGGCCTCGCCCCGGACCAATCTTAAAATGCGGAGTTCGTCTGTTACTGAAGGGTAACTGATACAGACGTGCATCAGGAAACGGTCGAGCTGCGCCTCTGGCAAAGGATAGGTACCTTCCTGCTCCAGCGGGTTTTGGGTGGCCATAACCAAAAACAGTTCCGGCAGTTTGTGGGTCACACCCGCTACACTGACCTGACGTTCCGCCATCGCCTCCAGCAGGGCCGCCTGAACTTTTGCCGGCGCCCGATTGATCTCATCAGCCAGCACCAGATTCTGAAATACCGGCCCTTGCTGAAAACGGAAGCTGCCATCTTCAGGGCGGAAAACTTCCGTACCGGTGATATCTGCGGGCAGTAGATCCGGTGTGAACTGGATACGCTGGAAACCGGCGGCCAGACCGTTTGCCATATCTTTGATGGCTTTGGTTTTGGCTAGTCCGGGGGCGCCTTCTACCAGTATGTGACCATCAGCAAGCAAGGCAATCAGCATCCGATCAAGCAGTCGCTCCTGGCCAATGATCATCTGACGCAGATAGTTGCGGAGTGAAAGGATGGACTGGCGCGCCTGACTTTCATTGGAAGCCATTTCATTGGAGGCCATCGTGCCAGAAGCGGGACTGAGTGCAGATTCCATATTTACGGGTGCCTCTCTCTTATGTGAATGTAGGGATATCGATACGATACGAATATATAAAGCTACTAATCTTATGGACAACAGAACAGTGAAAAAGTTCCCGGTCAGGTTAGGTTCGAAGATTTGGCACAAAGATTGTACCGCAGTACGTATTCGATCTGGCGCAGTGTTGGTTGCAGTGTCGGTTTTTTTTAAAAAAAACATGGTATGAACTGTGCTGAGCTGAACGGGAGTGTAATGATAGTTAATCGATTTCGGAAATAAAAACAGAGGGCCGTCATTTTTATGCAGCCCTTTTTCCATTAGATCTATTCCTGGTGGTAACCATATGCATAGTCAGAATGAGTTCATCAGCAATCTGGAGCAGGCGCTCGCCGAGCACCTGCCGGATAACAAAAAAGGGATAAAGTCCTTTCTCGAACCGCTTTTTGCCATCGCTACCGAGGAAGAGATCAATGCTTACCGGCATCGTGACCTGCTCGGGAGCACCTTGGGACTGTGGTATTTTTTTCAGTCCTACGCTTGCTGTGCCCCCAAAATCGAGGTGTTAAACCCAGACTACGAGAGTAATGACTGGCACTCCACCCACACCATTATCCAGATTGTGCATCCGGATATGCCCTTCATCGTCGATTCTGTACGGATGAAGCTGAATGATCTCGGTACGACCATTCACCAGCTGCGCAGCAGTGTGCTGCCGATGGGTTTGGCTGAGGATGGCAAAGGAGAGGGTAAATCGACTGACGATAAACGGGTCTCGCTGATCTATATCGAGGTTGACCGTCAGGCGGATGAAGTTGATCTGGACACCCTGCAACAGGAGCTTGCCGTTGTTCTGGCTGATGTGCGTCGGGTGGTGACTGACTATCACCCCATGATTGGCAAAATGAAGGAGCTGATAGCCAGTCTGGAAGCCGATACCGACAACAGCACCAAAGATATCTGTGAATTCCTGCGCTGGTTGCGGAACAATAACTTCACGTTTCTGGCCTACGAAGAGCTGGTGGTGGATCGGAGTGGTGACCAGCCGGAAGTGCGTCTGATGGAAAGCGAGCGTTTGGGGCTGTTGCGTCCCAGCCACAGCAGCCATCTGACCAGGAGGACTCTGGAACCGGAGTTGGATCGGCATATTCTTGCTGATCAAGGGGGGCTCTCTTTTGCCAAGGCGGTGACACGTTCCAGTGTGCACCGTCCCGCCTACCCGGATTTTATTCTGATCAAGCGCTTCGACAAGGCTGGCAGAGTGGTTGGCGAGTGCCGGATTATGGGGCTTTATACCTCGCCGGTTTACAGCCAGAGCCCACGTACTATCCCCTGGTTGAGCAAAAAAGTGTCTGCCATTTTGCAGATGTCCGGGCTGAATATGGCCAGTCACCATGGCAAGGCGCTGGTGCAGATTCTGGAGGTCTTCCCCCGTGAGGAGATGTTGCTGACCTCAACAGAGCAACTGTTCGCCACGGTGATGAGTATTTTGCAGATCCAGGAGCGTAATCAGACCCGCGTATTCATCCGTCGTGATGTGAGCGGCCTGTTCTGTTCGGTGCTGGTTTTCGTGCCAAGGGAGGTGTATGACACCAAACTGCGTATCAAGATGCAGAATATCCTCTGCCAACGTTTGAGAGCGATCGATGCCGAGTTTACCACCTACTTCTCCGAATCGATCCTGACGCGGGTGCACTATGTTATGCGATTGGGTGATAACAGTCCGGACGAAATTAATACCGCGGTTATCACTGCTGACATTCGGCAGGCGGCTTACTCCTGGACAGAGGAGTTTCGGGATGCTCTGCTGGAAACCCATGGCGAAGTCGAAGGTAACACGCTGCTGAAAATTTTTCGGGATAGTTTCCCGGTCAGTTACCGGGAGGTGTTTTCACCGCAGACGGCCGTCGCTGATGTCGCTCATATGCTGCCAGTGAGTGAGAAGTCGCCGCTGATGATGAGTTTCTATCGGCCAATGGACGACGATGGATATCTTCATTTCAAGGTATTCCACCATGGTTCAACCCTGGCCCTCTCCTATCTTGTTCCGATTATGGAAAATCTCGGTCTGACGGTGCTTGGGGAGCACCCCTATAAAATACGCCTCAGCGGTCACCGGCAAGGTGAGACGATCTGTCTCCATGACTTCACCCTCTGTTGGCCCCATGGCCAGCATTTGCCGATGAAAAAGGTGGCGGGTCGGTTTCAGGAGGCGTTCCAGCGCGCCTGGTTTAAAGAGGCCGAAAGCGATCGCTTCAACCGGTTGGTGCTGGTGGCCGGGCTGGACTGGCGGCAGGTCAGCATGTTGAGGGCCTATGCCCGTTATGTAAAACAGATTCGATTTGGTTTCAGTCAGGCTTATATCGCCGAGACCATGTGCCAAAACAGCGAGATCGTTCTGAAGCTGGTGGAGCTGTTTGAGGTCTCCTTTAATCCGGATCTGGAGCTGGCCTTTGAGCAGCGTCGAGCCCGGCGTCAGCACTTGCAGCAGACGGTCCTTGAGGCTTTGGAAGAGGTCAGTGTACTCAACCAGGATCGAGTGCTGCGACGCTATATGGAGCTGATGGGCGCAACCCTGCGCACCAACTTCTACCAGCGCAATAAACAGGGCGAACATCACGACTACATCTCATTCAAGTTCGCCTCCCGAGAGATTCCCGACATCCCCAAACCGGCCCCGCTGTTTGAGATATTTGTCTATGCACCGTACATCGAAGGGGTGCACCTGCGCGGGGGCAAGGTGGCCCGTGGTGGTCTGCGCTGGTCGGATCGGGCGGAAGATTTCCGGACCGAGGTGTTGGGGCTGGTGAAAGCCCAACAGGTGAAGAATGCGGTGATTGTTCCCGTAGGCGCCAAAGGGGGCTTTGTTGCCAGACGTATGCCGGCAAATGCCAGCCGGGAGCAGATTCAGGAAGAGGGTATTCGCTGTTATAAAACCTTTATTCGGGCGTTGCTGGATATTACCGATAATCTGGTGGACAACGAGGTTGTCCATCCGGAAAGGGTGGTGCGTTATGATGAAGACGACACTTACCTTGTAGTTGCTGCTGATAAGGGAACAGCGACGTTTTCTGATATTGCCAACAGTATTGCGGAAGAGTACGGCTTCTGGCTGGGAGATGCCTTTGCCTCCGGCGGTAGCGTCGGTTACGACCACAAGAAAATGGGTATTACCGCTCGTGGTGCCTGGGTCTCTGTGCAGCGCCATTTCCGTGAACAGGGTATTGATGTTCAGAATGATACGACTACTGTCGTTGGTATTGGCGATATGTCCGGTGACGTTTTTGGTAATGGTCTTCTGTCGTCTAAACATCTCAAGCTGGTGGCAGCGTTCAACCATATGCACATTTTTATAGATCCGGATCCTGATCCGACGGTCAGCTTTGCCGAGCGTGATCGTCTGTTCCAGATGCCCCGTTCGGGCTGGGACGATTACAACAGTGAACTGATCTCTGAAGGGGGGGGAGTATTCTCCCGCTGTGCCAAGGCGATCACTATTTCGCCGGAGATGAAAGAGCTGTTTGGCATTCGGGCCAACAAACTTACGCCGACCGAGTTGATCTCCGCTATTTTACGCGCCAAGGTCGATCTGCTCTGGAATGGCGGTATCGGCACCTATGTGAAGTCCTCTGAAGAGAGTCACGCTGATGTGGGGGATAAGGCCAACGACACGTTGCGTATTGATGGCTTATGCCTGCGCGCCAAAGTGCTGGGTGAAGGGGGCAATCTTGGCTTTACTCAACTGGGTCGTATTGAGTTTGCGTTGAATGGCGGCGCCCTGAACACCGACTTTATTGATAATGCCGGTGGGGTGGACTGCTCCGACCATGAGGTCAATATCAAGATTCTGCTTAACCAGATAGTGGCGACAGGGGACATGACCCGTAAGCAGCGGGACGCGCTGTTGAAGGCGATGACCGATGATGTCTCCCAGTTGGTTTTGGCCAATAACTATCGTCAGACTCAGGCCATCACTCTGGCACAGTCCGAATGTTTGAGTCAGATGGAGGAGTACAAGAGCTTTATCCATGATCTGGAAGAGAGTGGTCGTCTGGATCGTGCCATTGAATTTCTGCCTGACGATGACACCATCAAAGAGCGTCGCAGTGGTGGGCAGGGGCTGACCCGTCCGGAGTTGTCGGTGCTGATCTCCTACAGCAAGGCGGATCTGAAAGAGCAACTGCTGGACTCCGCCATCCCCGATGATGCTTACCTGGCCCGCGAGCTGACGACGGCCTTTCCTCCGCGACTGGTGGAGCAGTATGGCGAGCTGTTGGCAGGGCACAAATTGCACAGGGAGATTGTCGCCACCCAATTGTCCAATTACCTGATCAACATGATGGGGATTATCTTCGTCAGTCGTCAGCAGAAGTCCACGGGAACCAGTGCTCCCGATATTGTCCGTGGTTTTGTGATTGCCCGTGATATTTTTGATGCGGAGCAGTTGTGGTGTGATATTGAATCCCTCGATTACGTGGTCGATAGCCAGCTTCAGCAAGAGTTGACCGGTGAGGTGATGCGTCTGTTGCGCCGGGCGACCCGTTGGCTGGTGCGGATGAAAGCCGTCGACAAGGAGACAGGAATCTGCGTCGTGGATTATAAAGGTCGGATTCGGGAACTGGTCGATAGTCTTGCCGTTCTGCTGCCCGAGCGTCAGCGTAAGGAGTGGGTGACGCGTGTGGATCAACTGACCGAAAAAGGCGTTCCTGAACCCCTGGCGCAACGTATTGTCGCGGTGCGTCATCTGTTTAGCATGCTGTCGGTTATTCAGGCGGTGAATCAAACGGGTCAGTCGCTGGCGCGGGTTGCCAGCCTGTTCTTCGCTGTTGGTGAATATCTCGAACTGCCGGACTTCTACTATCAGCTCAGTCAGCTTGATATGCAGAACCAGTGGCAGTCACTGGCACGGGAGAGTGTGCGGGATGAGCTGGCGTTGCAGCAGAGGATGCTGACGGTGAATCTGCTTAATATTCCCGATGCGCCAGACGATGTGAACGAACTGCTCGACGTATGGAGTGAAGCCAATGCCGCCGCAATCGCTCGCTGGCGGGTGGTACTGGCAGAGATCCACGGTGAAGCGGCCGGCGAACTGGCCATGCATATGGTGGCTGCCAGAGAGCTGCAGGATCTGGCTTTTCTTGGTTGATTTAAGAAGGGGGAGGCAGCCGGGTTTGGCTGCCAACCCTTGCTATCGAACCCTTGCTATCAAACCCTTGCTATCAAACCCTTGCTATCAAACCCTTGCTATCAAACCCTGAGCGATTAAGCAAAGTGAGCACCTGAACAGATGGCTTTAACCCCCTGTCGCGGGAGCCTGCAGAGTGCTGATCTCTTTATCCTTCAAATCAATGCCGTTGGCGGCCAGCTGGGTCTTCAGATGACTCTGGCCAACTTGATTGGCGCGTTTCATTTCAGCTGTAAACACATCGACAAACTGGTTACGCAGCGCCTGTTGCAGATCTTCGTCCAGCTGGGTGCGGCGGGCAAAGATATCGGGGTTCATTTGCTTTTTCACGCACTGACCGGAGGCTCTGGCCCGGCGGGTAAAGACGGTCTGCAAACCTCGGGTCATCACTTTGGCCAGAAAGTTCGCCATACGACCCTGGGTGTGCAAGGTGATCTGATCGACGTGGAGCGTGCAGCAGTGGTCATATTCTTGGCTGGCTTCCGTGTCGTTAGCGACCAGATGCAGCCCCCGCAGACATTCAGCCGTGAAATCAGAGGTGCGCTGTAACAGTTGCTCATCAGTTTCTGGCACTTCATCAGAGCCAGTGGCGCTGTAAAGTTCATAGCGCAGACGCTCCGTCAGAGCTATGGCCCAGTAATCACGACGCGGCCCCTGCTCGGGAATGTTGTCCGCTTCATTGGCGGGCAGATGGCGGCGCAGTTCGTCGTTGGAGACTTTGGCGATATCATCGGTGTTGGCAAGATAGCGCAGGGTCTGGGTGACAGTCAGTAAACGCGAGTGATCGATCTTTTTCAGTTCGTCTTTAATTTCCTGATTGATTGATTCCACCACTTGCTGATTGTCGCTAGCCCAACGTTCCCAGTGCTTGGCGTAGATGCCGGCGTAGGCCCGCCTTTTGGCCAGCAGTAGGGTGCGCTGTTCTTCGCCGCTTTCCTTGAGGATCTTATCCGCCGCTTTTGTAAAATCGATGCTTTTGTCCTGAGTGATTTCCTGTGCCCGCTTCACTGCCAGGGTGGCGATATCGACCAGTCCCGTAGAGCTGACCATATATTCGGCCCAGCTCCAGGAAGCCCACAAGGCCATCGGAATGCCAACCAGAGCTATGCCGATTGGCGCTGTGAACAGCGCTGCGATAGCCGCGACAGGAGCGATCACGGCGGGCGCTGCTTTCAGCAGCATCAGACCCGTATGTGCCCATGCGCCGGGTTTGCCATGGCGAAGATCGCGGAAGGCATCCGCTATGCCGCGCCCGAGGATCTTAAATGGGTAGAGAACACCCCCTTTAACGGCTGTTGCCAAGCCTGACTGGCGGGTGGCGATGTCGGCGAGAATGCTGCCGCTGCGCGCCATCATCTGTTGACGATGGGCAGCAATAGTTTGGCCATCGTGAAGGATGTCGAGCGTTGCATTCGCTATTTTGAGATCATCGCTGTTCATCCGGTTGACTTGATCCCCAATCATGTAGGTGGCACACAGTTTGGCCGCAGTACTGGCAGTATTCCAAGCGACATTGAACGGCGTGACCGCAGTGGTCGCCGTGTTCAGCACGCCTTCGGCAATAGCCGGCACGTATTTGCAGCCGGACAACAGGGCATTAATGGTGATCAGCCGGTGGACGGCAGCACGTTCGTTTTTGTTCAGCTTGTCTATGTCCAGATTTGTACCGTTGTGCTGTACCTCGTCGAGAAAGTATTGAGCCCGGGTCTCACCCGCAACACGCGCGTGGATTTCGTTAAACAAGGTGTAGAGTGTCGAGTGGCCTCCCACGCTGCTAGAGAGATTTTGCAGGGTCTGGGAGAAGTTTCCAGACAGTGCCCTCAGGGTTTGAGGGCTAACTTTGCCGATGGCCGCAGCCCCGGTAATGACTTCCTGAAATTGACGTGCAAAATCGTTTTTAATAGTGCCACCCAGTCCGATCATTGCCCAAACGAAATGGGGGGTGGACAGTGTTCCTTTCTGATAGTCATCAAACAGAGCCGCTGCCTTCTCCGAGATTTTTGAGGCGGTTGTGCCGACACTGGAGAAACAGGGCAACTCGGTAAGCAGGTTGTACAGTTCGGTCTTGAAATCGTAACCACCCAGCGTCAGCTGATGTTCCAGCATCAGAGCGCGCACCTGCTGCTCCAGCGGTTGGCGGTCGGGTATCAGTGCCACACGACCGGCCCGGTTGAGCCGCTGCATCGGTGTGATATTGTCTTCGGCGATCAACTGGTAATTCGGGCGTTCCTGTTCGATGGTACGCGCCACATTCAGCGCAGCCTCAAAGGCCTCTGGCTTTCCGATCGCCTCTCTCGCCTGTTCCAGCACGCGGTTCTGTTGCGCGGTCAGCAATTTATCCTTCATCTTTAAAGAGTGACGCATTTGCAGCAGATCTTTGGGGGCCGACAGCGCCAGACAGGCGCCCAGCGCCCTGATCGCTTTTTCACAGGGATGTCCGGAACCCCCGATGAGCGCCGCCGTCACCTGCTCAGGGGTGAGGTCTTTATCCAGATGCCAGAGCCTCTCACCCTTGAGCTCGCCAGAGGTGATGACTTTGTGTAGAGGAATGGCTTTGACCATTTCCACTTGAGGGTTGAGCGTGTACAGTTTTCCGATCAGGTCCTGACGCCTGAGAGTGCCCGCTAGTTTCAGGCCAAATTTCAATTTTTCGGTGAATGCTGTGTACTGGTCGATTGGGAGGGCGGCTATATTCAGATCAAGTTGCAAACCTCCCGCAGCTTCCGGTTCCTGATCGTCAAAAGCCGTTTGCGTAAACTTGAACAGTGATTTTGCTAGGGTGTCCGCGTACTTGTGCTGTATCTGAATGCCGAGGAAATGCTGTAGCTCAACGTTATTTTCCATCACTTTCGTTAAAACATCATGCTCTGCTCCGCCCTGCTTTAGCCATGCCAACTCCTCTTGAGCTGCACTACGTATTTTGGGATCTTGACTGAATGTTTCGCGTGTTATCTCCGAAGCAATCAATTCATAAACCAATTTCGGGTGGCGTTCCGCCAGATAGTTGATCAGCTTGACGGGATCAGCGATAACCGTCTGATCCGGGAAGTCATCGAACGGCAGCTGGGACAACGTATTAGCGAGTTGCCGGTTAAAAGTCTCTGTGATGGATGCTTCCATAACCGTACCGGTGAACGCTTTCAGACCTTTGGCGTCACTGATCACGTAACCGATATTATCTTTGCTAACTACGCGGGGGTCCAGCAGGTGGCGATCTCCCAGGGCGAGTCGATGTTGGGGAATCAGGGCTTTCAGCCGGTCGGAAAATTCGCCTTTCAGTAATGAGTCGGTACCCATAAAGGCGATAGTGGCTTTTTCCAGCCAAGAGTCTTTATTGAAAGTCTCTTCATAATCACGAATTCCTTCCAATAACGGCCGCAAGCTTTTTTCCCCAACGCCCTTAGCCGTATCGACGGATAGAGTTTTCAGCTCCTTCTTCAGCACTTCATACTTTTTTAGGGCTTGGTTTTTGCGGCCAAAGTATGAGAAGGTAGCGTCGATGTCCTTTTTCAGCGCCGCGACACGGGCGCGCAGCAGTTTGTAAGTGCCTTTTGGGTCTTTGTGAAACTGGGCCTCGAGAATATTCTGCCTCGGCAACCCGAGCACCAATTCGGCTGGGGAGCGTTCTCCGAGCTCCTCCCTGATCTTCCTCTGGGTATTTAGCGCTTTATTCAGAACTTCTTCAGGATTGGGCGAAGTGACTTTCTGGTCAACGAGCGGGGCTACCTTCCGCTTTTTGACGGGTGTTTGGCGGGCTGACGATCGCTGATTCAGCGTATTTTCCCGGCGATTGACGTTGCACTGGGCATCCAGGCTGTGGGAATCGGCTTTGTGGCCCAAAACCCCGGCAATAGTTGTATTGACAGATCGCCCAAGGCCATTAAAGATCGATAAACTATTCATTGTGTTGTTGCCTCCATGCTTGAGGGTGAATGTGTTTTTCTTTTCCCTACACCATGTCTGACCCCGCAAGGTGGGGAATAGTTCCCAACAAAGTTGCTAGAATCACTGTCAGAGTGGAAATGGTTTGATGATAAGGTAGCGTTGGCGCTGCGCTCTCCTTATAATTTCCTTCGGTTTCCACTCACCCGAACTATCAAGGAATATCAATGTACCAGCTGGTTCGCTCGCTGTTATTTCGTCTCAATCCGGAAACGGCTCATGACGTCACCATGGATCTTCTGGGCGCCGGAGAGCGTCTGGGGCTGATTAAACCCCTGGTTCGTCCCGTCCCGGACCGGCCGGTACGGGTGATGGGGCTGACGTTCCCCAATCCCGTGGGTCTGGCGGCAGGTCTGGACAAGGACGGGGAGTGTATTAATGCGTTTGGCCGTCTGGGCTTTGGTTTCGTAGAAGTCGGCACAGTGACCCCTCTGGGGCAGCCCGGTAACCCCAAACCGCGCCTGTTCCGGCTGGTGGGGCATGAAGCGATTATCAACCGTATGGGTTTCAACAATAAGGGTGTTGACCATCTGGTTAGTCATCTTGAAAAAGCCAAAACCAAAGCTGTGATTGGCGTCAATATCGGCAAAAACAAGGATACGCCGGTCGAGAAGGCCAATGATGACTATATCGCCTGTCTGCGTAAGGTTTACCCCTGGGCGGGCTATGTGGCGGTCAATCTCTCCTCTCCCAATACGCCGGGATTGCGGGAACTGCAGTTTGGCGAGCATCTGACCTCCCTGCTCAAAGCGCTGAAAAATGAGCAGAACACACTGGCAAAAGAGTATGATCGCTATGTGCCCATTGCGATCAAACTGGCTCCGGATATGGCGGATGATGAGCTGCGTGAAATCGCCGGTCAGCTGGTGGCCCATGGTATCGACGGCGTGATCGCCACCAATACAACGCTGGAGCGGGATGCGGTAGCCGGTCATGAGCATGCCGACGAGCAGGGTGGATTGAGCGGCAGACCGCTGACCGCACTCTCAACCGATAAGATTCGCGTATTGGCCGAAGCGGTGGCGGGTAAAATTCCGGTGATCGGGGTGGGCGGTATTATGAATGCGGCGGATGCGGTTGAGAAAATCCGCGCCGGTGCCAGTCTGGTGCAGATCTATACCGGTTTTATTTACAAAGGAACAGAGTTGATCGCTGAGGTTGCGGAGGCCGCAGGCGCAGAGCTGGTCAGTGCTGGCAGAACCGGTTTTGAAAAGCGTGTTGAAGAGGCGGCTCCGGAACAACGCTCAGAGGAACAGCCTGTTCAGAAGCCGGTGCAGGATGAAGTGACCCAAGAGCTGCAGCCCGTAACGGATTAAAGCGGGTATTGCTTCCTGATAGGGGACTTTTCTGATAGGGGACTTTTGGCGCAAGGGAAGGCCCTGACAATGCGTTCGGGCCTTCCATAGAGACTCGGCGGGTAGCCGAGTAAAGAGCATGATTGTTCTAGAGCTCGGGGGTCAGTAGATTAGCGCATGTCGTATTCTGTCAGGCCGTTGTTACTGCCTCTGCCCAGTCCTGAGACACCGACATAACCGTCAACGTGATCTGTCCAGCCTTCACGCCAGCCATTCAGCCATGCCTGACGCTGTTCATTGGTGTCCTGGTGGGGACATATCTCATTACTCCTGCCCGCATTGCCTGTTTGATATCCTTTGGCAAATGCACGTTCTGTTTTGTCTCGTTTTTGTCTTTTCATTGCGAAGTAGCCTCCTTCATCGAGTACCGCGTTCCGGGGAGCTTCGCAGGCCGCCCGAAACCTGCATTTTTCGGGATGGTATTGCTGAACCAGTCCTCCACTGGCTGCCTTCCCGAGAGTTGGGAGGGGATGCAAACAGCATCCTTACACTGTTAAGTTCTATCGGAAGAGTGGCCGACTGTCGAGGAATCAATGGTGCTCAGAGTATAATGATTTTGCCTAAAGCGGCACAAAGATAGACAAAATAGACCTAACAAGGTGTATTCAGACATGTTTTCACTAGGGAAACGAGCTCTTTTTTTCCATGATTCTGGGTGGGCCATATTGCCTGTCCATGCCTGTTTATGGCTGTTTGTGGGCAGAACCACTCAGGATTTGAGCCCATAACTTCACCTGTTTTTTCTTGGGTAACTTTTTGTGTAATTCTTGGTGTAACTTTTTATGTAACTTTTTGTATAATTTTTTGTGTAATTTTTTGTGTAACTGCAGAATCTGCTTGAGAAGTTTTTCTCCGCCAATCAGCCTGATCTGTTTAATCCTTGCGCGCGAAGACATTGGTAGATCAAAGTTTGCCAGTCGGTATCCTTGCCTGTGGTGCTTGCCTGTGGTGCTTGCCTGTGGTGTTTCTTGTAGTGGATAGGCGGGGGGGCTCGTATTCCTCGTCACAGCCTGTACAATCGCAGCATTTCTGGCAGCCCAGCCATGCTTGATCAATAGCGTGGTGTGGGTTGCGACAGGTTATTGAAGGTTCTGATGTCCGAGAGTTACCAATTTTTTGCTTCCTGCCCCAAGGGTGTCGAAGGTTTGCTGGCGGAAGAGCTGGCGGCACTGGGTGGTGAGGAGATCCGCCTGACAGTTGCTGGCTGTCATTTTAAAGGTGAGCTGAAAGCGGCTTACCGTATCTGTTTATGGTCCCGACTGGCCAACCGGGTGCTGCTGCATCTGTGTCAGGTTGATGCGGAATCCAGGGACTTTATCTACGAGGGCGTTAAGGCGATCCCGTGGGAAGATCACTTCGAGCCTAACGCCACGTTGGCGATCACCTTTAACGGCACCAGTCCGGCGATTAACAACAGCCATTTCGGTGCGCTGGTGGTGAAGGATGCCATCTGCGACCGTCTGCGCGATAGCGCCGGTTTCCGCCCCAATGTGGATAAGATCCGTCCGGATATTCGCGTGAATGTTCGTCTGCAGAAGAATCAGGCGGCTATCTCCCTTGATCTCTCCGGAGAGAGCCTGCACCGTCGTGGCTACCGTCTCGATACCGGTAAGGCCCCCCTGAAGGAGAATCTTGCTGCAGCGCTGTTGATCCGTGCCGGTTGGCCGCAGATCGCCACAGAGGGCGGTGCGCTGGTGGATCCGCTGTGTGGTTCCGGTACCCTGCTGCTGGAAGGCGCACTGATGGCGGCGGATATTGCCCCCGGTCTGTTGCGTCTGGACTATGGCTTCCATAAGTGGTCCGGCCACATTCCCAAGATCTGGAACGAACTGATTGCCGAGGCCCGTGATCGTCGTGCGGCCGGATTGGCAAAGATGACCAACCGCTTTATCGGTTATGAAGGTGATATCCGTGTCGTACGACAGGCTCACGATAACCTGCGTCGAGCCGGTCTCGAAAAACGCATTCATATCGAAACCCGCGAACTGGCCAATGTTGAAGCGATCAAAGGCTACACGGGTCTGGTGATCACTAACCCGCCTTATGGTGAGCGTCTGGGTGAAGAGTCCAGTCTGGTCTGGCTCTACCAGCACCTGGGCACCACCTTCCGTACCTGTTTTGAAGGTTGGCAGGGGGCGATTATCACCAGCAATATCAATCTGGCCAAACGTATGGGACTGCGGGCGCGCAAGAGCTACACCTTCTATAACGGTGCTCTGGAAGCGAAACTGCTGGCCTTTGATATTCAGCCTGAGTCGTATTTCGGTTACCACAAAAAGGCACAGGAAGCGGAGCAGTCCGGTCTGACGGTGATACCGGAGGCCAGCAGTGTCAGCCTCGGCAAAGGTGCGGAGATGTTCGCCAACCGTTTGCGCAAGAATCTGAAGCCGCTGCAGAAATGGGCGCGCAAGAGCGAGATCGAGTGCTATCGCATATACGACGCTGATATGCCGGAATATGCAGTGGCTATCGACCTTTACCGGGATCGGGTGCTGGTACAGGAGTACAAGGCACCGGCGAGTATCGATGAGCAGAAGGCCCAGGATCGGCTGCACGATATTTTGCAGGCGATCCCGACAGTGCTGCCCGTTAAGCCGGAGCACGTGCACCTGAAGCAGCGTAGCCGTCAGTCAGGTAAAAACCAGTACCGCAAGCTCGACGATCAGCGGGAGCGTTTTGAGGTAACAGAAGGCGGTTGTCGTTTTCTGGTCAACCTGCGGGATTATCTCGATAGCGGCCTGTTCCTGGATCACCGTCCGCTTCGTCTGCGCATTCAGCAGGAAGCCAAAGGCAAGCGTTTCCTCAACCTGTTCTGCTACACCGGTTCCGCAACGGTTCACGCCGCTGCCGGTGGTGCCAGCCAGACGACCAGTGTCGATCTTTCAAAAACTTATCTGGAATGGGCCCGTCAGAACCTCTCCCTGAACGGTTTCAGTGATCGTCATAAACTGGAAAATGCTGACTGTATTACATGGCTGAAGTCGTGTAATGAGACCTACGATCTGATCTTTATCGATCCGCCCACCTTCTCAAACTCCAAGAAGATGCGGGATGTCTTTGATATCCAGGAAGAGCATCTGGATATGCTGGAACGGGCCATGACACGTTTGGCGCGGGATGGTGCGCTCTATTTTTCCAACAACTCCCGCAAGTTCAAGCTTGATGAAGAGTTATCCCGGAAGTTTGTTGTGGAAGAGATCAGCGAGCAGACCATTGATATGGACTTCAAGCGCAATCAGAAGATCCACCGTTGCTGGAAGCTGACCCATCGGCTCTAGGCGTGACTGAGGTTAACGGGCACACCAGTTACAGGTGTGCCTGTTAACCGGTAAAGAGTGATTCCGTGCTCGGGGGGATCATGGTGTGAAAGAGCGGTTCAAACATCTTTATCTGAATAAGGTCGCTCTGGCAATCTATCAGCCTGGAACCTATAAAGGCCTGATTTCGGTACTGGGCTCCCACCATTTGACCGATTAAAATAGAGCCAAAACCAGTACCAGACTGTCGCGAGTAACTCCTCAAAATTTATAGGCAAAATCAATCATTTTTCATATGATCCCCTTGATATTACTGTCTTGTAGCCAATCAGCTTTAAAATTTGCCTACACTTTTTGAACAGTGACTGTCGTGATATGGCAAGGGTTCCTTGCGCTTTATTTCGCTGAACGAATAGTGTGAGCCCAGTGCCAGTGTATTGACTCGCCTATGAATTCTGAGCAGTTACAGCAAATCTATAGCTCTTCTAACAATCAGGTCATGCCTGTTTGCAATAGCAAGCGGAGAGGGAACTATGAGTATGGTTGATGGTCTCTAAGGGTATAATTATTACGATAGGCTGAGATCACTATGAATGAATCTGCTAAAGGTGCGGAGGTATTGACATCTTTGCCTTCTTCCACCCAGTTGCCAATCTCCGGGGGAGCGGTTAAAAAGCCGGTGTTTGGGCCCAGGGCCGTCAGTATGCTGGAAAGAAATGGACAGTATCTCATTATGCCAAAAAAGACATGGGACGAAAGAATCAATAACCATACGGGAGGCTCTTTTGTTTATGGTAGAAGCTCACGTAATATAGTTATGCCGGCGAGCTTTGATTATCCACACCTAACAATGCCAGTGATCTATTTTCTGGAATTCGAAACGAAAGAAAGAGTTGAAAAGGTCGTAATTGGGGTGAATGGATTTCACTATTCCACTGGGCATAAACAAAAGCGTTATGGTTTTGTTCACTGTAAGGATAATCTTTTTCAGTCCAAGGAATACGTACCATTGTCTATTCTCAACGCATGTAAAGAACTTTTAAGTAAAGCCGGTTTTGGTTCCGGGTGCAAGCCTGAGTGGGCGGGAGAACTAATGCCGACAACGTCCACTCAGACATTGGCTGGAGATGACTTCAGCCTCTCTATGGCTAATAAATTTCAGGTGCTGAACGTAGAAGACTCAAAGGAAAATACAACATTTAATCAGGGGGAAGAAGAGGGGAGCATGAGCAGCTCTGCAGCTTCCCCCAGATCGTCAGGGAATAAAAGTACTGGTAAAAAATCAACGCCAGTACTGCAAGAGAAAGCGGGAGAACTGTATTACTATAGATATGAAAAAGAATGGGAGGAGATGTTGGCAGATAAGGGGCTTTTAGATAATAAAAGTTTTTATCACTATCTGGAAAACCTGTCACACGTTGCAATAAAAGAAGATGAACGGGAGGCATGGCGTAAGTTGTTTACAATGCTTGTAAATAGCTATAATGATTATGAGGAAATAGAACTTAACCTTTGGAAGAAATGTAACTATGATGACTTTATCGATCAGGTAATTCTTAACCAAACGTCCGGGTGTTTTCGTAAGCTGATCAAAAATGGTGGACAGGATCTCAATAGACAAAATATGCTTACTCTTATAAAACGTGAGGAAGAAAAACTTAAACATACTCTTCCCTTTTCAGGAAAATCCCACTGTGAAAATCTAACGATATCTTTTGTAGACCCAAAAGAAATAAATTCTTTTCGTGAAGTTTTTAATATTAAAGAATTTAAAGACTTTCATAAATATGCTATTAAAGGGTTTGTGAGTTTCTTGATGATGAGATTGAGGCTTCTCAAAATTCAAGCAGATCAACTAGCAATTGTTTATCACAGCAAATTAGCTTTTGAGCTTTTAACATGCTTGGTGAATGATAAATGCAACGGCATGCTAGAAGGACTGCATCTTCTTACGAGTCGGTCAATAGTGTTCTCTAATAAAAATCAAAAATTTATTTACGTAACCTTACTTGTTTCAGAAGAAAAAGGTACGAATGAAGAAGCTTCAAACGCTATTGAAAATAAACTAAAATTTACAGAGAGTAGTTATGTTGAATATTTTAATATTATTTCAAGTTTGAATTTTCTATTGACAAACTTACTGCCTCCAAAAAGAAAAACCATTATTGAAGACGAATTGGAAATGGTATTTAAAAGCGTGCCCGCAAAGATGGAAGAGCGCCTGCTTGAAATAAACAGTAAATATGAAAGCGCAATGAAGAAGATCAATCGCGATTTAAAAGGAAAACCGTATTCAAAAAAAATATATAATTTGGGGGAGACTATGAGCAAGTATGATTGCTTTGATCACAACAAGCACATCAACAGTGAGACGGTAAGGCAAGGCTTTGATATCTTATATAAAATACAAGACGTGTTACTGAAGTATCAAGTGAAGTAACTGCTCATTTTTTACTGGCAAATCTGCGTTTTCAGAATCATCTCTCCCGGAAACACTGGGCTCCTGAGGAGTCTGTTCCTCATCTGCCAGAGAAATATGAGCAGTTACCGTTGTCATTGCCTGGGGAAAGGGAGTCTGGAAGATGCATGGGGATAGATTTTAGCGAAGATTAGGACAGATTTATTTGACCTACAGGGCTTGCTTTGCCAGTTAAATATGAGCAGTTACTATTCACCAGTGAACAGAATGAGGCAAACCATCCCATTACTACCGGTTTTTCCATGACGTGTTTTACATAAATTCTTACCGCTTTTAACGTGAAAAATGGGTTACGGGACTTGGAACTATCCTCTGATTCTAATACTGTTATCTCAACTAAAATAATAATAGCTCGGAAAATAGATACATGGATGCAAGAGAATACCTGGAAAAACAGAATGCTCCTGTTATTAACGAATCCGGCGCTGATGAGACAGTTCAGCACCAGCAGCCCCCTCCGAACAACCCTGAAAAAACACCGCCGCTGACGCACATTAAATATGCCGATGAAGTACGTTTCATAAAGCCGTCACCGCCGACCTATTCAGTGGCGGGCTCCATTTTTTCTATTTTAAGCCTGATATTCATGTCCGCCATGGCGACGGTCATGTTTCTGCAGTTGGTCAATCCCGACCATAATATGCTTTCCGTTCTGAACGGAAACGTCGGAAACGGTGTCTGGAGCGACATCAGTCACTGGTTACGGGCACCGGCCACAAACGGTGGAATGGCAACCTGGGTCTGGATTCCGTTTGCATTCACCATTTTCGGCAGTACGCTGGGCTGGGTGTTTGAGTTGGGTTTGCTGTTGGCCGGTACACCTTTCCAGCAACAACGGACGGTGTTCACACGCTTTATATCCTCGGTTCGGCTCCTGAACCTTGCCCCTGTGACAACGACCATTTTCTTCTTCATTTGTGCCCTGGTGATTCCAGAGCCCAATCTGCGTATGGCGCTGCTTTACCTGGCGGGTGCGGCAACGTTTGGCTTAGGCTTTGCCCTCTTTTTGGGCACCCGGTCAACGCTGGTGCCGATCATTCTGCTCGGCACCCAGCTGGCGCAGATAGCGCTGGTGCTGACGTCGTCTTCCGTGGGTGGTTTTACCGTAGCGTCCTTGCTGATCGGGCAATCTGTACTGCAGTTCATTGCCTTGATGATTGGCACCTCAACACCCGGCAAGAGTACTGTTTTTCACATCACCAACATCTTTGCCGGCCTCTTGCTGTTTAATGCCATTCTGACAGCCACTGCGATTAACCCCGACTTCTCCAATCAGGTGGCGCCGGTAATCCCTGCGGGCTCTCTGTTAATGTGGGGATTGGTGGTTGCCTGTGTTGCAGGTCTTCTGATAAGCGCCAGAGCATTTCCGGATGCGTACAATAACTTCCGGACACTCCTGAGCAAGACGGTATGGACCCCGATATACTTCAAACTGGTTAGTGCCGAGCGCTTCCCCGACCCTGTCAACCTCAGCAAGGTCTTTGACAAGGTCAAGCCGGTGAAAACGCGTTTGAAGCCTTATTATCAGGCGCATCCTCAACACCTTATGCAAAACCTGGGTATTCCGGCAGTAGAAATCAGTAACATCGAAGCCAGTGTCACCGTATTCAAGAAGCTTTTTGACGAAGCCAAATCAGCGTTCAAACTGATCGCCGGGCTCGATCACACGATTCCCCAGTCCAAAATAACAACACCATTGAAAGACAAACCCCGGATGGCGATCTGGAGCGATGGCAGCCAGTACTGGCCGACACTGTTTCATAAAAATATTCTGGGTAATACCTTGCCGGATAATGGTGAGCTGGACAAAACGCCCCAGGTTGCACTGGACGCCTTCAGGGAAGGCCAGTTACTGGCGTATCTGACGGAGTCCGGCGTTGCCAATACGTTTGCACAACCTGCTGAAGGACGGGGTGAAGGCGCGCTGGTTTCTGATTTTCGATTCCTGGAAAAATATGAAACCAAACCGGAGTATGAACCCTATGGTGGTGTCGCTTATTTCCAGATCAACAAACAGACCAAAAAACTTGAACTGGTGTCGGTGATCGCGCCGTTTGGACAGGAAGAAATTGCAGCTGACCCCCGGAATCCCACATTCCGTCATGCTGAAAGTCTGGTTCTGGCGTCCATGTACTATCAGGTCATCAGCGGTAAACACCTGGCCGAAATACATATGACGTATAATCTTGTGGAAGTCTCCATGCACAACGCCTTTGACGTACAAGGGCAATGGGGGCACCCGTTCCGCACATTTATGTACCTGCATTTTTTCTCCCACGAACTGGCTGAGGAAGTCACGACTGAACACCTGGTACAGGAAGGTGCTGTTTTTAGTCAGGTATTCGCCACCACCCATGACGCATTGATCAGCCATCTCAATGATAGCTACTCAAACTTCGAGTATGGCTTCGATGAAGACTTTGAAGGCCGTGCTGCGGCGATGACAATCCCCGGTTCCGGCAATGAAATTCTGCCCAATGCCTGCATTAAGTGGGAGCTGCAGTATTTTGAGATCTGGCTCAACTACACAACCCAACTGATCGATATTATCTACGCCGATGATCAAGCCGTTCAGAATGATCAATACCTACAGGATTTCCACAGCGGTTTGCTGGAAGTGCTGTTGACGGGTCTGCCAGCCCGTTATGACGGCTTCCAGACCAAAAAAGGCGTGGCACGCTTTGCCGCCGACACGATTCATCATGCGGTCGTTCGCCATCAGGTGTATGGCACGACGGGGATTCGCGCAGCACTGGATCCGCGTATCAGCACCACCCAGGTGCCTCGTGATACCGGCACCCCGGGGGTTGATGAATGGCGTTCACTGGCGTTCGTCGCACTGGCCACCGGCAAAGCCCGGTTCACCTTGTTAACCGACAAGACCGGTAAAGACTTCACCTACCTGCTCGACGGCGTTGAGGTGCACTATCGTCAGCCAATGGCAAAAGTCTTTGATGAACTGCAGAAGGATCTTCTGAAACTGGATCAGCAGTGGACGGCTGATCCTATAGAAAAAGACTTTAATTACAATTATTTCCGCGCCATTCCTTCAGTCATGCATACGGGACCGGGTTACTGAAGCGGTTGAATAACAATTAAAGCCACAGGCGAAATTGCATCATTCGCAGTTTCGCCTTTTTTCTATGGAAAAGTGCACGGGATCTGAATAAGGCGCTCAAAACTTGGACGTCTGTAAAAGGTGAATGGGAATGAGGGCTTCGTAAATAGCATCAGGCTCACAGGTTTATTCTCACGTGCTGTTTGCACAGGATAAGGGTGTCTTCGGCCTTACCGGCTGAATTCTTTCCTCAAAAACAACAATGGAACTGTAATGGACAAAGCAAACATTGAAAACCTCGTCTTCAAGGGCGGTGGCATTAAAGGTTCCGCCTATGCGGGCAGTATGCAAGTGCTGGAACACATGCAATTACTGGCAGGCGTCGTACATATTGGCGGCACCTCGGCGGGCTCAATAACGGCCGCCATGCTGGCGACCGGTGGGGGTTCCGCCGGTCTGCTTGACTCAGTGGAGCATACGGATTTTGCCAAGTTCCTGGATGACAAGTGGGGAATTCTGGGTGATGCGGGGCGCATGATCAGCCAATATGGCATGCATACCGGCCATGAATTTGAGGCCATTCTCAAGCAATTTATCAAACGTTTCTCGGGTAACGAGACATTGACCTTTGCTCAGCTTGACGAGCTGGCCAGAACGAATCCCGCTACCTTTAAACGATTAAGCGTTGTGGCGTCAAATCTGACCCGTCAGAAATCCCAGGTATTTAATGCACAGACCCATCCCGATTTACCCATATGGCTTGCGGTGAGAGCGTCGATGAGTATTCCCTTTATTTTTGAGCCTGTTCAAATCGATGGTGATTATCATGTTGATGGCGGGCTGGCCTGGAACTACCCCATTGACCTTTATGACACGGTGACTATCGATAAGAAAAACGGCACCTGCATTCGGGATTCTAATCCGTCCACACTGGGGTTTTTTCTGGAATCACCTGCACAGGTGGCGGACGGCGATACATTTAAAACCGATAACTATGCCATTGATTCCATAAAGTCTTATGCACTGGCGGTCAGTTCTTATATGTACGAAACAGCGAACTCCCGACATATGCATCTTGACGACCGTAAAAGAACCGTTTTTATTGATGACCTCGGGGTAAACGGTACCGATTTTTCGCTACCCGAGAAACGGATTGAAAAGCTGATTGACAGTGGCCGGAAGGCGGCGGAAAGCTATTTTGACCTCACCGGGACATAGGAATAGTCCCGAATAACCTCATAATCGCTGTCGGCATCAGGGATGGTCCGGCATCCTGCAAATCTACACCGACTGGCTTCATGCCGGGCACTGTGCCAATCCGGCGCACATGGGAAAAACAGCCCCGGCCATCAGTAAATCAAAGCCAAAACCAGACGAAACCTTCCGTTGAAGAGTTGGCTTTTAATACACTCTTTGCCCTTTCTCACTTTCTCACTTTCTCACTTTCTCACTTTCTCACTTTCTCACTTTCTCACTTTCCCACTTTGCCCTTTCTCACAAAGGCGGGTGAACCTGAACAGACGGATATTTGTTAATCCCGCCGCCTTAAACCGATGCAATTTCCTCGGCCGTTAATTCCCGCCACTCGCCGGGTGCGAGATTTTCACCCAGAGTAATCCCGCCAACCTGCTCCCGATGCAGTGTTATCACCCGATTGTTCAATGCTGCAAACATGCGTTTGACCTGGTGGTACTTACCCTCGCTGATGGTCAGCAGGACTTCAGTATCGGAGATACGCTCCAGTTGTGCCGGTCGGGTAGGCTTTTTCTCGTTGTGGAGCTGGACACCTTCAGCCAGCTGTTGTTCGGCATCGGCGATCAGGGGTTCTGCCAGGGTGATCCGGTAACGTTTACCGCACTCCTTGTTGGGCGAGGTGACTCTGTGACACCACGGACCATTGCTGGTAATCAGTATCAGACCGGTGGTGTCTGCATCCAGTCGTCCGGCAATATTCAGGGTTTGTGCTTTGGGTATATCGAGCAGAGTCAATACCGAAGGGTAGTTGCCTTCGCCCACATTGGAGCAGACCACATCCACCGGTTTGTTCAGCATGATGTAACGCTCGCCCAAATGCTGCAAACGCTCACCCAATAGCCGTACCTCGCAGTGATCACTCATCTTGAAGCCGGGATTTTTTACTACGACGCCATCGCAAGTGACATCGCCACGGTGCAGGGCTTTTTTGGCATTGGCGCGGGAGAGGTCGGTACACTCACTCAGGAAACGGTCTAGGCGCATGGGCGGTTATTGGACTGTTGGAAAGGGGGGCGCATTATGACCCCAAGTATGGGCAGTTACCAGAGGCAAGAATCAATGGGTGTCCGATATT
>CAMRBW010000015.1 GCA_947040555.1 uncultured Oceanospirillales bacterium | reverse complement strand
CTGGAGCGGCATCGTTTGGTCGAATCCGTAGTTATATCTCATCAGCAAGAAAACAAACACATTGATATTGGCACTGCCTCCAGGGACATCATGAAACAAGTGCAGCTTTCTGCCTTTGCAGACGAAATTGATATGAACCTGACCATCCAGATGGATGAGCTTGAAAAACACAACATCAGGTACATCGAGATGCGGGGTGTTAACGATGTAAACATCAGTAACGTCACCATCGAACAGGCGAAAGAAATTAAATCGCAACTTGATGCAAGAGGTTTTAAAATCTCTTCACTGGGCTCACCGATAGGGAAAATTTATCTTAAAGATAACTTTGACGAGCATAAGGAAATGTTTGCCCGCTTGCTGGAAGTGGCCAGTATTCTTGGCGCCAAATATATGCGAATTTTCAGTTTCTTTATGGAAGAGCATACCAATTATGATGATTATGCTGAAGAGGTAATCAGCAAACTTACTGAACTTGCTGAGATGGCAGATTCTTACAATATAACGCTGCTTCATGAAAATGAAAAAGATATCTATGGTGACACCCCAGCTCGTTGCCTGAACCTGGTCACAAGCATCAACAAAGATAATTTCAGACTGGTATTTGATCCGGCTAATTTCGTCCAGGTTAATGAAGACACCCTGAAAGCCCATGACCTGTTAAAAGAGTATGTTGCGTATTATCACATTAAAGATGCCCGGCTTGATGATAAAAAGGTAGTACCTGCTGGTCATGGCGATGGCAATATTCCAGAGATCATTGAGCGTATTACCAGCAACGGTTATAACGGTTTCCTGTCTCTGGAACCTCACCTTGGTAACTTTGCCGGTTTTGCTGACCTTGAAAACCTGGAAGAAGGTTCTGTTGAAACACTGGAAAAAAGTGATGCTTCCAAGTTCGCCCTGGCGACTGAATCTCTTAAAGATATTTTAGATAGAAAAAATATCAGCTATATCTAAACACGGCATTGATGTGTAGAAGTCGCGATCAGACCACGACTTCTACAGATTCCAGCTCAATTCGCTTTTTGCCACCCTAGTGCAGGAAAGCTCAAATAACCATACAGGCTGTCTGGTATGCATTCCCACGGGGGACCGTGGGAACGAGGTGGTTTGAGGCCTGTATGGAGATAAGCGCTCAGCTGCACTAGTAATAGTGATAGGTTAGTGCCGATAAAAAGGACATCCATAAAATCTGACACCCCCCACCACTCATCTATCTTTCTCCCGCACTCGATAACTCGACGAGAAAGAGACCATGACTCAGCCCCGCAGTACCCCCTACTACCACTGCGTAGCACGCTGTGTCCGACGGGCTTTTTTGTGCGGCAAAGATCATCTCACCGGCAAAGATTACGAGCATCGCAAACCCTGGGTAGTGGATCGCCTGAAGGCGCTGATCGCAGAGTGGGCAATTAGTGATTGTATATCTCTTGCTTTTCAGCAGATGAATTGAATCTGTGTTATTCCGTGGTTGTCCTTTTGCGATCTGTCCTTTTGCGATCTCCGCCAGTCTTGCACTGGTTTTGCATGGTGTGCATATCATGTGATTCCCCCCTAAGCATATCTTGCTTTTCTGTTCTGGTTTTACAGATTGGCCAGAAAACAGGAGAAAGGTTCAGGCGAAAAGGTATTTTGCTAAAAAACGACAAATCAGGATCTTTCTATACGCTGCTACGTGCATGAAGCAGCACTTAGCCTTTGTGAAAATCAAAGTAGGTGCGTAGCGACGTGTGGGAAAAAGTGACCCGGATGCTGGATGATTGATTTGCGTTGGAGGCACAAATCTCTGGTCGCAGTAGGAATGCCCGTCACCGGGCACCCTGCACAGATCCGTACGTGCACTACTAATGCATACGGCTCCTACCTCGAGGATTTGACGCCAAACCGCTGCTCCGGCCATGGGTGAAGGATTCTTGCCTTTGGCAGCACAGTGTTCGCAAATCGACCAAACTTACTCCAGTTCAGGCGGTTTCTCTGGCTGCGCCGCTTCAAAACTTTGTACCAAATCTTTTGCACTTCTGTCCGAAAGACAGTGAGACGACGGCTATTCCCCGGAACAGCGAAATAGTTCATATATCCCCGAACAACACGTTTCAGCCATGCTATTTGCTTGATAACCGGAATATGCCGATATCGGTGCAGGTGCTCCTTTACAGCTTTCAGTGTTGTCCGCATTCGTTTTTTGCTGGTTTCCCTGACGATGGCATAACCTCCGTTTGTCCGGTTCACTCCACAATAGAAGGTGAAACCGAGAAATTCGAAGGTTTCGGGCTTTCCAAGTCCCCGCCTTTGTCTGTCCTTTCTGGCATGGCGACCGAACTGGATCAATTTGGTTTTGTCCTTATGCAGACTCAGACCAAACGTCTCCAAACGCCTTTTCAGTTCTTGCAGGAAGGTGTCAGTATCCCATTTTGACTGGAATCCCAGCACGCTATCATCGGCATATCTCACGACCATCATCTGGCCGTGCGCTTTCCTTTTACGCCATTGATGAACCCACAGATCGAATACGTAGTGCAGGTAGATATTTGATAACAGAGGCGATATGACTGCCCCTGTGGCACGCCTGCCAAGCTCTGGACACGACGACCATCTTCATCGTAGTGCCCAATTCTTATCCACTGAATTATCAGGCGGATAATGCGCTTGTCTTTCACCCTGTGCTCTATAAACCTGATCAGCCAATCATGGTCGACCTGATCGAAAAATTTTCGAACATCCAGATCCAGCACCCAGTTTATCGATCTACGTTTTATACCCACGACAAGTGCATCCATGGCGTCGTGTTGGCTTCTTCCAGATCGAAATCCGTAGGAGAAGCCAAGAAAATCGGTTTCGTAGATACCCTCCAGAATCTTTACCACTGCCTGTTGGACGATTTTGTCCTCCAGACAGAGAATACTCAGTGGCCTCTCGCTCCCGTCAGCTTTAGGAATGAAAATTCTTCTAGCTGGTCGAGGACGATAACTCCCTTTGTGTATTCGTTGATGCAGGTTCGTCAACCGGACATCCAGGTCCTGTTGATAGGTCTCCCATGTTATACCATCCACTCCTGCCGCTGATTGGCGCTTCAACTGATAGAAGCTCTCTTTCAACAGGTTCAGGCTGAGGTTGAGCCCTTTTTGGGCGGAGTGGGTTGGCTGTTAAGCTATGCTGGGGGATATGGTAGCGTGGTTTGTAGTGCTTTGGGTAGTGCATTGTACTACGTTATACGCTTATGAACACTGCAGAACAAGTGAAACTATTCCTCCCTGTGGCGGTCTCAGTCATTGTAAGCTGTTTTTTAGTCGACAGGGGGGTAGCCATGGAATCAGCAAAGTTAGGAGGAGCGGAAGCCTCGAATTTTTCACAAACGGACACCAGAGAAGAGCCTTCCGGGGGGCGGGAAAAAGAAAAAATCATCCGGGCGAGGGAGCCGCAAAGCCGCTGCAACCGGAGGCGCCACTTCCCAATCCAGGACCAGCAGGACTTCCGCCGTACAACGGCATCGGGGGGGCGCTAAAAACTTTCAACTGTTAGAGCGAAGCGTGCTTTATCAGAAAAAGTGCCAACAAGAGTTGGTTAACTGTGCATTCATCAATGAAAAAATCAAGACTGCTAATGAATTAAAGTCGCAGAAACGCTATACCAAAGCGAAAGAGATGATTGAGTCCATCCTTCCCAAAATTGCTGACCAACCTGCACAGTATAAAAACGACCTTTATAGGGAGGCGTTTCGAAATATGGCTTACATTTTGTGTGTAAGCGGCGATGCTGTCGCGGGATTACGGTATCTTGATAAAAGCACCGAGCACAGTAAAGAAATAAATATTGCCGATCAGCTGCACTTTCTGTTCTACCGGTTAGGGATTGACCCTTTCCTTGAAGATGCCCAGGAGAAAGGCCGGGTCTTACCCTGTTGCCAGCCCATTCTCGGCTATAAAATGGCAAAGATGTTGTCTCGGGACAGTAAAAAGATAACTGGCAGCAGATTATTGAACGTACACCGGAGATGCAATCTGTTCTGTCCCTGACAAAGAGCGTGTTTCAAACGGATATACCTGATCCGGAAGTCTACATAAAAGAGTGCTGGAGTCATGCTGGCTCTGTCTTCATGACCGAAGACATTCGCGCCTTTCTTATCAATTTTCATCTTTTCGAGCAGGGCCATTACGGAAAGGCCATAGAACAAGCGTATCACTGCCGGAAAAAAAGCGAGTCCACGCACCCGTCGGACTACATTATGATTCGATGCGCTATCCGGTGTGCAACAGAAGCTGACCCTGAAGTTGTTGACGAATTAAACAAACTCGCCATCGACCTCTGCGAGCGCTGCATTAACCAAGGTTATCCCTTTTACGATGAGCTTATCTGGGTTTATCAGTCCTCAAACTATGAGTCGGTCATAGCCATATGCCGGGAGGCTGAAGCTTACTATATGGATCATGGTTATCTTAGCCGAGCGGCTGATTATGCATTGGAAGCAAGCCGTTTTGAGAAGAAAGCCGCAGCGTTCAGATCAAAACGTACAACCCCCTCCCCGGAAGAGGCGCTGCCTGAGGCCCTGAGCGCCGTCACTCTCGAAGAGCCCTCAGCGAGCGAAAAGCCCTCAGCGAGCGAAAAGCCCTCAGCGAGCGAAAAGCCCTCAGCGAGCGAAGAGCCCTCAGCGAGCGAAGAGCCCTCAGCGAGCAAAGAGCCCTCGGCGAGCGAAGAGCCCTCGGCTGAGCCGACCTGCGCTCCGCCCGTGGCTCGGCGCAAAGGGGGAAAACAAAGGCCTGATGGCACCAGAGTTATGGACAAAAACGCGTGTTATCGGCTACTCGAGAAATGGATAGAGGACAATAAAGGGGTTGCTTTTGTGCAGTTAAGCATCGATGAGGCGTTGATTGAGCCGGTACTGAGGTCACTCAAAGCCTATGAAGATGATCCGGTTCTTATGCAACGTGCCGGTTTCTGTTTTTTCATCCTGAAAAGGCTGAATGTGTCAGAACGGCTGCTGCTTCGGGGGCTCGAAAAAGCAATAGGCATCAATCTGACCGGAGATAGAAAAGTGAAGGACCGTGTGCAAATGGTGGTCAGCCATATAGACAATATAGACGGGCAGCAGACGTTAGCAGAAAAAAAACCGAAGCTAAAACGACAGATTGCCTCACTTTTAAGCGCGCTGGCCTATCCACTGATGACCAAAAACCATGCAAAACTCGCTAGGCTGTGCAGAAATCATGCCGATCGGCTCAACCCCGTACGCCGGAGAGCCAAAGCGTGTAGAGTGGAACCCAGAGTCAGGATTGTGTGCAAGAACGAGTTTCTGCTTTTGCAATCGCATATCGCTAAGGAGGGGTGATGGTTATTTCTTGAAGTCGTGTATCCATTTTCTGAGGTACTCTATCACCGTGCTATGTACGGGACAAAACTGCGACAGGCCAGATATAGCAAGGGGATGGGGGTATGAGCTGACGCCCATGTAGGGTAATCTGTGCGGTCTCTAACCTCCGAACAGATAACCACAGTCGTACATGGAAGACGTCAGCTAACGATAAAAAGGACATCCATAAAATTTGACACCCCCCACCACTCACCTATCTTTCTCCCGCGCTCGATAATTCAACGAGAAAGAGACCATGACCCAGGCCCGCAGTACCCTGATCGACCCAAACAGCACCCCCTATTACCACTGCATAGCACGCTGTGTCCGACGGGCTTTTTTGTGCGGCAAAGATCATCTCACCGGCAAAGATTATGAACATCGCAAACCCTGGGTGGTGGATCGCCTGAAGGCGCTGACCACAGTGTTTGCCATCGAAGTATGCAGCTATACGGTCATGTCCAACCACTACCATGTGGTGTTACATATTGATGCTGAGCATGGAAAGAGCTGGAGTGATCGTGACGTCTTACAGCGCTGGACACAGCTCTTCGATGGCCCATTGCTTGTGCAAAAATTTCTGGCGGGTAACGCTCTTGGCGAAGCAGAAGTATTGCGAATTACTGAGTTTGCAGCTGAATACCGCCAGCGTCTGATGAGTATCAGCTGGTTTATGCGCTGCCTTAACGAGAATCTTGCTCGTAAAGCTAATGAAGAAGACCAGTGCAAAGGGCGATTTTGGGAGGGGCGCTTCAAAAGTCAGGCCTTGTTAGACGAAGCAGCCCTTCTATCGTGCATGGCTTATGTGGATCTTAATCCTGTGCGGGCAGGCGTAGCAACGATGCCGGAAACTTCGGATTTTACTGCTATCAAGGAGCGTATCGAACAGCAGCGGGCAGGCCGGCGCAAAAGCTGGTTAAAACCGCTGCAGACCAGTAAAAGACAGGAACAGTGTATACCATTCACACTGGCTGACTATTTTGAGTTGGTTGACTGGACTGGCAGAGCTATTCGTGAAGATAAGCGGGGGGCTATAGACAGTCAGCTGCCGCCTATTCTCCATCGATTAGGCGTGAATCCCGAAGGATGGCTCACCACTATGCGTCCCCACGGAAATCGCTTTGTATTGGGTGTTGGTCGTCTGAAATCCCTGCGGAAATTTGCTGAGAAAATGGGAAGACAGTGGCTACAGGGGATGGTGGCCAGCCGCTGTCTGTTTGCCGATTTATGAAGACTATGTGGATATATATCAAATTTTCCGACCTCTGATCTCATTCATCTACCCCTGTAGACTTCGCACCTGCTGACCTAATGTCTTCGTGGGTTTTCTGAGTATTTCACTCGTTTTTAATGATTAAGGTTTCTGGCATGAGGGGGATTTTTTGATGTCTGAAATATATGGATGTCCTTTACTGCTTCGTCCTTAAATCAGGCTACGCAGCCAGAGTACAAATACAAACCAGCGGGCTAGCATACATCCAGAAGCCGTCGTGTTCCAAAAGAGTGAATATCTATTGACAGGGCTACATTATTTATAGTTTATAAAGCGCCTCATTCAGACAGCGGCACAGAGAGATGACTATGGACTTTTCACTCTACAATCCAAACGACGTTACCGAAATAAAAAACCTTTTTGTCCGCACCTTTTCTGACTCAGAAAGCGAAGCAGAGGGGGAGATTGTTGGCTCCCTGGCCTATGACGTGATGGCAACAACAGAACAAAACGATATGTTTGTTTTCATCGCCAAAAAGGACGGAGAAATTGCCGGAAGCATCATTTTTTCCCGGTTAACATTTGAGAACGGGATTAATGCCTTTCTTCTGTCGCCTGTTGCCGTCAGTACCGCCTTTCAGGGTCAGGGTGTTGGTCAGGCGCTGATCAACTTTGGTCTTAACACATTAAAAGAACATGGCGTGGCGCTGGTATTCACCTATGGCGACCCTAACTTCTACTCCCGGGTTGGTTTTGCCCCTGTTAGCAAAGAGGTTGTTAAAGCACCTTTGCCACTGTCTCACCCGGAAGGCTGGCTGGGTCAGTCACTGACGGGCTCCGTAATTGAGCCGATCCAGGGTGAGTCGCACTGTGTTGCGGCGATGAATAAGCCTGAAATTTGGTAAGATTTACAAAAGGGTAACCAGCGGGTTGCCCTCCTTCCCGCCTCGCCCTTAAGCAACCTGTCGGACATGCTTTCCGTTACTTTTTGCAAACATAATAGCTCTTCACCATGGCATCGAGAAGCACTTACGTGCTGCGGTGTTCAAAGTGCAATAATGTATTAGTCAACTTGGTCTATACACTCCACGAGACAAAAGCAAAGACAGGCCAACATTCATGACAGTCATTCTCGATGCTGTGCACGAGTCTATTAGCGAAGATTGGGAGGGTGTTGACTGGAGCGGGCAGTCAGACAGGATTCTGGAAATCTATCAGCAGGCAGACAGTGATACCAAAAAAGCCATTGATGAAGTGATGGTCTGTGTTTGTGGTTACAGCATTCCATCACTTGTCAAAATATCGGGAGGATAACCGGCCTTGTGGAGCGGTGCTCAAAGATAGCGCATCGCTACCCATGCTGAAGCACATCATCCCACTATGGTTGACAGGAGATCAGCAATCCTCTCCGGCGAGTCTGTCTCCAGAACCCGGCAGGGGTGTTCGCTGTGGACATGACACTCCAATGTGTAACGCGAACAGCCTACCAACTCCCTTTCCTGAGACTCTTCGTAATCAATCCACAGCACCCATGTTCGACCATCTGTTGATGGGTACACAAAGCAGGGGCAGACATCATTTTTATAACTTCTGTCCTTAAAACACTCCGGCACATCAATGCCCAGTTCAAACGCCTGGCCAAACGCCTGTTGATACAGTAACACCCGCCATTTCCTGCTCTGTTTATTTTTGTCGGCTCCAGGCTAGCTGCTGATTTTACATTCGTCCAAGTGCATTCCTCCCTGGCGCATTCCTGGTACGATATGGCCTTTCCCATTATGTTTATTCATGCTCATGTCCATATCCGAAGAGCTCCAGACCCAAAGTAAGACATACCCGGAAAACAGCCGCACCTTCAAAGTCCCGGCCAATGCGTATATAACTGCACTCAATCAGTACATCAGCAGCCGGCTTCTGAAAAAATTGACGTATCACTCGACCGCCGATCAATTTGAAGAGAGCATTAAACTAGCTCAATTTCTTGCAAAATCCATTGAGCCGGACTCAGAACCACTCGAACTGCCGCTGAGGAGAATCCTATTCACTCCGGACGAATCGATACAGCTTCCCCTCTGCGAAAATTTTTCTCTGGCTTACCCTTCACTGATCACCAACGATAAAACCGCCAAAACCAACTTCTTTAAAAACCTGAAATTCGAACTACAGACGGCCGACAGTTTCCACTTCATGGTCAGTTTTATTCGTAGATCCGGCCTTCAACTCTTGATCAATCCACTGGAGACCTTCTCCCATCGGGGTAAAAAAGGCCGGATTCTGACTTCGGTCTATATGAACATCACCGAGCCATCAGCCCTCAGAAAACTGCTGGAATACCCCGCTATTGAAACCCGCGTCTACGTAACAACCAAAAAATCTTTCCATACCAAGGCTTACCTCTTTGGACGCCAAAGCTATAAAAACAGCAGTGTATTAGTAGGTTCATCAAACATTTCTCAAGCTGCACTCATCAACGGTGAAGAGTGGAACGTAAAAATGCCCTGCTCCAACGCACCGGCAATATATGATCAGGCTGTTGAACGATTCGAAGAGCTCTGGATATCCGATCAAACAGTCCCCTTAACCAAAGAATTTATTGACGAGTACGAAGCGTATCTTGAAAACCGACCAGTCACGCCAGTCAAGACCAAGACAACATTCGACTATCTGAACAAAAGCCACCAGCGGCAGGAAAATCAAACCACAGATCAGGCTGTTCAACCCAACGCCATGCAGCAGCAGGCTCTAAGCAACCTGGCAAAATCCAGGGCTAGAGGGGAGAACAGGGCCGTGGCTATCGCTGCCACCGGAACAGGCAAAACCTATCTGGCCGCCTTTGATGCGCAGCAGTTTGAGGCAAAAAGAGTTCTTTTTCTGGCTCATCGGGACGAACTACTGGAAGGCGCGATAAAAACCTTCTCCCAAGTTTTTCAGGATGATGACCTCTGCGGAAAACTGACAGGGATAACCAAAAATACGGATAAGCGCTTCCTGTTCAGCACAGTTCAAACTCTCTCACGGGATAACCATCTGTACGCCTTTCATCCGGATGATTTCGACTACATCGTGGTCGATGAATTTCACCACGCCCAAGCCACCAGCTATCTGAAAATAATCGACCACTTCACTCCGCGCTTCCTCTTCGGAATGACGGCTACACCGGAGCGTATGGATGGTCGGGATGTTCTGAAACTCTGCAACTACAACATTGTCTGCGACATCCGACTGAAGCAGGCGTTGGCTTTGGAGTTACTGGCACCATTCCACTATTTCGGTGTAGCGGATGAAACCGTCGACTATGAGCAGATTGAAAGACAAGCCAGCGGCCAATTTGTCGAAGCCAAACTTGTACATCGTTTAAATACACCGGAGCGGATTGAGTACATCATTCAACAGATAGACAAATACGGTTTTCACGGACAGCAACGTTGTGCTTTGGGCTTCTGCGTTAATAGAGAACATGCGACGTTTATGAGCCAATCGTTTACGGAAAAAGGTATCCATAGCGCCGTATTAACCGGATTGTCCAACCCTCAGGAACGTCAGGCTATGATCCACCAGCTACAAGACCCGACTCAGCCACTGGAAGTCATTTTTACTGTTGATATTTTCAATGAAGGGGTGGATATCCCACAGGTGAACCTGCTGCTATTCCTGCGACCGACCGAATCTTCGACCATCTTCATCCAGCAGTTGGGGCGAGGGTTAAGAAAAGCCGAAGGCAAGGAGTACGTCACCGTACTCGACTTCATTGGTAACTACCAAAACTCCTACATGGTGCCTTTAGCCCTGAGCAGTGAAGGTGGACGACGGGATTTTGATAAAGATACCCTCAAGCGGGCAGTTAGCCATGAGTTTGCTGATCTGCCTGCTGGGTGCTATGTCGAACTTGACGAAATTGCTAAAGAAAAAATCCTAACCAAACTGGACAGTATTCGACTTGATAAAACAGAGTATCTCAAACAGCTTTATCTACAGTTCAAAAAAGATCTGGGCAGCTCTCCAGAGATAATGGACTTTTTTACTGCGGAAAACGCTCCAAATCCAAATTTCTTTTTCTCGAAGTTCGGCTCTTTGTACAAAACCAAAAACAAACTCAAAGATTCAGAAGGTAACCCTCTGGAGTTGGCAGAAAACGCCTATCTTCAGGAGGTTGCCGAGCGACTGGAAGCGATGTGCCCGATCAAATGGCCCTATGAATTTGCACTGCTACTGATCGTCATTGAGCAGAAACAATCCGTCGTTCAAGTAAAAGACATTGAAGAGAAACTCGCCCGCTATTTCAACCAAACGGTCGACAGCCAGCAGCACACTTCCTTGATTATCTCTGCCATGCAATCGCTCTCTTTACCCTACAGTAAGATGGCGTGGACTTTCGGCACGACCGAGGAGAGAAAATTTCATGTCGATCAAGAGCTAACCGGATTGCTGCACAATAACGAATTCGCTAACGCTTATATTCGTGACCGGATTCATTACGGACTCAAGTTGTTCCGTCGTCATTTCAAGCCAAGTGCTTTTTTGGCGAGTGGTGAGCGCTTTATCCTCTACCAGAACTACACCCGCAACGACATTCAGTTTCTCTCCGAAGATACTGCGAAGCGTGGCACATGGCGTGAGGGGGTTAAACGCGTGGAACAGGATTATTTCTTATTTATCAACTTGAACAAAGACCAGGCTGTTGATGCGCACCTTCACTACAAAGATTACTTTATGGACCCTCGCACCTTTCATTGGCAGAGCCAGAATCAGACATCCCATAGTTCCAAAGTCGGCCAGCACTATGTGGATCACACAAAACTAGGGTATCGCATCCATCTTTTTGTGAGAAAACAGGTCAAACAGTACAACATCACACTGCCTTTCATGTATTTAGGACAGGTGGATTACGTAAGCAGTTCTGGCGACAAGCCCATGAATGTCGTCTGGAAACTTCACCACACTGTACCGCTAGACCTATTTGAAGATTTAACAGAGTAAACGACAGTGAGCCGTTTGGCTGAACCGTAAAGGTCAGGCGGCATTTTTCAGATAGCAGCTTCTGCGTTAGAAAACTCATTCATGATACGTTGAACCGCAGGAATATCGGCGGGCGCCCAAACCAAGCTCTCTAAATTAGCTGCTGGCAGCCAAAGTAAGGCCGCATGTTCAGTTGCAACGGGCGCGCCTGAAACGATGCGGGCGCAGTAGGTTTGAAGATTGATTATTACACTTCCATAGTCGTAAGTTGTGTTTTCTACTAAACCGTACACCTCGATATTGCAGCCTAACTCCTCCATGATCTCCCGCTTCAACGTTTCCTTAGGTTGCTCACCCTCTTCGATTTTCCCTCCAGGAAATTCCCAAAGATTGGGCAGACTCATGGTGCTGGAGCGTAATGCACAAAGTACTTCCTGGGCATCATTACGGATAATCGCTCCCACCACTTTAATTGTTTTTTTCACCTGAAAGTCATCCTTATGAATAGAGCCTGCATCATGTTTTGCACTCAAATCCGCAGGCTATCTTGAGCACATTTTCTATATTCCACCCGCGGTGAGAACGACTAAAAAACCATGTAAGCAGTGTTCTCGCTGGGTAGTGAGGTTTAGATTGTGAGGCCTAGAGTTACATAAACGATCCATTGGCTCAACCGGGATTTGTCGGGCATGACAGAGCTATAGCCGGACGGACAGCTGCAAAGTGGCAGCACAAAAAATAGATATTTCAGGCTGGACATATATCGAAGCAAGGGCGTTCCTGCCCACGGCAGATACAGCCCTCATCCAGCCACCAGCAACCCCTGCCCTGAATCAATACAGCTCCCCCCATTTTCTGGTAATTTTCTCGCCGTTGATTTATCAGGTTCAACGACAGAGACATACCAATGATACTAAAAAAATTGTCCGCCCTTTTCATCGCTGCAACTTTGCTCCCCTTTTCTGCAGTGGCCGAGAATCCCCCCATTCGCCTTGTTATCCATGGCGGCGCAGGCACAATCCTCAAGCAAAACATAACGCCCGAGAAGGAAGCCGAATACAAAGCCAGACTTGAAGAGTCACTGAAAGCCGGTTACGCCATACTGAACGACGGTGGCACAAGTATCGACGCGGTGATTGCCTCCATCAAGGTGATGGAAAATTCTCCTCTGTTCAATGCCGGTAAGGGCGCTGTCTTCACCAACGATGGCCGCAATGAGCTTGATGCCTCCATCATGGATGGCAAAACCCTGATGGCAGGTGCGGTTGCAGGTGTGACAACGGTCAAGAACCCGATCGAAGCCGCCTATGCCGTAATGACCAAATCCCCCCACGTTTTGATGGTCTCAAAAGGCGCTGATCAATTTGCCGCTCAAAATGGCCTGACACAGGTAGACCCGACCTACTTCAAGACCGATTTCCGCTGGCAACAGCTGCAAAAGGCTAAAGAGAAAGAGCAGATCATCCTTGATCACGACGATAACAAGCTGGCGGCCCTGTATATCGATCCGATGATGTACGACTACAAGTTCGGTACTGTTGGTGCGGTTGCGCTGGATAGACACGGCAATCTTGCGGCGGGTACATCTACAGGCGGTATGACCAACAAACGTTATGGTCGAGTGGGTGACTCTCCTATCATTGGCGCAGGCACCTACGCCAACAATAACTCTGTGGCCGTATCCGCGACCGGTTCTGGTGAAAAATTTATCCGTACCAGTACAGCGTTCAATATCTCATCCCAGGTGCGGTTCCAAAACCTGCCACTGGATGTTGCCTCCAAAAATGCGCTCAAGGAAGTGGCGGATATTGATGGCAGTGGTGGTGTAATCGTTGTCGACAAGAAAGGTAACTACGCCATGGAGTTCAACACGGCGGGTATGTACCGTGGCACCATCGGCACTGATGGTAAGCCCGAGATTGCCATTTACGGCGAATAATTCGGTAACACGCAGAACCCGGTCAGGCATTGCCTGACCGGGTTGGTGTATACGGTGCTGGTCTGATAAATCACGGCTTGCCTGCCTCCATCCCTCACCCGCTAATCTTTCCAGCATGATCCACAACACGATAGACTTCAGGTGTTATTCATCTCACGGCGGTTATGGGCTATGAAACCGGCAACAATCAGAAAAGACTCAAAACCGGTAAGGTTCTGAGTCTTGCACAAGGTAACGAACGTGATCAGGTCAAGACTTCTGCAAATCTGCCCCTATCACAATATGAGTTCAAACGAGATCAAACTCTGCGGAATCAAGACCCAGCTCTTTCGCCACACTTGACGCTACACGTTTTTCATCAGCATCAAAATCGCCATCAGAAGCACCAATAGCAATGACCATTCTCATAACCAAACGAGCCTGGTCCGCTTTGCCTTTAATTTTTCCAATAGCACCGAGCGCTTTCGCCCGACCTATGTCCTGATCGAGTTCCAGTGTTTCGACATAGTCTTTCCACACTCTCAAAACCTCAGAAGTATCATAGACCGACAACGCCTCATTGTTCTCAATGAAGCGCATCATCTTTAACTTTTCATTGGCGTCGATAGTGCCATCTGCCATTATGACCAAGGCGCTCCCGCCCAGAGCCGCATGCAGAAAATCCTTGGACTTGAACTTTAAAACATCATTCTTGAGCTCTGATGCTTTGGCCATTAAACCTGATAACATTTTTTTCTCCTTCCGTTTTTGGTAAAACCCAACTTTGGTACCATACTACAATACAAAACCGGCCTGCTGACAAGCCCAGGCAATGTAACCAACCCAAACAGCGAACAGCAGGGATAAGCCCACCGCCGTATAACCGTTGATTTTCTTTGGAAAATACAGCATGGCAAGTACAACCAGAGTGATGGCAACCAGCAGCACTCGTAACCATGCGACATCGGCCCCCTGAGGCATAGGCACAGAGCCAAAGATAAGACCGTAGACAAGCAAAGGCAGACCCAAGGCTACCGTAATGTCAAAGGTGTTACTGCCAAAAGCATTAGACACAGCATCATCATAGTTGCCTCTAAGAGCGTCTTTAATACTCAGGAAAGTATCAGGTACAGAGGTTGCCGCAGCAGCAAAAATAAGAGCAGACATATAAACGGGAATATCAAGTCCATCGGCAATGCCTACTACGGCAATACTCAGAAAATGACACGCTAACGCAATAACCACAGTAGCAAAAAACAAATTAACACTGGCAGACCATTTACTCAAAGGTTTGTCATTGAATAAGACTTTATTAAAGTCAAACTTAGCCAGGGCGTGGAAAATATTTTCGCTTTCCAATGACTCATATTCGTAATCATCTTCACCATCATGGCCACAGCTTTTCAACAAGTGCATTAAATAGCCAAGATAAACGATAAGCAAAACAGCGCCCATCCACCATTGGAACAGGTCGAACGACACAAGCATTGCAATCAGGACAAGTTCACCGACCAAAAGCCAGAAACCATCTCTCTTCAAGGCCACTTTGCTGACCTCAAATGACTTGACAGAAGTGCCCTTCACCCCCCAGATACGCACAACCAAAATGCACGACAGAGGAATAACAATCGCATTAAAGACCGCACTACCAACGGTTACCGAGATACCCGCTGCGAAACCAGTTTCATCTCTTAAGAAGAAAAGCAATGAAAAGGTTGTCATCATTTCTGGCAAGGAAGAGCCTACCGCATTGATAAGACCGCCCTTAACACCTTCACTCATATTGCGCCCTAAATAGGTCGCACTTTGTTCGAAAGTATCACACGCATACTTAATGATTACCGATACAAAAATAAGTATCGCAAAATTCCCTACAAGTCCCATAAAAACCTCAAAACAGCTATTTTATGCGAATGTCTTATACACGCTTTCCATGGTACGAGCAACGTACTCTTTGGCGCACGAGAAGCGACAAATGAATAACAAATCTTGGGACAATTTGATACTGAAACAACCTGAGCCGGTAAGATTTGCTTTTCCTGCAAGGCATATGGATTCCACCATCAAGCCAGGCGCGAGCCACACAAAATGTAACTGCTCATTTTTTACTGGCAAATCTGCGTTTTCGGAATCATCCCCCCGTAAATACTGGGCTTTGTGAAAGCTGGCACTCGACCTGCCAGAGCATTTTGAGCAGTTACCACAAAATTTTGCAGAATCATGCCTAGCTTTGATATTTATTGATTTATGTCAATGCTGCACTATAAACGACACTGTATAGATGAAGCGTTTTCTTAAACAGTAGAGCGTAGTATGGCTATCAATTTGCAAAAAGGTGGACGGGTCAATCTGGAGAAAGAAGCTCCTGGTTTGTCCAATATCCATTTGGGTTTGGGCTGGGATCTTCGCAAAACGGATGGATCCGGTTTTGATCTGGATGCCTCCATTCTTATGCTGGATCAGAGCGACAAAGCCATTGGCGAAGGCGGATTTGTTTTTTATAACAATCCTGCCAGCACATGTGATTCTGTTAAGCATCTGGGTGATAACAAAACCGGTGAAGGTGACGGTGATGACGAGGTTTTAACTGTCGATATCACAAAAGTCCCTGAGCACGTGAGCAAAATTTTGATTGCCGTGACTATCCATGATGCGGAAAGTCGAAATCAGAATTTTGGCATGGTCGACAATGCATTCATCCGTGTTGTTAATCAGAGTTCTGGCGAAGAAATCATTCGCTATGACCTGTCAGAAGATTACAGTACTGAAACGTCACTTATCTTTGGCGAACTTTACAAAAAAGAGGGTGCCTGGCGCTTTGCTGCCAAGGGTGATGGTTTTGCCGGAGGCCTGGCTGCGTTCCTCGGTACATATGGTTTGAACGCCTGATCCATTTATTACTAAACTCCTGCGAACGGGAATCTGTCGTTTGTATCGTTTCCGTTCCTGTCATTAACCACCTGCACAATTCATAGGTGTAGGGATCCATTTAAGGGTATTTTCTCATGGCGGTATCACTTTCCAAAGGCGGCAATATCTCTCTGGACAAGGCAGCTCCGGGCATTAAAAACGTCCTCATTGGTCTGGGGTGGGATGAGCGCGCAACCGATGGCACCGCGTTTGACCTGGATGCCAGCGTATTTTTGGTAAAGGCCGATGGCAAGGTTCGCGGTGACCACGATTTCATTTTCTATAACCAACTGAAGTCCCAGTGCGGTTCTGTTGAACATACCGGCGATAACAAAACGGGCGCGGGTGAGGGTGACGATGAATCGGTAAGAGTTGATCTGTCTCTGGTGCCCGCTGAAATCGACAAAATCGTCGTAACCGTTACCATCCACAATGCTGAGGGCAATAATCTGAATTTTGGCCAGGTCTCCAACGCCTTTATCCGTGTTGTGAATGAAGCTGATAATCAGGAAGTCTGTCGTTACGATCTGTCCGAAGACTACAGCATTGAAACGGCGATGGTCTTTGGTGAGCTCTACCGTCATAGCGGTGAGTGGAAATTCCGCGCTGTAGGTCAAGGTTACCAGGGCGGCCTGCAGGCAATGGCAACCACTTATGGTGTCAATGCTGGCTAAAGCCTTGCTTTAGCCAGTGCGAATCCTGACGACAAAGCTCTGCGAGTCTGTGTGACTGTGCCTCTTTTGGGGACTGGAAAATCTAGCTCCCCATACGACATGGTAACGATATTAAAGTCGTTGTGAATGACTGTACACAGATAGCCGAGCCTGGTTGAAGGGATTGTATGTTTACAAAAAACAAATTATTGCAAAGCATATTGTTTTCATTGACTGCACGTGTAGGGACAGGTATTGCTGGAGTAAGACCCGGTTTGTGAATTTGCTGGAGGCCAGGTTTACCTATTCAGCAAACAGTGATTTTTCACCTGCATGACCAAACATTGTGTGATGCAACCCGTGATTTAAGGAGCTATTCATGGCTATCAGCTTACAGAAAGGTCAGCGCATTTCCCTGAAGAAAGATAATGGTTCTTCACTGCAAAAAATGTGCATTGGTGTCAACTGGGGCGCGATCGAAAAAACCGGCTTTTTTGGCGGAAAAAAGATGACGGCGGTAGACCTCGACGCATCCGTTGGCGTATTCAGTGAAAGCGGTCAACTGCTTGATATCATCTATTTCGGGCAGAAAGCGTCCAAGTGTGGCGGTATCGTCCATTCCGGCGATGACCTGACCGGCGATATGAATGGCGATGACGGTCTGGACAATGAAGTGATCATGATTGATCTGAGCAAGGTGAACCCAAAAGCCACGCAACTGGCTTTTGTACTGAACAGCTTCCGTGGACAGGACTTTAAAGATATTCCTTTTGCCAAAATCCGCATCTATGAAGGCACGCCTGAGCATGTCGATCAAGAGTTCGCAAAGTTTGATATCGCCAACGACGCCAACTTCAACGGCTCTGTTTCAATGGTTATGGGCAAACTCTACAAGCACAACGGCGAGTGGAAATTCCATTCTATTGGTCAGCCGACTCGCGATCAGAAGTTAGAGCAAACCCTGACTACCTTCGCCCACGAATTCGCGTGATCTGATCTGGACTTTGTCTTTTACGGTCAAAAACCAGTGCCGACAGTACCGTAAAAATGGTCGGCGAAGGACAGAAGACCGTATTTGAGGTTGACTTGCTCAACCTTAAATAAGACGTCCAGCGCATTGCATTCACCTTCACTGTGGACGTTCTGTAAGCATCAGTGCTGGACAGGGAACGGATGTGTTGGTACACGGCAATATTCCCATGCAGAGGCGGTCAGAAGCTGTTCTGATCCTTGGTGAGCTGTATCGCCGCAACAATGAGTGGGAGTTCCGCTTTGTCTCTCGTGGGTTTAATGCAGGCCTGACGTCTTTGGCAGAGCATTTTGGTGTTGATATCTCTGGTGCTGAATCGCCGGCGCCAGAGACCAAGCCGATCAACCTGAGCAAAATCCATGCTGATTAACCAGTTTCCAACCCAGGAAAATGGCCAGTAAGCCGCTTCATCCCCTCTGAAAAAACAGGGGAAACGCCAAAAATCCGCCACAAACAGGGCAGTTTCCTAGAGGAATATGTCTTGATAGAAACAGGAAAATAGTGAGATGTGGTAGACGATACTGGACTCGAACCAGCGACCCCCACCATGTCAAGGTGGTGCTCTAACCAACTGAGCTAATCGTCTATAAAAGAACTTTTCACAAGCAGAAAGTGGTAGACGATACTGGACTCGAACCAGCGACCCCCACCATGTCAAGGTGGTGCTCTAACCAACTGAGCTAATCGTCTACAACCTGAAAGCGCCTTGCTTGGCCACCTCCAGAACGGTGCCTAATTTACCTTCCGGAGTGACAAAATGCAAGCCCCTGCACGTATTTTTTCAACCGGCTCGATATCCAGAGCGTCAAGTTCATGCTGTCCAGCCCGAATCTTTTCAAATCAGATTGGCGGCTCACTAAAGGGACAGCTAAGACTGAAAGTACTGTCTCAAAACAGAGGCATCATTTTTTTAATGTCTCAGGACATGGAGGTTCTACCAATATGTTGAAGAATTTAATAACTTCTGTTCTTTTCACCGCATCTCTTTTCGGTTCAGGTCTTGTTCTCGCTCAAGGAGGTCATTCAGGTCATACCCATGCTAAGGAAACGATCAACATAAATACCGCCAGCGAAGAAATGCTTGATAAGAAACTGCAATATGTCGGCGAGAAAACAGCACAACGTATTGTAGCGCACAGGAAAGAAAACGGCGCCTTCAAAAGCATCGAAGAATTAACTGCCGTGAAGGGTATAGGTTCACGAATAATGAACGCAAACAGAAAAATTCTAGCCGTAGAATAAATTTCATATAAAAAAAAGGTCGCCTGACAAAGGCGGCCTTTTTTTTATGCTTGCCTATCCCGAACCAGTAACCAAAAGATTAACAGGATACTGAACACTGGGAGAATAGAGAGCGAGAAAGTGGCTACAAATGAGCAGAGAAAGGTACGCCCAGCCCTAAAACGAAAAAAGCCCCTTTATCTAAGGAGCTTTAACTTATTAATTTAGCTGAAAAATTTGGCTCCCCGAGCAGGACTCGAACCTGCGACCCAATGATTAACAGTCATTTGCTCTACCAACTGAGCTATCGGGGAATCACTCTCAACTTGGACAGGAGTCTACTGAATCAAGCGACTATGGTCAACACCTCTGCCGCAAAAAAACCAACCCCTCCCTACGTCAAAACCGAATAAAATCCTCCAGCCGATCCAGTGCCTTTTCCAGATTGTCCATACTGGTCGCGAATGAGAGACGCATATGCCCTGGCGCACCAAAAGCTGAGCCGGGTACCATCGCCACGCCGGCTTCCAGCAGCGCTTCGGCAAAGGCTATATCGCTGTCGTAGCCTCCCTCCGCCATCGCTCCCCTGACATCAGGGAAACTGTAAAAAGTACCATCAGCCGGCAGCACAGAAATTCCCGGCATAGCATTGAGACGCTGCACAACATAAGCATGACGTCGTGCAAATTCATTAACCATATCCCGCACACATTGCTGAGGGCCGGATAGTGCCGCCACCGCCGCTGCCTGAGCAATGGAGCAGGGATTGGAGGTGCTCTGGGACTGAATTTTTTTCATATTTTTCACCAGCCACTCCGGGCCACCCACGTAACCAATACGCCAGCCGGTCATGGAATAAGCTTTGGAGACACCATTCATCACCAGAGTCCGGTCATAGAGCTCAGGGCAGACATCAAGAATATTGACGAAGGTACCCTCTTCCCAGAGTGTGTGCTCATACATATCATCCGTGGCGATCATTACCTCCGGGAACAGTTTCAGCACCTCGCCCAGCGCCTTCAGCTCATCGGCAGAATAGGCGATACCGGTCGGGTTGGAGGGGCTATTCAGTACCACCAGCCGGGTTTTATCGGTGATGGCACTTTTGAGCTGCGCAGGGGTTATTTTGAATGACCGACGGGCATCGGTCTCGATAATAACAGGCTTGCCTTCGGCAATCAGCACCATATCGGGGTAGGAAACCCAGTAAGGTGCGGGGATAACCACTTCATCCCCCGGATTCAGCAAGGCCAGCGCCATATTGAAAAAGCTGTGTTTGCCACCCGCAGAGACCAAAATCTGGCCAGAGGTATAGGTCAGACCGTTATCCCGCTGAAACTTGTCCCTAATCGCCTGCTTGAGCGCAGGAGTACCATCGACAGCGGTATACTTGGTCTGGCCGTCATGAATGGCCTGAATGGCCGCCTGTTTGATATGATCAGGCGTATCAAAGTCGGGCTCACCCACACCCAGACCAATAATGTCTTTCCCTGATGCCCTGAGCTCTGCCGCCCTTGTCGTGACTGCCAATGTTGATGACGGTTTCACCGTCTGTACCCGCCGGGAAAGTTGCTGAATCACCCCATTTCTCCTCTTTCTTTCGCACAGGTCTCCATGCAAACTTAACCATGATACCCCACCATTTTTGTAGCAGGAACCCGAAGAGTGAAGAGTCCACACCCCTGTCCCGAACAGAAAGCGCCACAGCTTAAAGTGGTTTCACCCTTCCAACCTGCCGGCGACCAACCCGAGGCGATCAAACAGCTGGTCTCGGGTGCCCGCAGCGGCCTCGCCTGCCAGACCTTGCTCGGTGTCACCGGCTCCGGCAAGACGTTTACAGCCGCCCATGTTATTGCCGAACTCAACCGTCCTGCCCTGGTTATGGCGCCCAATAAAACCCTGGCGGCCCAGCTTTATGGTGAGTTCCGGGAGTTCTTCCCTAACAATGCGGTTGAGTATTTTGTCTCCTACTACGACTACTACCAGCCGGAAGCCTATGTGCCTTCATCCGACACATTCATAGAGAAAGACGCCTCGATTAACGAACACATCGAACAGATGCGGCTCTCGGCGACCAAAGCCCTGCTGCAGCGCAATGATGTTATTATCGTGGCGACAGTCTCGGCGATCTACGGTCTGGGGGAACCTGAATCCTACCTGAAGATGATGCTGCATCTGGATCGTGGGGACAGGATAGACCAGCGCACCCTGCTCCGCCGCCTTGCTGAACTCCAGTACACCCGCAATGATACGGAGCTGAGACGAGCCACCTATCGGGTGCGCGGCGATGTGATCGATATCTTTCCTGCGGAGTCAGAAAAAGAGGCGGTACGGTTAGAGCTGTTTGATGATGAGCTGGAAAATATCAGCTGGTTTGATCCTCTGACCGGCGAAGTCCTGCGTAGAGTGCCGAGAGCAACCATTTTCCCAAAGTCCCACTACGTAACACCCCGGCAGACCATCCTTGATGCCATCGGCTCTATTCACGATGAACTGGATGAACGTCTGCAATACCTGCGCGAGCATGACCGACTTGTGGAAGCCCAGCGTCTCGAACAGCGCACCCGTTTCGATACCGAGATGATGGCAGAGCTCGGCTATTGCAACGGTGTGGAAAACTACTCTCGCTACCTGTCTGGTCGTGCATCAGGATCGCCTCCTCCGACACTGTTCGACTATTTGCCAGACAATGCTCTGCTATTTATTGACGAGTCTCACGTCACTGTTCCGCAGATAGGAGCCATGTATAAAGGTGACCGTTCACGCAAGGAAACACTGGTCAATTACGGTTTCCGTCTGCCATCGGCACTGGACAATCGTCCGATGAAGTTCGACGAATGGGAAGATAAACGACCACAAACTATTTTTATTTCTGCGACACCCGGCAACTATGAAAAAGAGCATCAAGATCAGGTCGTAGAACAGGTTGTCCGCCCTACCGGGCTGGTCGATCCTGAAATCGAGGTGCGTCCGGCCACGACGCAGGTCGATGATCTTCTGGCAGAGATTAACGACCGTACCGTCCGTGGCGACCGGGTACTGGTCACGACACTCACTAAACGGATGGCCGAAGACCTGACCGAATATCTTAGTGAGAACGGTGTGCGAGTGCGCTACCTGCACTCGGATATTGATACCATAGAGCGGGTCGAAATCATTCGTGATCTGCGCCTGGGGGCTTTCGATGTTCTGGTGGGAATCAACCTGCTCAGGGAGGGTCTGGATATGCCGGAGGTGTCGTTAGTCGCTATTCTCGATGCGGATAAAGAGGGCTTTCTGCGCAGCGACCGTTCATTGATTCAAACCATTGGTCGTGCCGCCCGTAATATCAGCGGTAAAGCCATTCTCTACGCCGATAAGGTCACCGGCTCCATGCAGCGCGCCATGGATGAAACCGAACGCCGTCGTAATAAGCAGATCGCCTTTAACAAAGAGCACAACATTACCCCCAAAAGCATCAGAAAAAGTATTACCGATATTATGGAAGGTGCGGTTCCCGGCAGTCGTGGACGACAGCGGCAGAAAGTCTCTGAGCCAAAATCGGGTTACACCACCGAACCGGCACTTGCCTCGTCACCGGACGAGATCGCTCGCCAGATCAAAAAGCGGGAAGAAGCCATGCACAACCAGGCTCGTAATCTGGAGTTTGAACAGGCGGCAAAAACGCGGGATGAGATTATCAGTCTTCGAGAGCAGTTGAAGAAGATATAAAAATCTGACTCCGCCATCCCCGCAAAAGCGGGGATCCGGTGTCTGTTATAGATTCCCACCTTTGCGGGAATGACGATCAGCGCTTAAACGTCACCGTCTCAGTACTGTCAAGATGGAGCTGGGTTGTAGCGGGTTGAGTCTCCGCAATCACCTTCCCATTACGAACCGAGTAACGTACCGGTACCTGGCGGCGCAGGGCATCAAAATCATTCTCGGCGGGAAGAATAATCAGGTTGGCAGGCTTGCCCACTTCGATCCCGTAGTTGTCCTGTAGATTGAGCGTACGCGCAGAGTGGGTGCTGATCAGGTCCAATGACTGATTGAGCTGGTCGTAACCCATGATCTGGCAAACATGCAGCCCCATATGCAACACCTGCAGCATATTGCCCGTGCCCAGCGGATACCATGGATCAAAGACATCGTCATGGCCAAAGCAGACATTGATATTTGAAGCCAGCATCTCTTTGACACGGGTCACACCACGGCGCTTTGGATAATCATCGAAGCGCCCCTGCAGATGGATATTGACCAGCGGATTGGCAACAAAGTTGATGCCGGACATACGCAACAGCCGGAACAGCCGTGACACATAAGCCCCGTTATAGGAGTGCATCGCCGTCGTGTGGCTGGCGGTGACTTTCTCGCCCATGTCGTATTTGTGAGCCAGCGCAGCGACTGTCTCGACAAAACGAGACTGTTCGTCGTCTATCTCATCACAGTGCACATCGATCAGACGGTCATACTTACGCGCTAGTTCAAAGATAAAGTGCAGAGACTCAATGCCGTACTCACGGGTAAATTCGAAGTGAGGAATCGCACCGATAACATCGGCACCCAGCTGTACCGCCTCTTCCATCAACGCCTTACCGTTGGGATAGGAGAGAATACCTTCCTGGGGAAACGCCACAATCTGCAGATCGACCCACTCTTTCATCTCCTCCTTTACCTCCAGCATCGCCTTCAATGCTGTCAGTGTTGGGTCAGAGACGTCTACATGGGTGCGTACATGCTGAATACCGTTGGCAATCTGCCATTTAAGCGTCTGTTTTGCACGACTTTTGACGTCTTCAATCGAGAGCAGCGCCTTGCGCTCGGCCCAACGCTCAATGCCTTCAAACAGCGTGCCGGAAATATTCCAGCTCGGCTCACCAGCTGTCTGGGTAGTATCGAGATGGATATGGGGTTCACAGAATGGGGGCAATGCCATGCCACCCTCAGCGTCCACTACCGGCGCTGTGCTGTCGAGCACAGAAGCATTGTCTTCTATAGCGGCAATCCGGCCATCTTTCACCAGAATTTGGAACGAGCCTTCACGCCCGCGAATGGTCAGATTTTTGATCAACAAATCAGACATTATATTTATCCTTTCTTGGTATTCAGCATGTCCAGTGCCAGATAGCTCAGTGCGCCACCGATCACTGCATTTAAAGGTACGATACCCGGAATAAAATGGCCGGCAGCAATACCGATACCGACACCCGCAATCGCCGCCCAGTTAACGGTCTGAAAGTTGGCTTCGGCAAAATTTTGGTAACGGGCCCGATTCTTCAAATAGTCAGCAATAATAATACCGCCGATGGGAGGAATTGCCGCCGATAGGAAAGTCAGCCAGCCAACAAAATTGTTGTATAACCACAGAGCGCACAAGGTGCCGATCAGGCCATTGACCATGGAAAGGTATTTGCTGGGCAATCCGGTAATATTGGCAAAGCCAAGGCCTGAGGCGTAGAGCGCGTTATCGTTGGTGGTCCAGATATTCAGCCCGAGCACCAATACTGCGGGGATCAGCAGCCCCTGTGCCATCATCACTTCCGAGATATCGGACTGACCGGTTGCCGCAGCACCGGCAGCACCGAAGATGAACATCACGCTGTTACCGATAAAGAAGGCCACCATAGAGACGACCACTGCCGTGCGTGGACTTTTGCCAAAACGGACAAAGTCTGCGGTCAGAGAGCCGGCGGAGATAAAAGAACCTACCACTAGCGCCAGTGCGGTTGAAAATGCCAACGGCTCTTTCGGTGTAATAGCCTGCAGCCCTTCTATACCACCCACGCTATCTACCGCTTCGAAAACGGAGTAACCACCCAGCAGGGCGATGGCGGGTACTGCAATGGCAGACAACACCATAAGCGCGCTGATGCCAAAGTAGACCGTTGCGGTCATGGCAAGACCACCCGCAACAATCAAAATATTGGTATCTATGCCTGTTGCCTTATGAACCGGCAGGGCAAACATCGCCACCCCGACACCAAACCAGCCCACCTGAGTACCGCCAAGAATCAACGACGGCAGCCAGGAACCTTTGATCCCAAAAGAGAAGCGGGCAAGAAGATGGGTGGAGAGTCCCGTGGAAGCACCAATATAACCGAGGAACGAGGTATAAATACCGAGAAGCAAGTTTCCAAGCAGTACCGCGAGGAAAAAATCATCGAAAGAGAGACCCGTCCCTAATGTGCCGCCCGTCCACATACTGGCCGAAAAAAAGGTCAGCCCCAGCATCACCATAGTCAGGGAGAGGACGCCCTTACGCGCAGCATGAGGCACCGGCCCCAGACTGTAATTATTATCAGCCGCCATTGTATTCCTTTAGAGTACGGGAGTTGCAGAAGGAGAGAGAATTCCAGATAAATTGCGAGAAATTCTACGATTTAAGGTTACTGGCATCGACCAGTCGGCCCTGATAATCCTGCTTATCGTCGTATTTCATTGCGCGTTTTTTTGACTTCGACCAAAGCCTTGGTCTTGGGCTGCCAACCCCCCTGCACTCGCCATCAAAGCGGAAATCGCAGCGGAGAGAAAAGGACAAAGACAGTATGGTATGCTTCCAGCTCGCATTGGCCGCACCAGAACTGACTTTATACTTATTATGCCCGGTTCGCTGATCCTAATACACGACCACTAATTGGCTATGATATTTTGAAAAGAGCCTTATTTGAACCCTGAAAAACACCTATACACGTACAATTAAAGTATTATCGCCACGTTGATGTTAAAAATATTACGAATATAAGTACCATCGATAATCGAGTCATCAATCATCTGAATATCATCCTTTCGATCCTCATGGCGAAAGCCCACGTTCACACTCAGCCAGCGGCGCAGTCGCCAGGACAGGGCAACATAAAGCACGCTGGTATCACGGTACCTGAGGAGCTCCCCAAAAGCATTTTGGGTTTCACCCTTCATAATATCGAGAGCCACATAGGTTCGATAGCGTTCGGTCCAGCCATGCTCCCAGGATATAATGCCATTGACCAGTTTCGTAAAGGTGGCACTGGCCGGATCGTCGGATTCATAGGAATAGTCCCGCACCACATATAACTGGACTACAGAATGAGGGCGGGGATTATAGGTCATCCCCGCTTCCAGGACGTTCATGGTCTCCTTGCCTGCACCAGAATTCTTGGTAGGCACACTACGAACATCCGTCACCCGAAAACGCTGACCGGCCTTGAAATAGCTCGTGGTTTTTGCTGTCGAATCCCATGTCAGACCCACCAGATAAGTTTTAACATTAAATTTTTGATAAACGTCTTCCTCGCGAACTCCCGCAGAGTTCACACTCTGACGGCTATCGTACACCATGTTCCGCAAGTTCGTTTCCAGCAGCATTTTCGTCTTGGGCATGAGTCGATAATGGAAGTTGTAACCCAACATCTTGATGCCGGCATCAGCAGACTTCATCTTCTTATGCTGTCTTCCGTCCAGATTGAGAAACACCTCTGACTGGGCTCTGGCCAGTTTATTACCGAAACCATAGCGAATATCCACCGATTGTTTAATAAACTCAATAGGGCGCTGTCTATTCAACTTACTGGGATCCCTTCCGTCTGCCGCGCTGACACTGAGAGGATCCGTTCCTTTATCCGGGCCTATGCTGTTAGGAACGTGCAACTCGGCGGCATAAAGGTTAATGTCAAGACGGTGACGTCTGGTGAACTCATGGTGAATGTCAAATTTTGCGCCGTAATTGGTGTAGTCCAGCTTCCGACCACTCGGATAACGGATGCTGTGGATATTGAACTGCATACGGTAGAGGTTCACACCACTGGTGATCCGCGCTTCGAGGGAGGGCGACGCCGAGAAAGTTGAACTGGAAGTCACCAGACTCTTCGATTTATAAATATTGTCATCATAACCAACCCCCATATACAGCCTTGGCGTGAATCTGATACCCGCAGCCTCTATATAACCGGTAGCATCACGACCATAACCGCCGCTACTAACCTCGACAGACAACGCTTTTGTACTCGCCAACAAAGCCATATTCAGAACAACAACACCAACGAGTCTATTGTATTTGCGTCCTTGCATAATAAGTTCTCAATAATTCCAAAATAAGAACAATTAATAAAGTTGTAGCATAAAATCACTGTGCCAATACAAGTGTGAGACTTGAATATCATCAAGATCTCGAGCCATACTGAATCTTGCTCGTCATAAGAATAACAACTGCTATTAACAGCAGGGAGCAGGTGATGAAAACAAATACAAGGCTTGCGTTGTTTACCGCTTTAGTAGCTGCGATGCCAATGAGTGGTTTCTGTCTGGATCTGTTACCGGATGGGGGTAGCATTAGCGGAGGCAAATCATTTTTCAAAAACCATGCCGATGTAACCAGCGGGCGTCTGGCACTACGCTGGGATTGGAAAGAAGAACTTTTCAGCCAGAAGACATGGAAAATAGACAGCTATGTTGAACTCAGCTATAGCCAGTGGAAGAGCCACTTCTCCGATGGAGACCCAAAGACACCGGATACGAAAAATAAAATCTGGCAATCGAGTCTTTCTCCCATCTTGCGTCTCTCCCCGAAATCAAGCCGCACGATTGATCCCTTCTTCGATTTTGGTGTAGGTCTGAGTTATCAATCAGACAAAGATCTCGCGCAACAAAACAGCTCGGCCATTAATATGGGGGGAACAATTCAGTTTGAATTACGGCTGATGGGCGGCTTTAAGTTCGGCGCTCAAAAGAACTACGAGATAGCCTATGGTTGGTTCCACTATTCCAATGCCTACCTGCACTCCAAAAACGAAGGGCTGGATTTTCAGATGCTTAGCTTGAGTATGAATTGGTGATAAGACAATTCCGATAAAAAACGCCCCTTGCCAATAAATGACAAGGGGCGTTTAGTCACGGTAGAATCCAGCGAATCCAGCGATTTCAATGGGCGTGAGAATGGTGGAGATACTCCTCACTGGTATCAATCAATACCCGTCCATCAAGAAAACTGCGGCCGATCAATAGTCTCTGGGGAAAGTTACTACGGTTAATCAACGAGACCTGTGTCATGGCAATAATACTGCCTATCATCAGAGTCAGATTTACCACAGGTCTCAGTGTCACATTACTGTGACTGATAATTTTTGCAATTCGAACAATAGGAAGTTCCAGCGCCTTGAGGTTATGCCGCTCATCCACAATATGGAAATGAACCCACTCCCTACCATTGCGGAAAAAAGTATTAATATCGCGGGCATCTATGGCTGAAGTCTGTGCACCGCTATCCACCAGCGCACTGATTTTAATCCCTGGCGTTTCCAATACACTTGCGTATTCATAGCGCCCAAGAACAGGCTTGGCAGCGGACGCTTGAGGGATATTTAAACAGACGGCAATGGCAATAAGTGCCGACATAAGCCAATAAAGAGGGATGAAACAACGGATATTGTGACTTGTCACTTCATCATCAGCCGTTCGGCTAAACGATAAAACGTTCTGATTTATTCTGTTGCAGCTTCTCTGTTCAAACTTCACGACAGTACTCCCTTGCCATAAACTCCCGGGCAATCCGGAAAAAGCATGAAAATGTCAGTACCGTTTGAACGATTCCGGACAACATTTCCCACACCTACTTAAACACAGCGTAGACAGTTTCTCATTTCCATCTCAAACACCCCCAAGGATCAAAATTCGATTGACTCCCGTCATGATGGGTATCTCTGTTTTGCAAAGTAAACGTCATTTTTTAGACCACATACCCAGTAGCACCACGGATCTTCAGATGACCTTTTACCCCCCAATGCTGTCAGAACAGTGCATCGATATGTCCAGTGACATTATCCAGCCGGTCAATCAGCTTCAGAGCGGCCTGTTTCTGTCAGGACTTAAAGTACAGCGTCATCTGCTGTTCATACCCATAGGCCCGCTTGCCATCAATTGCCCCGTCAGTGTTCTGACAAACTGACGCATCTTCAGAGCCCAATTAATATCACCAGACGACAGCTGTTGACGAAACGCATTCAGATAGTTTTTGCTGACGGCCAAAGTTGGTGCGTTTGATCTGACTGCTGACCGCAAATTGATAGGCACCATAAGCAGGCTTTGCCGGTTGCTAAGAAACTAACGGAGCCTTGCTCGCACATCCTGCCAGAAGAGTTAATGCCACAACACAGAGCCATTTTTTTCATACGTTCACCGGCCTGTCGCTTTTATGGTGTAGGATTTTATGGTGCGGGATTTTATGGGAAATTACCGATCGAAAAGCTCTGTAAACCATTACAGAACCGGATGAAACAGGGCTATCTCATCCGGTATTTCCGCTAACAACTAGACGGCGTTGCGACAACCCTTCAGATTACGGAAAAAGCGTTGATTCTCTTCCATCAGGAAGAATTCTTCCAAAGGCACAGTCAAACGACGGCGCCAGTTTGGATATTCAAAGCTGGTACCAGGCAGGTTCACCGGAGAATCAATCATCATGCAGTCTTCCAGCTGAATACCGGCAATCTGGGAAGCAGAAAGGGTCAGATAGTAGCTGAAGCCTTCCATCAGTTCGCGGCTATACGCCGGACTGTGCCCCGCCAGAGGATCGATAGCATCGGGCAGCTCACCAATAGCCGCCAGAGTATTGACCACAGCCTTGCGGGACAACTCCCGACCGACGGTATCATGAGCGACACGCTTGTCGTCAATAATATCCAGCGCGCGCATAACCTCGATATCCTTGCACTCCCACCAGCCCCTCAACGTGGGCGTATCGTGGCAGACCAGTGTCGCCAGTGCCTTGGTCTTGAATGCGGACGGCAGTGTAAATTGCTCCTCGCCCTGTTCAAAGATACCCATCACACTCGAATAGAAGCGGGCTGGCGGCAGGGCTTCGGTAATCTCTTCGGGCACAGTACCCAGATCTTCACCAAAGACCAGACACTGCTGACGATGACTCTCCAGCTTGATGATACCGATCATGTCCTGCAGGGGATAATGAACATAGCAACCATAGCGAGCGCCCCTGTTCTCCGTGTTGCCATTCGGACACCACCATAGTCGGAACAGCCCCATGGCATGGTCAATACGCAGGGCACCACAGTTACGCATATTATTACGAATCAGCTCAATAAACGGCTGGTAACGTCTTTCCTGCAGAACAGCCGGATTAAACGGCGGCAGTCCCCAATCCTGACCTTGTGGCCCCAGAGCATCAGGTGGCGCACCGGTGCTGGCTTCCAGAACATAAATATCCCGGCCTGCCCACACATCGGCGCCATTACTATCGACACCGACCGCCAGATCACGGTAGATACCCACCATCATGCCGGCGTCTTTCGCCTTCTGCTGGGCCGCCTGCATCTGTTGGCCCACCAGCCACTGAAGATATTTAAAGAAGGTGATCCGGGGCTGGTTCTGTTCAGCGAAGGCTTGCACAGATGGGCTGGATGGCGAATGATACGCCTCCGGCCAGCAGCGCCAGCCCCAGCTATTCATATCGCTCTTGCGGAAATGTTCGAACAAAGCGTCGAACAGGGCAAATTGATCCAACTTCTCACCCCGCTCCTGACAGAACGCCTGAAACACCTGTTCACGGTCACTCCCCTGACCCAGATGCTTATTGGTGAACTCTTCAAAGAGCCGTTCCAGCACCTGCATTTTCAGAGGCACAATCCGGTCGTACTCAACATAATCTGTCGCCCGCAGCTCAACGAGTAGCGCCCGGTTTTCCGGCTGAGCCAAAAGGGATTGGGCGCTCTCAGACCCGGCAAACTCCGCCACCTGTTCCGGATCAAGATAGGTCACATTATCAAATAGACGACTGGAGGGGCTGTAAGGGGAGCAATGCAGTGGGTTGCTCGGATACAGGGCGTGTATCGGGTTCAGTCCGACAAAATCCGCCCCCTGTTTACCCAGCTCTCCGGTCAGCGTGCCCAGATCGGTCAGATCACCCATACCCCAGTTGCGCTGGGAACGCACGGAGTAGAGCTGTACGCCGGAACCCCAGATCTTCTTGCCCTGCTTCATCGCCTCCGGTTCAAAGCAGACTTCGGGCACAACAATCAGAGACCCCTCGGCAGACAGGCCTGCACCGGACACAGTCAGAGAGTGGTAGCCCAGAGGCAAACAGTCCGACAGAACGATATCCACCTTTGCGTACTCGGTTTTGGCGACAGTGGCCGTCTCTTTCACCGCAACCGGTGCCAGATTGACTTGGTGAGTCACTACATCGCCTGTTTCCAGAGTGATGTATAGCTCCAGTCTGTTCGGACGCTTTGCACTTTCAAAGCACAACTCTACAGCCAGCTCTTTCTGTTTATGAACGACAGTGACAGGCTTCAGTACGGTCTGCCACTTTTTGGCATGCACCTCTTCAATCGTTTTCTGTACGCTGTCGTTAGTGCTCATATCAAAACCCATGGCCATCAGCAACGGAGTTTTGTATTCCGTCTTAATGGTTACCGGGTCGCCAGCAAAGTCAAAGTAGGTGCCGGGCATACCACACAGTTCGCCCAGACGATCAATCAGTTGATGGTCAAGCATTGGTCATCTCGCACAGTAGAGTCAATACCGGCAGCAGACTGCCGGCTGAAAAAGGGTTAGCAGGATCACTCCCAATGGGGAGCACGGGTACGGGAGAATGCCTTGCCTGTGTCGTCGAACACATGGCAGTTCTCAGCCGGTACGCCCACATGGAAATCAGAGCCTGACTCCCGGCAACGGGAATCTTCCACACAAACAGTAAAGAACTCGTGAATATCCGGATGACTCAGGTAGATGAAGGATTCATTACCCAGATGCTCAACAGCCTCAATCTTGCCGGTGATGCAGTTCTCGGTATCATCCTGCTCTTCATGCTGCTCTTTATGGTTGAGCACATCCCGAGGACGAATCCCCATAATCAGGAAATTACTGGGTATATTCCACTAATTCATTGATTTAAAAATATTAAAACGTTTACAGAATGCGTAATTTTACGAATATACAATGGGGAAATGACGCACATCAAAAAATGTGCAGTTTTATAAAAAACTTCAATTTTCTGGTAGTGGGTCAAATGTGTACTGAGAGAGATTTCGAATGGTCAGAGCTGTATCCCCAAGGACAAACCGCGTTATTTCTGCAAAAACACAGACTGTGCCACCAAATTTTTTATGCTCGACATCGTCATCGGACTGCTGATCAATAAGATTGAGTTCGGGAGGGATATTTATGCTACAGCACACATTTGATCCACTACCCTTTTATCGAAGATGAAGTCATCAATATGAGACTGCCCCCCAATGAAAAACCAAAGCGTTACTTTCGCCCGATTATCATTATTGATCATCTCCCATAGCGTATGTCTCGCAGTGGGTTTTGCCGCCGGCATTTACCTTTTACCCATCCTGACCGCTCCCGATGCACCGTCAGCATCTGTCCTCGAAGACAGCAGGCAAACCCAGCGTTTCCAGGGAGAATTTACTAAAGACCGGAAAGACAGTGACCGGGTCCATTGGGGAGATGGACAGTTCAGCGTCAACAAGGACTCCATCAGTTTTTCCGGAAATATTGCCCCCGGGCCAGACTACAAACTTTATCTGTCCCCGCGTTTTATTGAAACAGAAGCGGACTTTAATCAGCACAAGACCGAGATGATTCGGGTGGGTGACATCAAAACTTTCGACAATTTTATTATTCCACTGCCCTCCACCATTGACCCGACCCAGTACAATACCGTCATCATCTGGTGCGAGGCCTTTGGCCAGTTTATTACTTCCGGACAGTATCAGCCGTAAGGTCGTTATTTCCCTGAAATCTTAAAACAGATCTGAAAAATTCTGTGTTGCCGGATCAGGGAGGCGACCATAAAACACTCCCAACTATGTACCATGTCCGGCGCACCAACGAAAAAAGCCCGAAGCGTAAAACGCTTCGGGCTTTTTAATAAGTGGCGGTGAGGGAGGGATTTGAACCCTCGATACGTTGCCGTATACACACTTTCCAGGCGTGCTCCTTCGACCACTCGGACACCTCACCAGATTGCTTTTCAGGGGAGCCCTTAAAAGCGGGGCCTAATTTATAACAGCGATTCCGCTGAAGCAATAGGCAATTTTCAGAAATTCGGTATTTCTCACTTGCCTGCGGTTTCTGCCACTGCTTTAATCGCGCGACTTCTGACACTACATGCACAGTCTGACTACCATGCTTAACTCATCTGGCGTTTTCGTATTTCATCGTCCAAAACAAAAAAAACACGCCTTAATCCCCAGAGCCAGAGTTCGAGCGCTTTCTCATTTTAGTCAGCTGCGAACTCATACGGCCTATCAGTGCCCTGTCTACTACTGGCTCACCAGCGGTACTGTGATTACCGAACACAACCAGTCACAAAGCTGTTATTGCCTCTACAGCGAATACCGGGATGCCAATAAAATGGCACGCTACCATTCCCGCAGCTTTGCCTCCCTTAATGAAGCTCTCGCATGGTTGAATCAACAGGCGGATCACTCTGAACTGCCCTTTATTTGTCCTGAGACTACCCGTGTGCAACCGGTCTATGGCGGTGACTCCGTTGATATGATACCGCAAAAACAACACCTCCCGACGCCATCACAGATGCATCCCCGGTGATTTCAGCCATAATCTCAGAATGGCATTTAAAAATGCCACAGCCGCCACTATCTATGACCAGTGCACACTATGTTTGAATCGCAGCGTGCCGCTTAACCGAAGGCTGAGCCTCACCTGAACCAAGAGCTTACGAACATTACTATGAGCGAAGAACACGACGAAACGACAGATTGTCCGGACAGTAATTCCAGGGAAGACGATAACGAGGGGCTGACGCTCCCTCATAAGAGCTTGCCGGATAAACTGTATATTATTCCAGCCACCAATCGCCCTTTTTTTCCGGCGCAGGTTCAGCCTCTGGTATTTGGAGCCAGACCGTGGGAAGAAACACTCAAAAGAGTCGCCCAGACCGATCATAAAACCCTTGGCCTCTCCTATGTTCCGAACATAGTCGGTGATGTGGCCGATCCGGAAGAGTTTCCGGAGGTCGGCTGTGCCGTCAAGATTCATAACATAGTTGAAGTTGACGATCAGGTGCAATTTATTGCGCTCGGAGTGCAGCGCTTTCGCATCGTCAACTGGCTGCGGCGCCGGCCTCCTTTTCTGGCCCAGGTCGAATACATGGAAGCGCCCGAGGAGGATAAAGACACCCTGAAGGCCTACGGCATGGCTTTGATCAACGCCATCAAGGAGCTTCTCCCTCTCAACCCGCTCTACAGCGAAGAGCTGAAAAATTATCTCAATCGCTTTAGCCCTCGGGAGCCATCACCACTGGCAGACTTCGCCGCCGCCATCACCACCGCGCCAGCCCACGAACTGCAGGAGGTTCTGGAGACCATCTCGGTTCAACGCCGTATGGAGAAGGTGCTGGTGCTGATCCGCAAGGAGCAGGAGGTCGCCCGGCTTCAAAGTGAGATTAGCGATGAAGTTAATCTCAAGATCAACAAACACCAACGTGAATTCTTCCTGAAAGAGCAGCTCAAGGTTATTCAGAAAGAGCTGGGCATTGCCAAGGATGACAAGACCGCCGAGCTGGAGGAGTTCCAAAGACGTTTGCAAGATCAGGAAATCCCCGCAGCCGCGCGTAAAAAAATTGACGAAGAGCTCAATAAGCTCTCCATGCTGGAGATCGGCTCACCGGAATTCAGCGTCACCCGCAATTATCTGGACTGGGCGACATCTATCCCCTGGAGCAAACTCTCAGAGGACAATCTCGATCTGAATTATGCCCGCAAAGTGATGGACAAAGATCATGATGGTCTCGATGACGTCAAAGACCGTATTATCGAGTTTCTTGCCGTGGGTGCCTACAAACAAGAGGTTGCCGGCTCCATATTGCTGCTGGTTGGCCCGCCGGGGGTCGGTAAAACCTCCATCGGGCAGTCTGTTGCTAATGCTTTGGGCCGTCAATTTTACCGTTTCAGCCTCGGCGGCATGCGCGATGAAGCCGAGATTAAAGGCCACCGTCGCACCTATATCGGCGCCTTGCCCGGTAAGCTGGTACAGGCCCTGAAAGAGGTTGAAGTCAGTAACCCGGTCATTATGCTGGATGAGATCGACAAAATCGGTGCCTCCTTCCGTGGCGATCCCGCCTCTGCCCTTCTGGAAGTACTCGACCCCGCCCAGAACAGCGAGTTTCTGGATCACTATCTGGATATGCGTGTCGATCTCTCAAAAGTGCTGTTCATCTGTACGGCCAACCAGCTGGACACCATCCCCGCCCCCCTGTTGGATCGGATGGACACCCTGCGTCTCTCCGGTTACATCACCCAGGAAAAAGTGGCGATTGCCAAAAACCACCTGTGGCCCAAACAGCTCAAAAAGGCGGGACTGAAAAAAATCCAGATAAAAATCAGCGATGCCACCTTACGCGCCCTGATTGAAGGTTACGCCCGTGAATCCGGTGTTCGCCATCTGGAAAAACTGCTGGCGCGCATTATTCGCAAAGCCGTGCTGAAAATCCTTAATGACCGTGACCTGAAGATCAAAATCGCCACTAAGGATCTGGAAGAGTATCTGGGCAAGCCCTACTTCAGTCAGGAAAAAATCATCCAGGGTGTGGGTGTGATGACCGGTCTGGCCTGGACGGCCATGGGTGGCGCCACACTGCCGATCGAAGCCAGTCGCATCCACACCTTGCGTCCCGGTTTTCGGTTGACGGGTCGGTTGGGCGAAGTGATGAGGGAGTCGGCAGATATCTCCTACAGCTACATCATGAGCAATCTGAAGAAGTATGGCGCGCCGAAGGGTTTCTTCGATAACTCGTTCATTCACCTGCATGTTCCCGAAGGTGCAACCCCAAAAGATGGCCCCAGTGCCGGTGTCACCATGGCCAGCGCCCTGCTGAGTCTGGCTCGCAACAAAAAGCCGAAACCCATAGCCATGACCGGCGAATTGACCCTGACCGGTCACGTTCTGCCTGTGGGCGGGATTCGTGAAAAAGTGATTGCGGCCCGACGCAGCAAGATCAAAACACTCATCCTGCCGGAGGCGAACCGAAAGGATTTTGAAGAGCTGCCAGAATACATCACAGAGGGAATGACCGCTTACTTCGCCCGAACATTCGCCGACGTTGAGCAGCACCTGTTCTGACCCGGTCAAGCCCACCAAAAAAGCTGCTTTTCTGTTGCTGCTCAACCAGCAATAGCAAGCAGCTCCTTATGCAGCGCCCCCATCTTTACGCTGAGTTCTGTGGTCATTTCAGCACATTGCTGTTCCACCTGAATTCAGGAAAAAAAAGACTAAACTGAAAAAACAGTGACCAACAGACAGGATGTCATACATGGCAGGCAGCATTGATCGGGATTCAAAGGGACGTTTTCTGCAGCCGCCCTCTGATGCCTCTAAACATGTCCCTAAGCATGTTTCTGAACAACAAGAATCTGCAGTCCACTCAGACAAGAGCCAAAAACCTTTCAAAAAGGCCGCTCAACCGTGTCCTACCCTAAACCGGTTACCTGCCGCTATCAGTCCTGCATCCAAATCACAGTCCCCCGTCCTTATGGATGAAGCAGATCTGCTGTTATCTGAGACCAGAACCCTGCTTAACCAAACGCCAGATCATCGTCACGTCAGCTTACCTGACACCGATGCTGGTGAGCCACCAGCATCTCAATCGACAGAAACGCAACCCCATAAAACCATCAGCGAACGTACCATCTGCACCGAAGACCCCCAACCCTCAAGGGGCTGGTTGTCCATATTGAGTCCGTCGAGCTGGTTTAGTACCAAATCGACAGCCGACCGGACGGTAACCTCCAACGAACCCGGCTTTCTCGACAGAAATGTTATTTTCGTCTTGATCAGCACCTTTTTGTCCCGCTATATCACCGGACTCAGCGGCAAAGATATGTCCTGCACCCTCAAACAGCTCTCCACGGTTTACCACAAAAGCTGTCGGGGTCAACCTTTTGAGCCTGAAGTCATTCACCTGGATTCCATGGAGCTCCCTCAATACGGTGTCCCTCTCAAGGATGTCAAACTCACCCTCCACGAGGTACATCCAACCGCGAAGGGCGAGGGCTCAGATCCGTTCAAGCAACTGCGTATCAAGGTTTCGATTGCCGGCAAGGCGGCCATCAAACTCGATGATGACACCATTCAGGACACCGAGCTGACCATGCCTGAGACAGAACTCACCCTCAACTTTAAAGACGGTCATATCATCAAACGTCTGCTGGAGAGTGGGGGAATCTATGGCAACCTTGGCGCTCTGTTTACCAACCGTCACAACCTGACCGACAGCCTCTCTCCCTCCGCCATACAGTGCCATATTCAGAATGCGACGCTCAGCACTCAGCTCACCGGCACGCCCGATACCGGCCAAACCGCTCTGACACTGAACAACGTCAACCTGTCCATTGATCGTCTGTCAGGCACAGAAAAAAAAGCCGGAGAAAACGCGGGGGAAAAAGCAGAGAAGAGCGATGATGAATCCTACAACATGCATGTCACCCATCTGGATGCGCGTATACACAGTCACAAACTCCAGCCCATTATTCCAAAATCCCTGCGTTGTACGCTGGAAAAAACCCTGCCCCGCACACTTTTTGGCACGACCGACATCCATTTGAAGACCGAACGCATGGATATTCACAGCACAAACGGCAAGAAAAGTCTTCACTGCCCGACCCTGAACCTCACTTCTAAAGGAGACATCGGCTTCGACAAGGGGGAGATCAAGGGTCTGACCATCGCCTCCCAATCGAATCAAAAGCCCGACGGTGCCTCAAGTAAAACCGCTATTGGTTTTCGCCGTATGACAGGGGATCTGAATATTCCACAATCAACCTTCCAGCAGCCCTACGATCTGAAGGGCCCCCTGACACTTGGTAAAGGTGTCGTATATCTGAAATCGGCATCCCCGGAAAACGACGACAGTCATGCCCATGTCGCCTTCAGCACGGAGGAGGCGGACATAACCCTTGAGGGTGGAATTGAGTTCGATGGTACAGCTAAAACCATCACCGGCCATATTGACATTGACCAGCAAATAACTGACATCAAGATTTCCGAAACCAAGGCAAAACACTTTGCCGTGGGAACAGATCCTGATCAGGTCACGGATGAGAACAGATATATCCGGGGCAGCGGTAGCGCCAAAGACATTGATATTCATGTTGCCCCTGACCCAACCAGCGACGGTGAAATACAGACGAATTTATCAATCAAACAGATGAGCGCACAAAACCTTCATGGAATCATAGACTCACAAGGGGCCACATTATCCCATGCCTGGCTGAGATATGTTCCCGTAAAGAGTGAAACAGCCATCGCAAAAAACCCCAATGCCCAATCCGTGTTAGTCGAAACAGGCGCAGAGGAAACCAAACTCACCCATACCGATATCTCTGAATGGATCCCAAGCGAGGGACTGGAAGCTAATCTGGGCACAACCACGCTCACCAATGCCCGCGTCGCTTACCGTATGGATTACACCCCGACATCAAAAGTGGAACAAAATAATTACGGAAAGACATTCCAGCGCACCGCAGAAGAGTGGCAGAGGCCACCGGATAAAATAGTCTATACCGATGCCGCCTACGAGGCCGACACCGTTAACACCAGCATGACTGTGACGACCGCTGAAAACGCCAAGGTCTCCGGGACTCTTACACTCACCAAACCCGCTTTTACCACCGGTCAGTCTACCGCTATGGAACGGATGAAAGTCTCATTGCCTGCGGCGAAGTTTGATGTCAAGCAAATGGTCGGCGGCGACAATCTTGAGCCCGATTACGCTCAGATTAATGACAAGCTGCAAACCCTGACCAAAGATCTGCCCGAAAAGCCCAAAAAACAACTACAGTTGATACTCTCAAATCTGAAAACCCTGCAGCAACAAAAGCAAGAGCAACTGACGCACCAGGACGCCGTCAAACCCCAGGGACAGAACGCCATCGTCAATGCCAGTCACACGGTTTACGAGGTCAAAGTCGATCAACAGGACACCTATACTACCGACGTAAGTGTGGAAGAGCTGGATGTGGCACTCCCTTCGGGCCAGATCAAGGGGGAAGGTAAGGTCAAAAACATAAAGTCACAGATCATTCAAGAGAGCGCTGGCAAATCCAAAACGAATATCACCGCCGATTCTGTTAACGTCCAGACAAAGCTGGATCTGACCGGAACCGATCAGCAACCACTGCAACCGCTACATGTAGAAGCCTCTATGGAACAGTTGCACATGGGGTCTCAGCACGATGCCAGCCAAAAACTCAACGCCATAACCATCGGTGAAATAAAACTCTCCACAAAAAATACAGAAGATCAGCTTGGGCTTGATCTGACTCTGGAAGCCTGCGCAACAAATGCGTCGGTAGCGACCAGACAAGCCCCAGAAGAGCGCGACCGGCAGATCACCGCCAAACTGGACTCAGGAAAGCTGAACATCAAGGGTTCCATCAACGGTACCGCCGGCTGCGGAAAAGTGGGAGCGACCCTTGACTTCCAATCGGATAAAGTGAAAATCAATTCCCACTCTGATGCCCAAAGTCTTACCGCCGATTTTCCCAATTTTGCTCAAGAGATAGCTGGCACACTTAAGAAGAAGAATAACACCCATGCCAGCCCACTGGAAAAATCCGTAAACCTCGATACCCATCAACAACTGGATAAAACCCTTACTGGTCATATCTCTTTCTCGATGAAAGGGGCGCTTTACCCTTTTGTTTCTCAGGCCATCAAGCGTTCGAACAGCCGATTTATCGCCAAATATGCCGGCGTTATTCGGCTGTTAACCTTCGCCCTCAACTTCTGCATCAAGCTGGATAAGCTGCCGGTAACTAATGGCAAAATCAAAGCGGCTGATCTCACTCAATATCTAAGCATATCCTTCTTTAGCCGCCACGCCGCCATGATTCCCTTTGCCAGCCTCTGTGAAAGTATCGTCAACACAATGCAAGGCAGTATCATCGAAAAAATAATGGAGAATATGAATATGATTGACGAAAATACCGGCGAAATACACTTGGCCAAAATTTTAAAGATAACCGAGAAAGATGTTAACTTCGTAACGAACGAAGAGCTACCTGAAGTACGTCTACCAGACGCCTTCGAATCACCCGATGCATAAACCGACTCTACCCAACGCCTAGTCTGCTTTGTTATGGTATAGATGGGCGACCACCCTGACGAAAAACTCACCATAATAACTTTTCGTCCACAACAACTTTCAACAGAGAATAAAAACAGTCGTGGTCGTACCCGTTTTTATAGAGGAAAATTGTATGGCAAGATGCCAAACCGTCAATGCGCTGGTCTACCCTGCAGGCCGCATGAATGTGCTTTCTTTACGGGAGGTCAGTCAGCTGCAAGACACCTCCCGCACAGGTCTTTACAGCCTCTTTCGCCAATGTTCTCTGGCCATATTAAGCTGTGATACCGAACTCGACGATGCCCATGAACTGATGCTTCTCTACAGCAACTTTGATATCCGGATTATTCAGGAACATCGCGGACTGCAACTGGAGCTGATCAACGCCCCAAGCTGCGCTTTTGTTAATGGAGAGCTTATCCGTGGTGTTCGCCAGAACCTGTTCTCTGTCGTTCGGGATATTCTTCATCTGCACACTGAGATCGAAGCCCAAGGTCTGCATCGCCCGAAGGAACCGTACGAAATCACCAACATGGTTTTTGAAATCCTTCGCCATGCCGACGCTTTCAGACCGGGTGAACCGCCCAATCTCGTCGTCTGTTGGGGGGGGCACTCCATCGGCCATGAAGAGTATAGATACACGAAAGAGGTTGGCTACCATCTGGGGCTGCGCGAACTGGACATTTGTACCGGCTGCGGCCCCGGCGCCATGAAAGGGCCGATGAAAGGGGGGCATATTGGTCATGCCAAACAGCGTATTACCGACGGCCGCTTTGTCGGCCTGACCGAGCCCGGTATTATTGCGGCAGAAAGCCCCAACCCGATTGTCAACGAACTGATCATCATGCCGGATATCGAAAAACGTTTGGAGGCGTTTGTCCGCATGGGTCACGGCATTATCGCCTTCCCTGGCGGCCCCGGCACCTGTGAAGAGATTCTCTACCTGATCGGCATCCTGCTGCATCCGGACAACCAAGACCAACCCTATCCCTTTGTACTCACCGGACCTGAGCGATCAAAAGCCTACTTCGAGCAGATCGATGCCTTTATCGGCGATACCCTGGGCAGTGAGGCGCAAAAGCTCTACACCATTATCATTAATGATCCGGAAGCGGTCGCCAACACCATGAAGACCGGCCTGGAGCGCGTCACCCGCTATCGCCGCAAACACAACGATGCTTTTCATTTTAACTGGCAGCTCAAGATTGACCCTGTTTTCCAGCAGCCCTTTGAACCAACCCATGACGCCATGGCGCAACTCAAGCTGGAGTCCGGCCTGCCACCGGTTGAATTGGCAGCTAACCTTCGTCGTGCAATGTCAGGCATTGTTGCCGGGAACATCAAAGAGCAAGGCGTTGCCAGCATCAAAAAGCACGGCAAATTCAAACTGCACGGAGAGCCGCAGCTGATGCAGCGCATCGACACCCTGCTCAACGCATTTGTCGAACAGCAGCGCATGAAACTGCCTGGATCTCATTATGAGCCCTGCTATGAAGTGGTTACCGGGGAGTGATTTGAGTGTTGAGTGTTGAGTGTTGAGTATTGAGTAAAAAGTATAAAAACAAAGGGGAATTTACCTCCCCTTTGTTTTTTTATGGATGATTACTTGGTATCCAGCTCTTCAAAGCCTTTGACCAGATCATCCAGTGCCTTCATCTGGCGCAGGAATGGCTCCAGTTGACTCAGGCGCAGAGCGCTCGGACCATCACAACGCGCCCTGTCCGGATCGGGGTGCGCTTCAATAAACAGACCCGCAATACCCAGTGCCAGACCGGCACGGGAGAGTTCGGTCACCTGATGGCGACGACCACCGGACGCTGCGCCCATTGGATCGCGGCATTGCAGAGAGTGGGTTGCATCAAAGATCAACGGTGCACCACCACTCACCTCGGCCATGGTACGGAAGCCAAGCATATCCACCACCAGATTGTCGTAACCGTGGCAAGAGCCGCGTTCGCAAAGCATGACTTTGCTATTGCCTGCTTCTTCGAACTTCTCCACGATATTGCCCATCTGACCCGGGCTCATAAACTGGGGCTTCTTGACGTTGATGACCGCACCAGTCTTGGCCATGGCCACCACCAGATCGGTCTGGCGAGCCAGAAAGGCTGGCAACTGAATGACATCCGCCACTTCCGCCACCGCCTGACACTGGTGAATCTCGTGCACATCGGTGATCACCGGACAACCGTGGGTATCCTTGATCGCCTGCAGGATCTCCAACCCTTTTTCCATACCTGGTCCGCGGTAGGACTCAACAGAAGAGCGATTAGCCTTGTCGAACGAAGCCTTGAATACGTAAGGAATACCCAGCTTGCGGGTCATCTCCACATAATATCCAGACACTTCCAGAGCCAGATCTTTAGACTCCAGAACGTTCATTCCTCCGAACAGCACAAACGGCTTGTTGTTGGCGATCTCAATACCGTTGGGCAGAGTGATGGTCTTGTGCAGCATAATTTACTTTTTCTCCCCGGCTTCTTTCACAGAAAGTGCTTCTTGCACAGAAAGTGCTGCTTTTACGAACGCGGTGAACAGGCCATGACCGTAGCGCGGCGTCGACGTAAATTCGGGGTGGAATTGACAGGCCACAAACCATGGATGATCCTTCACTTCGACAATCTCAACCAGAGATTTGTCCACAGAGCGACCGGAAACCACCAACCCAGCATTTTCCAGCTGCTCTACGTAATGGTTGTTCACTTCGTAACGGTGGCGGTGACGCTCTTTAATGGTCTCTGCACCGTAAGCAGCCAAGGCATTGGTGCCTTGCTCCAAATGACACAACTGTGCACCCAGACGCATAGTACCACCCAAATCAGAGGCATTGGTACGCTGTTCAACCAGACCGGACTCATCCATCCATTCGGTGATCATACCGATAACGGGGTGCTTCGCATTCGGTTTGAACTCAGTACTGGTCGCGCCCTCAATACCCGCCACATGACGTGCATATTCAATAACCGCCACCTGCATACCCAGACAGATACCGAGGTAAGGGATTTTGTTCTCACGGGCATAGCGAACAGTCGTGATCTTACCTTCCACACCGCGATTGCCGAAACCGCCGGGCACCAGAATAGCGTCCGCACCTTCCAGACAACCGGTGCCATTTTGCTCGATCTCTTCCGAATCGATGTAACGCAGATTGACCTTGGTACGGGTGCTCAGACCGGCATGCTTCATCGCTTCGATCAGAGATTTGTAAGCATCCAGCAGCTCCATATACTTGCCGACCATAGCAACAGTCACTTCGTTCTGTGAATTCTGCTCACGCTCGACCACATCGTTCCATTCGGAAAGATCAGCAGGCTTGCACTCAAGACCAAAGCTCTCCACCAGCGTCTCATCCAGACCCTGATCGCGCAGCATGCCTGGAATTTTGTAGATGGAATCAGCATCTTCCAAAGAGATAACCGCACGTTCCTGAACGTTGGTAAACAAGGAGATCTTGCGACGGGAGGCGAGATCAATATGCTTCTCAGAGCGGCAGATCAGTACATCCGGCTGAATACCGATGGAGCGCAGCTCTTTCACAGAGTGCTGGGTCGGTTTGGTCTTTAACTCACCAGCTGTCTTGATCCAAGGAACCAGCGTCAGGTGCATCAGCTGGGCGCGGCGCGGACCGAGCTCAACCTTCATCTGACGAACCGCTTCCAGGAAGGGCTGGGATTCGATATCGCCCACAGTACCGCCGATTTCCACCAGCGCTACATCCGCATCACCGACGCCGGCAATAATGCGGGATTTAATCTCATCCGTAATATGCGGAATAACCTGAACCGTACCACCCAGATAGTCTCCACGACGCTCTTTACGCAGCACATGTTCATAGACGCGGCCGGAGGTAAAGTTATTACCCTTACCCATGGTCGCATTGATAAAACGTTCATAGTGACCGAGATCCAGGTCCGTCTCAGCCCCATCTTCGGTAACAAAAACCTCTCCATGCTGAAAGGGGCTCATGGTTCCCGGATCCACATTAATATAAGGATCCAGCTTTAGCATGGTGACTTTTAGCCCACGAGCCTCAAGAATGGCAGCAAGGGATGCGGCAGCAATACCTTTCCCCAGTGAGGAAACAACACCGCCGGTGACGAATATATAGCGCGTCATTGAAAACCCGTTATCTGATCAGCGTTTTGAACGCTTCGAGGAGTAGAGGAAGAATGAATACAAGATGGGGTTGCACGATACCAAAAAGCGACCACTCTCTCAACTCAACGGTTCGAAAGAACCGTCCGTCCTCCTTGCAAAGAGGACAGACCAGCAGGTAAGTAGCTAACCAAATTAGTCAATCATCTATTCAGAAAGGAAGAAATAGCTATCCCAATCTATAGGATTATTAACTGCATAATCATAGAGATAATACCCGATAATACTGCCGCCCAGAGTACCCAAAGTGCTAGCTGCTGGCAGTGGCACATAGGCACTAACGCCGGCACCAACCCAAGCCCCTGCGGATGAAAACAAGGACTCAGCACCTATATGAGCAACATCACCGAGGTTAAGCTTATCCAGATCGCCTTTCTGATAGTACTCGTACATCGTGTTGCCCATACCAACAACTGTACCAGCAAACAAACATGGTATCTTTCTGGAGAGATTAAATGTAGCCACCGCGCCTAAGCCGCCACGCAAACCTTTGCCGGCAGTAGTCTTAGCAAAATCCCTGAACTCTTCGTCCGAATATTCGTGTGGCAACACCCCATCTCTCTTGTATCTATCGTGGATATCCAGACCAGAATGAATAACAGCACCAATCAAAGCACCATTCATAAATGCCAGAGCATTGTGACCAGCGTACCTGTAGGAGCTCTCAGCGTTGGCATCGTTGTCAAGAACGATATAATTTTTAGTATTGTCGTGAGATAAACTGTCAGCATCCACATCTTTCTGGACTACATCATTGAATTTTTCAAAATTTTTATCTTCCCGGGCTATATTGTATACTGCCTCTGGCAACTTAAAGGTTGTTCTATCAGGCGCAAGTGAATGCATAGTGCGTAGCTGCCCCCAGAGCTCCCCCGGGGTAGCAGCCGACATTGCATCACTCTTTGCTAAGACATAAACATTGTGCGTGCCAGATGCGCCAAGAACAACATCTTGGATCCCCGTCCCATATTTCGAGCGCAGGGTGTTAGTGAGGGTGTCACTATAAACGCCGCTATCGTAAATCCCGGACTCACCCACACGCCCAAGCTTTTCAGCCTTATGACGAAGCTCACCCACATCAAACTCTTTTGCAACGCTCTTGAGGTAGTCTGTCGCTGCAGTGGTGAGACTTACCTTATCGCTTTCCGCTAGAGCGATAACTCTCAGTTTACGTTTTTCCCCTAAGCTTTCAGTCAGATGATCGGACGGGCTGCTCAGTAACGTCACTGAGACCTCTCCTTGAGTGGGGATCCACATCTCAAAAACTTCCTTGAGCGCATGGGTACCGTACACTCGAAACAAAACACCGTCGGCATTGGTATTCAGTAGTACCGTGGCATTATCGCCCATCAGACTCAGCAGACTATTGCTCCCATCTGCCAGCTTCTGAAACACAGCTCCGAGAGTACCTGTTAGCTCAGCCTTCTGCTCCTCAAGTGCATCATCAGGAAACTTAATATCCATCAGATTGCCCTCGCTATCATACTCCACTCGCGAGCTGACCATAACAAGATCCTGAATATTAAATCCTTCGTCAGGTACTTTGGTTATAATTTGCACAGTTCCCAAGTCCGGAATCGACCTGATGCGGTAGTTTATATCATCCCTTGTAAAGACTTCCGTTTCTGCGCAGGTATGATGCCGCCAATACATTTCTTTGGCGCAAGAAAAATCGAGAAAAACTCCTGAACTCCCTCTCACAAGCGAAACATCACTAATCATTGGGGCATTCTGGAACACATCCGCATTACGCTCCTGATCGACCCTATCAGTCTCATATTTCCACATCGAAACGCCGCCCGACGCAGAAACAACTCCCGAAACAGACAACGCCAGCATCACAGATAACGCCAGCAGATTGCTCTGAAACTCATTCACAGAACGACACTTCAGTCTAATCATTTTCATTTGCTTCCCTTAGTAACAAGCTGGCTAAGTTTAGCCCCCCCCCCCAGAGCCGCCAGATTATAGTGTTAAAAAGTGTTACCACTTTTTTCTATCTGCCATTTCAGACTCCATGCCGGCATTCCATCCTGTTCCACAGGGTTGCTTTGCCAACTCTCAGCCACAAAAATACCGGGATGCAGCAATTCCCGCTCTTTATACGACATCGATAGAAACCACAACGACACAGACTATGCCCCACGGGGACAAGCGGCATCAGCCACAAGAAACCAGCTCAAAATCGTACGAAACAGAAAAAAAGATCTGCGCTACAGCCTTTACGGATCAAGGGATACAGGAAAGAGCGGGAATGGCTGCCGGGAATGGCAATCAGCTCATGCCCCCGATGCAATACCGGAATTTACTTTGGTATCTACCTTGATGTTTCCGCCAAGAAACATAGAGATATTACCCATGCCAGACTACAAGAGTCTGAGTCATACACGTTGGGATGGTAAATATCACGTTGTGTTCATCTCAATAAAAAGGGAAAAAGTGATTTACGGAAGCTTGAGGAGATTTCTCGAGGAGATATTCCATAGGCTTGACGAAAGGAAAGGCTGCAAAATCCTTGAAGGTCACCTGATTCATCGAGAACAGTTAAAAATAGACTGGCAATCGCACCTATGGGCGCAACAATAGCCCTTTGAGTGCATCCCCTATAAAAGCCTACGGCTCCGCCGGAGGTCGTTTAACTCCTGCTTTAGCCAGTGCAAAAACTTAAAAAAAGGAAGGAAGAACCATCAAAAAGGCTATCCACCAAATTTTGATCATAACTAATAACTGCATCATAGAGATAATGCCCGATAATACTACCGCTCAGAGTACCCAGAGGGACAGCTGCTGGCAGTGGCACATAGGCACCAACGCAGGCACCAAGCCAAGCCCCTGCGGCTGCCGATATGGATTCAGCACCTGTATGAGCAGCATCAGAGAGTTTAAACTTATCCAGACTGCCTTTCTGATAGCGATCGTACATCATGTTGCCAATACCAACAGCTGCACCAGTAAGAACACTTGGTATCTTTCTTGAGAGATTAAATGTAACCATTGAGCTTAAGCCGCCACGAAGACCGCTGCCGGCAGTAGTCTTAACAAAATCATGGAACTCTTCGTCCGAATATTGGTATGGCAACACCCCATCTCTCTTGTATCTATCGTAGATATCCAGACCATAACGAATACCACCAACCAAAACACCACCCCTAATCCCTGACGAGAGCACGTTGTTAACGAGGGTATCTCTATAAACT